>DASYLL010000018.1:0-56149 GCA_036009605.1 Thermoanaerobaculia bacterium | reverse complement strand
GGCTGCCGCACTCCAAACCTAACGCACGCGGGGCGCCTGCGCCGCGTGCATCGCCATCATCGCCGCGCCCTCCACCGGCGTCCGTTGCGGCAGCACGAGCACCGCGCCGGGCGCGTCGCGCTGAATGCGCAATCGCATTGGACTGAGAAGCATCTCCGCCGCGTGAAACGCACCGCCGACATACGCGACCGGAAACTCCGTCCCCGTCATCTGCAGTCGACGCGCGATCGCGAGCACGCATTCCGCGAGCTCCGATCCGCCGCGCGTCAGGATCTCTCGCGCGACGTCATCTCCCGCGTGCGCGGCATCGATCACGAGCTTGCCGTAACGCGCGATGTCATCGACGTGCGTCGTGGCCGCGTAGACGAACTTCGGCAGATCGGTCGGCTCGCACATGCCGTACGCCTCGCACAGCAGCTCCGTCATCTTCGTCGCGAAACCGCGTCCGTCGTGCGCGCGAACGATGGCCGCGAGACCTTCGCGGGCGATCCAGTAACCGCTGCCTTCGTCGCCGAGGGTGGGGCCCCAGCCGCCGGCGCGCGCTTCGTCGTTTGCGGCGTTGCGGCCAAATGCCACGGAGCCGGTGCCCGCGATGACAACGATGCCAGCACCGAAGCCGACCGCACCCGTGAGTGCGACGCGCGCATCGGTATCGACGATGAAATTGCCGCGCGGAAAAAAGATCCGCAGCGAATCGACGACGCGCTCGCGATGGAACGGATGGTCCGCGCCGGCGATGCCGCAGTACGCGTACTCGACGTCGCGAATGGCAATCCCGGCTTCGACGAGCGCGATGCTGACCGCGCGTTCGACGTTGCGCGTCGCGGTCTCGATTCCGATGCGCAGGTGATTGGACGGGCCCGCCAAGCCGCGACCGAGGGTGTTGCCCTGATGGTCGACGACGAGCGCGGCAGTTTTCGAGGCGCCACCATCGACGCCGATGAAGTAGGTCACGCGCCAAGAGTATTGCAACTGCGTTACCGGGCAATGTGTTTGCACTGAATAACTCTCGCCGGCACAGGCAGACTCTAAGGAGAAATCATGAAAAAGAAACAACTCTGGTCGGTCGCCGTCGTCGCGATCGTCGCTCTGGCTCTGATCTCCACGACGGCGTGCAAGAGCAGCGGCATGGCGGTGACGTCGCGCGGTCAGATCCTGAAGCTGAACATCGCGCACCCGAACGATCTCCCGGAACAGGGAGTCGACAATCTCGATGTCTCGATCAGCAACATCGGCGTGAACAACGTGCAGGACATCCTGCTCGAAGTGGAGCTCCCGCCGCAGCTCATCGTGATGGACCAGACGAACGATCGCGGCGTGAACGTGATTCACACGCCGGGCTCGAATCTCTACCGCTTCACGTTCGGCAACGTCCAGCCCGCGGAACGCTCGACCGTGCGTTTCCGCGTCCGCACCGCGTTCGGCACGATGAGTGAGACCGGCAGCGTGAAGGCGACGGCATGGCAGGGAAGGCTTCCGGGCGACAAGCTCGTGGAGACGGCCGTGATCAAGCTTCGCCAGTAACTGACAGCACTGTCATCCCGAGCGTGAACGAGGGACCTGGGTGGGCGGGGCGCCATGCACGTTCATCGCGCCCCGCCCGCCCAGGTCCCTCGCTACGCTCGGGATGACACAATCGGCAAATGGATCCTGCCGTAGTCATCCCTCGCACGCAAAAAGAAGATCTCGAAGATCGCAAGCTGCTCGATCGCCCCAGTCGCGCGGAGACCTTGCAGAGCGATTCGTGGCGGGTGCTGCGCATCACGAGCGAGTTTGTCTCGGGCTTCGATCATCTCGCCGATGTGTATCCCGCGGTCTCGATTTTCGGTTCCGCGCGCACGCCACTTGCGGATCGTTACTACGAGCTCGCGATGCAAACCGCGGAGCTCCTCGGGCGCGCGGGATTCGCGATCATCACCGGCGGTGGTCCCGGCATCATGGAAGCGGCGAATCGCGGTGCGAAAGCCGCGGGCGCGTTGTCGATCGGCTGCAACATTCAGCTTCCCTTCGAGCAGGAGCTGAATCGCTACGTCGACAAGGCGATGACGTTCCGCTACTTCTTCGTCCGCAAGACGATGTTCATCAAATACTCGGAAGCGTTCGTCACGTTTCCGGGCGGGTTCGGAACGCTCGATGAACTGTTCGGCGCGCTCACGCTGATCCAGACGAAGAAGATCTCGGACTTTCCCGTCATCCTCTTCGGCAGCGACTACTGGTCAGGCATGATCGACTGGCTGCGCAAGAGCGTGCTGGCCGCGAACAACATCCAGCAGGCCGACGTCGACAGCATCCATCTCGTCGACGATCCGGAACGCGTGCGCGACATCGTTCTCGAATATCGCGAGAAAGCGAAGCACCGCGGCAAATAGTGGCATCTCCTTCGCAAATAACAGAAGAGTAAGGAGGTTACACCCAAATGCGTATTCAGGAGACGAACAGAATCTTGAAGGAATCCGCTTACTCGCGACAGCCCGTTCAGCAGCAGGAAGAAGGGGTCTTCTCGAAGACGTGGCGGATGATGTCGCACCTCCCGGAGAGGCTCACGGAGCTCTTCCGCAGGCACTGACGACCGATCGAACTTCAACGCGAAACGGCGGGCTCTCAGCCCGCCGTTTCTGTTTCGTCCAACTCTTCTTTCGGCGGCGTTTTCGTCACTACCATCACCCAGCGCACGCGGAAGCGTTCCGCTTCGAGCACGCTGATCGCGAGATCGCCGAGATCGACTTTGTCGCCCGGCGTGACTTCGCGTCCGAGCCGCGCGGCGACGTAGCCGCCGACCGTTTCTTCTTCCGGCTCGCCGAGGTCGACTTTCAAGCGATCGGCGAGATCTTCGATCAGATAGTCGCCGCGCACGCGATAGCGACCGTTGCCGAGGGGCTCGATCTCGGGACGCTCGCGATCGAACTCGTCCTGGATCTGTCCGAACAGCTCTTCTGTGATGTTCTCGAGCGACACGATGCCGGACGCGCCTCCGTACTCATCGAGCACGCAGGCCATGTGCGTCTTCGATTCGATGAACTGCGACAGCAGCGATTCGACAGTGCTGTTCTCGGGCACGAAGAGAATCTCGCGTTTGAGCTCGAGGAGGCTGCGTCCCGGTCCGCGCAACTGCGCGAGCAGCAGATCCTTCACGTGAATCAATCCGATAGTCTGATCGAGCGAGCCCTCACAAAGGGGATAGCGCGTGTGACGCGTCGTGCGAATGGTCTCGAGGTTTTCTTCGATCGTGCGCGTGACGGAGAGGACGACAACGTCGGTGCGCGGCACCATGATCTGTCGCGCGGTGCGTTTCGAGAACTGGAAGACGCCTTCGATGATCTCGCGGTTTTCTTCCGAAAGGATCCCCGCCTTCTCCGACCCGAGCAAAATCAGCCGCAGCTCTTCGGGGGAGTGCGCGGTCTCGTGCTCGCTCGCCGGATGAATGCCGAAGACTTTGAGGATCGCGCGCGAGACGCCGTTGAGCAGGAAGATCGCGGGATACGTGACGACGTAGAACGCGTGCAGCAGATGCGCGACCCAGAGCGACGTCTGCACCGGTTTCTGGATCGCGACCGATTTCGGTGCGAGCTCGCCGAGGACGATGTGCAGCACGGAGATGATCGCGAAGGCGACGGTGGCGCCGACTTTCTCCGAGTAGAACCGGCCGAACAGCGGCCGGATCACATGCTCGAACGCGGGCTCGCCGATCCAGCCGAGTGCGAGCGAGGAGAGCGTGATGCCGAGCTGCGTGGCGGAGAGATACGCGTCGAGATGCTTCGTAAGCCGGCGCGCCATCTTCGCGCGCGTGCTGCCCTGCTCGGCGAGCTCGGTGAGCTGCGTCGAGCGAACTTTGACGATCGCAAATTCGGCCGCGACGAAGAAGCCGTTCGCGAGAACGAAGAAGAAGGCAAGAAGCAGACTGAGGCTGTCCATCGAATGGGTGCGGGGCGCAGTTTATGACGAGAGCACTTCGTCGAGCGTGCGCCAGAACCGCGGATACGACTTCGAGACTACCTGTTCTTTCCCGATCGTGACGTTTCCGCGGGCCAGCCCGGCGATCGCAAATGCCATGGCGATCCGGTGATCGTTGTGCGTTTCGATGACGACGGGTTCCTCGCTCCAGCCCGGTTGGATCAGCAGCGAATCAGGCCGTTCCTCGACGGTGACACCAAGGCGGCGGAGCTCGGAGGTGACGGTGGCGAGGCGGTCGGATTCTTTGACGCGCAGGTTCGCGACATTGACGATCTCGACCGGAGACGAGGCGAGCGGTGCGATCGCGGCGAGGGTCGGAACGATGTCCGGCGTCGCGTTGCAATCGAACGTGCCGCCGCTCAACGTCTCGGCGCCGGTGACGACAATCTCGTCCGCGCCGACTTCGACCGTGCAGCCCATGCGCGAGAGGATGTCGAGGAATCCCGCGTCGCCCTGCGCGGTCGGCACCGCGAGTCCGCGAACGCGCATCGTGCCGCGCGTCGCTGCTGCCGCCGCGAACCAGTACGACGCGGATGAATAGTCGCCTTCGACGCGATACTCGGGCAGCGCGAGTCTGCCGGCCCGCACGTTGATGACATTGCCATCGCGCGTCACCTGCGCACCGAACGTCGTGAGGATGTCCGCGGTGATGTCGATGTACGGTCCCGAGGCCATCGTCGCGATGCGCAACGTGATGCCGTCCGGCAACGTTGCACCGCCGATCATCAACGCCGAAACGAACTGACTCGACGTTTTCGCGGAGATCGTGACGTCGAATCCGCCGCGCATTTTCTTGCCGCGGATGCGCAATGGTGGATATCCCTCGACGCCCACGTATTCGACTTCGGCGCCGATCTGCAACAACACCTCGACGAGATCGCCGATCGGTCGTTCGTGCATCCGCTCTTCGCCCTGCAGAAGAAACCGTCCGGGCGTGAACGCCAGCCAGCCCGTGAAGAACCGCATCGCCGTGCCTGCGTTGCCGACGAAGATCGGCACTTCATTCGCCGACATCGACTTCCGAGGCCCGATGAAAATTTCGCGCTGAAACGATCCCGCGACGTCGAACCCGAGCGTGCGCAACGATTCGAGCGCGTAACGCGTGTCGTCCGCGTCGAGACAGTTCGTCACGGTCGTCGTGCCGTGCGTCATCGCGGCGAGCAGCAGCGCGCGGACGGAGTAGGACTTCGAGGGGGGGGCGGTGACGGTGGCGTGGAGCGGGCCGGCTTTTTGGATGATTTTCATTTGATTCAGGGACTAAGAGAGTCGTAGAGGCTTAGAGTCGTAGAGGCTTAGAGGTATGCACGCACGCTCTCGGACCTCTAAGACTCTACCTCTCTAAGACTCTACGACTTCATACGTCCAGCACTAACCCATCAAACGCCAACCTCACCCCCGCGGGCAGCCCCCGCTCCACCTCGTCATGCTCGACCTCGTGCGCGAGATGGATCAGCCACGTTTCGCGCGCGCCGATCTCCTGCGCGCATTGCATCGCCTGCGCGATCGTGAAGTGGGTCGGGTGGTTGGGGCCGGGGCGGAGGCCGTCGAGGGCGAGGACTTCGACGCCTTCGAGCAGTTTCATCGATGCGGGCGGGATGCCGTTGGTGTCGGTGATGTAGGCGAAGTTGCCGATGCGGAATCCGAGGATGGTCCAGTCGCCGTGCAGGACGGGGATGGGGGTGATCGCGATGCCGTCGTGCGTGAACGTCTCCTCGACCTCGTGCAGCTCGACTTGCGGCTTGCCGCCGCCCATCTGCGTGGTGTGATCCCAGATGTACGAGAAGACGCGGCGGATTGCTTTCGCGGTTTGCGGATTCGCGTAGGCGTGCAGCGTCTCGCGCTGGCGGAAGTTGAAGGGACGGATGTCGTCGAGTCCCATCAGGTGATCGCTGTGCGAGTGCGTGAAGAGCAGGAAGTCGAGGCGCGGGATCGGATGACGGAGGAGTTGCAGACGCAGATCGGGCGTCGTGTCGATCAGGCCGTATTTGCCGTTTTCTTCGAGCAGCACCGACTGCCGCAACCGCTGATTGTGCGGGTTCGGCGAGGTGCAGACGCGGCAATGGCAGCCGATGACCGGGACGCCGGTCGAGGTGCCTGTTCCGAGAAACGTGACGCGCATGACGCGCGATTCTAAACGCGTCGGCGTGAACCTCCGTATCAACGCGCATGATCCGTCGCGTTCTGCTTCTCGCCAGTCTCTGCGTCACGTCCTCGACATTCGCGATGTGGTCGCCGCGCTTCAGCAGGGACTACGTGGAGCTGAGGGCGTCCGAAACGGCGACCATCACGATTCACGCGATCTGGAGCGGCCACGCTCCTGACGTGAATCCGACCCCGTGGATTTGTGCGAGCGATTCGGAAAACGTGGCGCACGTCGAAGGCCGATTGCCGGCGCTGGGCCAGGTCGGCGAGGTGACGATCACAGGCATCGCGCCCGGTAATGCGTGGATTCGAGTTCTGTCGCCGGACGGCAGTTTTCGGGATGGGTTGTACGTGCAGATCCGGGTGACCGAGGCGCCGGTGACGGTGTCGATCGCACCGTCTGCGTTGACGACGACGGTCGGAAAGCCGATTCGCCTGACTGCGATCTCCGAGGCTTCGCGCGTGACGTTCACCTGGTACAACGGTGCGCGTGGCGATCGTTCGCGTCCGATGATCGGGACCGGCAATGAGTTGATCGTGACGGCGCCGGCGCCGGGCCGCTATCCGTTCTGGGTTTCGGCCGTCGCGCCGCACGGGATGAGCAGCGATGAAGTCGTGATCGAGGTGAATCCCTTGCCGCGACGGCGCGGCGCGCACCATTGAGGATTGGCGCCGGAGCGTACCGACTGGGCATCCGTTACGTGCGCCGGCGCAGCGACCAGCGCTGCCGGCCGTGCCGGCTAAATCGTCGCAAACTCGAACTCGCCGCTCTTCGGATCGATCACCATCGCCTCGCCGGTCTCGTACCACGGCGGCAGGATCGTCACCGTCATCGAAGGCTCCACCGGCAGCACGAGCTTGTGGTGAAAGTGTCCGAACACGACGTGCGTGAACCCATCGCGCGCGCGTTTGCGGCCGTACGCTTCCATCATCTCGATCGGCAATCGCGACTTGTGCTTGAAGTTCGAGCTCGCGAGCTTGCGCTCGACGCCGTCGACGAAATTGCGCGCGATCTTTTTCGGGATCAGATCGACGCCGATGCGCGAGATCGGATTCTTCGACGTGCGGCGCCAGAAGCGGTACTTCCAGTCGCGGTCGTTGATCATGTCGCCGTGTACGATCAGATAGCGATTCGTGCCCGCGCCGATCGTGTACTCGATGCCGACGTCGGTGACCACGTCTTCGACAAAAGAGCCTTTGAGAAAGAAATCGCGGTTGCCTTCGACGTAGTGGATGGCGATGCCGCGGTCGCGCAGCTCCTTGAACTTCGCCATCACTTTCTCGACCGACGACGTCGTGAATTTCGGATGGGCGATCAGGTAGTGAAAGAGATCGCCGTTCAGGTACAGCGCGCGCGGGGCGAGCGCGGCCATGCGATCGAGCCAGGCGTTGACGGGCTTCTCGCTGCCGTCGGAGAGGCCGATGTGCGAGTCTCCGATCACGAAAATCCGTCCCGGCGGAATCAAGTCTGCAGCTCTCCCAGTACGCGCTCGAACGCCTGGTACTCTTCCTGCCCGAAGAGGCAGAACACAGCCCTCTGCAGCGAGCGTGCACGCGCGCGATGATCCAGCGCGGCCGGCAGCATCGCGCGTGCGCATCGCTCCGACGTGAAGCCGAACGGCCCGGTCGCAATCGCCGGCAATCCCACCGACGCAACCGCGAGCTCTTCGGCACGCTCGACCGCCGCACGCGTCGCCGCGAGCAGCTTCATGTCGGCATCCTCTTCGTCGCCGGTCGGAACGCGCACGTGAATGATGAAACGCGCGAGCAGATTGCCGCCCGTGACGACCACGGCGCGTCCGGATTCCATCGATTGCGGATCGGTCGGAGCCACGATCGCATCCACTTTCAGCGACGCGATGTCGGCGCGGAGCAGTTGAATGTCCATAAGTGTGCGGCGTCAGGCTAGCCGCTCACAGCGTCGCCTTCAAGTTCCCACGCGGATTCTGCGGGTACGCGGCCTCGATCGCATCCACCGCCTCGTCCGGACCCGCGGGGGGAACGTGCACCATGATCCGGCAGTACTGATCGCCCGCGCCGCCCGTGCGCTTGACGCCTTTTCCGCTCAAACGCATCGTGCGGCCGGACTGCGTTGCCGCGGGAACGCGGATGCGCGACGTGCCGTGAATCGTCGGCACTTCCACTTCGGCGCCGCGGATCGCTTCGCCGACCGTGATCGGAAGATCGATGTAGATGTCGTCGCCGCGCCGTTCGAAGAACGGATGCGGACGCACGCGAATCGTGATCTGAATCGGCTGGCCGCCGCGTTTCACGCGGATCTTCTGGCCGTCGCCGATCCCTTCCGGGATCTTGACCTTCATCGAGTCGCCGTTCAGCTGCAGCGACATTGTCGAGCCGAGGATTGCGTCGCGGAAGTCGATGGTGAGCTCGGCCTGCATCTCCGGCTGCTCCTGCTGCGCGAATCCGCCACCGCCACCGCCGCCGAACAGATCACCGAAGATGTCGGTGAAGTCCATCGTCGTGCCGCCGCCGCCCGCACGGCGACCGCGTTTTCCGCGTCCGCCGCCGCTCCCGCCTCCGCCCATGAACTGCGAGAAATCGAAGCCCGCGAATGGATTCGCGCCGCCCGGCCCGAACGCTTCCGCGCCGAGTCGATCGTATTGCGAGCGCTTCTCTTTGTCGGAGAGCACGGCATACGCCTCGGAGAATTCCTTGAAGCGGTTCTCGGCGTCTTTGTTCCCCTTGTTCTTGTCGGGGTGAAACTTTTTGGCGAGATCGCGATACGCCTTCTTGATCTCCGCCTCGGTCGCGGCCTTCTTCACGCCGAGGATCTCGTAGTAGTCCTTCTCGGCCATGGCGGGAGTATATGGGCAAGTCAGGGGCCGATATGTCATCGTGGGCGTCGAGCAGGAGAACGAGCCCCACTTGGCAGCCGTACGTGCCACGGCGCAGCAATCAGCGCGGCCGGCCGTGCCGGCCTTGCGTTGCCCCGTCAACTTGGAAAGAATCTCGCACCAGAAGGCGAACGCATGTACGGAACTTTGGCCCGCCGCAATGTCCTCACGATGATCCTCGCCGGTGGGCAGGGAGAGCGACTCTTTCCGCTGACGAAGGACCGCGCGAAGCCCGCGGTACCGTTCGGCGGCCGATATCGCATCATCGATTTCGTCATCAACAACTTCATCAACTCCGGCTTTTTCAAACTCAAAGTGCTGACGCAGTTCAAATCGAACTCGCTGATCGAGCACATCACGCGCACGTGGCGGCTGGTCCCGGAGATCGGGCAGTACGTCGACATCGTGCCGGCGCAGATGCGGCGCGGGCCGTTCTGGTTTCGCGGCACCGCCGACGCGGTGTTCCAGAACCTCGAGCTGATCTTCGACGAGAAGCCGGAGTATGTGTGCGTCTTCGGCGGCGATCACATCTACAAGATGGATGTGAACCAGATGCTGCAGGAGCACATCAACAACGACGCCGATCTCACGATCGCCACGATCCCCGTGCCGGTCAGCGAGGCGCATCACTTCGGCGTCGTCGAGATCGACGACAACTGGCAGGTCACGGGCTTCGTCGAGAAGCCGAAGCACGGCGCGAAGACGATTCCCGATCGCCCGGACATGGTCCTGGCCTCGATGGGCAACTACATCTTCAAAGCGAACGTGATGATCGACGTGCTGCAGCGCAACGCGCTCCGCAACTCGGGCATCGACTTCGGCAAGGAGATCATCCCGGAGATGTATCCGAAGTCGAAGGTCATGGCCTACGACTTCGCGACGAACTTCATCGCCGGCGAGGACGAGATCAACAAGGGCTACTGGCGCGATGTCGGTACGGTCGATTCGTATTTCGCCGCGGTGATGGATCTCGTCGCCGTGACGCCGCTGTTCAATCTCTACAATCCGAAATGGCCGATGGTGTCGGCGCCGATGCACCTGCCGCCGGCGAAGTTCGTCTTCGCGGATTCGAAATCGCAGCGCATCGGCATCGCGACGGATTCGCTGGTGTCGGACGGCACGATCATCTCCGGCGGCACGATCAACCGCTGCGTGCTCCATCCACGAGTGCGCATCCATTCGTACGCGGACGTCGACGAATCGATCCTGATGGACGGCGTCGAGATCGGACGCCATTGCAAGATCCGCCGGACGATCATCGATCGCGGCGTGAAAGTCCCCGCCCACATGAACATCGGCTATGACCTCAATGCCGATCGCGAGCGTTTCACAGTGACGGATTCCGGGATCGTGGTTGTTCCCAAAGGTGCGTTGCTCGAGGAAAAGGTGACGGTTTGACCCAGAAGCCACGCATTGACGGACGCACTCCCAACGAGTTGCGTCCGATCGAGATCCGTACGAATTTCAACAAGCACGCGGAAGGCTCGGTGCTGATCGAAGTGGGCGACACGCGTGTCATCTGCACGGCCTCCGTGCAGGAGAAAGTGCCGCCGTTCATGTACCGCAGCGGCAAAGGCTGGATCACCGCGGAGTACGGAATGCTGCCGCGCGCGACGACCGATCGCGTCGAGCGCGAGGCAGCGCGCGGCAAGCAGAGCGGACGGACGATGGAGATTCAGCGGCTCATCGGACGCTCGCTCCGCGCCGCCGTGAATCCCGAGCTGATGGGCGAGCGCACGATCTGGATCGATTGCGACGTCATTCAGGCGGATGGCGGCACGCGCACCGCGTCGATCACCGGCTCCTATGTCGCGCTCGTGCTCGCGCTGTCGCGTCTCTACGTCGACGGCAACATGCAGAACTGGCCCATCATCGATTTCGTCGCCGCCATCTCCGTCGGCATCCTGGGCGGCGTCCCGTTGCTCGATCTCAACTACGCCGAAGACTCGAAGGCCGGCGTCGACATGAACGTCGTTGCCACGGGCAAGGGACGCTTCGTCGAGTTGCAGGGAACGGCCGAAGGCGCGAGCTTCAGCGAGGAAGAGATGCAGGCGATGATCGCGCTCGCGAAGAGCGGGATCGCGCAGCTCGTCGAGAAGCAGAGGGAAGTGCTCTCGGCGGTGCTCGCACGAGTCGACAACGTGGCGCGCGAGCGGCTGAACAAGAAGTTTCGGTAACGCTCACTCGCGTCGCAGATACACGCCAACTGCAATCAATCCCACGACCGTCGCCAGCGCGAGAATCGTGGCGAAGCGGAACGTCCATGGGTCGTACCACACGCGCACGTCGAGCTCGCCGGCGGGCACTGCGAATCCGAGGAAGGCGCCGTTGACGCGGACGGGCTCGATGCGGGCGCCGTTGCGCTCGACCTTCCAGCCCGGCCACCACGGCACGCTGCTCACGATCAGCGAATAGCGCGGCGCCTTCACGTGCAGTCGATAGTCGGTCGGCGACGCTTCGAGAATTTTCGTCGTTGCGATCGGCGCGTCGTCGGGACGCGGCTTGAAGAAATCATCGCGCTGTTCCTCGACTTCGATGTCGAGCTTTTCGAGGAACGCCGTGCGTGACCAGTCTTCTGTCTGTCGCAAATGCTCGCGGAACTGCGTATCGCGGAACTCGAGGATCACGTTGCGTGCGGCGAAGAAGCGCGGCAGCACATCGGGATTCTCGAAGAGGCGTCCGTCCTCGCCGTCGTAGAGCATCTGGTAGCGCGGAGGCAGCACGGCCTTCGGCGTGGCGATGATGTAGCGCACGTTGAGATAGTCGATGAGGCTTCGATCGAAGTTGTCCCACTCGGCGAAGTAGCTGGTCTTGTCGTAGTTGATGATCAGAGAGAGCAGATCGATGTATTGCTCGTTCGCCATCGGATCGTGCGCGCGCACGTCCTCGTATCCGTAAATCGCGGCGACGTTCGGGAAGAACGCGGGCCCGTTCGCGGTGATGCGGAACGGCTCGGTCGCGGGGATCTCCGCGCGCAGCTCGTCGAGTTTCTGCAGAATCGGCGTCTTCGGATACATCCATTCGTTCGACACGATCGGATTCCAGTCGCCGGTCGTTTCCCACAGCTCGCCGATGATCGCGGTCAGCAGCAGAAGGATCGCGATGTGTTTGCGTTTCACGAACGCCGCGGTCAGTGCGAGCAGCACGATGCCGAGACCGGGCAGCATCGATTGGATCGAGCCGTCGCGATAGTGCGGAACGCTGAAGTCGGCGGTGAGCGTGATGCCGACGAGCAACGCGAGCGCGATCGAGAGTCCGATGATGACGGAGCGGCGATCGCGCTCGATCAGATCGATGGCGGCCGCGGTTTGAATCGCGAGGAAGAGGCAGAGGAAGAGCCGCAATCGCGCGTTTGCGGCGAGCTGGAACACGAGATGGAACAGCTCGCGCACGATCGGCCACGAGAGGATGATCCCGACAACGAGCACCGTTGCGAGGACGAAGAACATCTCGCGCGAACGCCATGCGCGACGCCGGATGACGTGTACGAGCAGCACGAACCATGCGGCGATGCCGAAGGTACCGGCGAAGCCGGTGAGTGATTCGGCGTGCGCGGGTCCCCACGGTTTCTGCTCCTGCGGCAGCTCGCCGTAGAACTGGGGCTGGATCAGCAGCTTCGCGGACGCCCAGTCGGAGAACGGTACTTCGCCCGACGTCGTGCTCGCTTTGAGATCGGAGAAGCGCTTCGACTTCGGCACCGCCTCGAAGAACGTTACGAGGAACGGCAGCGAGAGCATGCCGGCCACGGCCAGCGCGCCGAAGAGCGAAAGCAGGAACGGGCGCGTGCGACCTTTGGTCGCGCGTTCCACGAACACGATCCACGCGACGTACAGCATGGCGATGAAGAACGTGTGCGAGACGGTCTCCGGATGCCCGCCGAAGAGCATCGACGTCCAGATCACCGCGCCGATCACGAAGCGCGGATAGGTGAAGCGCTCGGCGAGCAGATCGATGATGTAGAAGACCGCGGGGACGAGACACGCGGTCGTCGTCAGCGGGAAATGCAGCCAGACCAGAATGAACGAGGAGAAGCCGAATGCGACCGCGCCCGCGGCGCTCGCGAGCTCGGAGGAACCGCGCCGCCGGCACCAGAGAAACATGAACGTGAGAGCGATCAGGATCTTCATCGCCGCCTCGAACGTCATCGCGTGCGCGAGCGATAGCGGGAGTCCGAGGATGCGGAGGGGCGAGAGTGCGGAGCTTTGGGCGCTGGCAAGCAGCGGATAGCCGCACGCCGCGAACGGATTCCAGAGCGGCGGCTGGAGCGATTTCCAGCTCTCGCGCACCTGATGCGCCCACGGCACGATCTGCAGCACGAGGTCGTTGATCTGCGGATTGAGCGCGGTGCGGTCGGTGGTCGTGCCCTCCCAGGGGGAGAGGGTCTTGAGAAAATCGACCGGCAGATTCGTGTAGTCCTGCGTCAGCGGGAGATAGAGAAAGACGAAGACGAGCGCGTAGAAAAACACCGCCACCCGTTTGGGGAGGTCGACGCCCGCGCGTCGCGCGAGTGTTACGGCGGCGGCGTAAACCGCGCCTGCGTAGAACCACGTCGGGTTGAACACGGCGGCGGATGATACCGTTTCGGCTTCGCCGGTTGCTTGCGGCTGGCGCCGGTTCCTGGTTGCTGGTTCGTGGTGCGTTATCGCGAGAGAGATACGCGTCGCGATAAGGCACCTTGAACCAGCAACCAGCAACATCCAAAATGAATCTCACCTGGCTCTACATCACCATCGTCTACGCGCTCGCCGTTCTCCTCGCGCGTCGCGCGAAACTCGATCTCCCTCTGCGCGTCGCCGCGCTCTTCTTCGCGCTCGTCCTCGTCTTCCTCTGGCGTCCGCTCACGCAGGACGTCGTCCTCATCTCGCCCGACGTCATCAAGCTCACGCCGCCGTGGTCGGAAGTGCGTCCACCCAACCGCCCGCCCGTCACGAAGTACGACATCTCGAACGCGAACGTGCACGACGTGCCGATGCAGGTCGCGCCGTGGATGCACCAGGTGCGCGAGTCGTGGCGCGCGCTCGATGTGCCGCTGTGGAACGCATCCGCGGGCGCCGGCTATCCGCTACTCGCGAACGGCCAGAGCACGCCCCTCGCGCCGACGCGCCTGCTCACCCTCCCACTCTCCCTGGGCCGCGCGATGACCGCCGAATGCGCGATGAAGTTGTTGCTCGCGCTCGTGCTGACGTACCTCTTCTGCCGCACGCGCTACTCGGAGCTGGCGAGCATCCTCGCCGCGATCGCGTTCGGGTTCTCGACGTGGATGACGGTGTGGCTGCAGTTTCCGATCGCGGCCGGCGCGGCGTTTCTGCCGGGCGTGTTGCTGGTCATCGATCGACTACTCGACGGTTTCACGCGTCGCCGCTTTCTCGCCGCAGTTTTCATGTTCGCGATCACGGTTCTCAGCAGCCATCCCGAAACCGTCTATCACGTCGCGTTGATCGCAGCCGCGTACGGACTCTGGGTCGGCCGCGCGCGCAAGCTTGTTCCGATCGTCGCCGCGTCCGCCGTCGCTGCACTTCTCACGTTGCCGTTTCTCGTCCCGTTCGCCGAAGCCGTGCTGCGCTCGCAACGCTTCTCGGAAATGCGCGGCTCGCGCGAGACGATCCTCCCTCCGTACTCCGATTTCCCCTCGGCCATCCTGCTCCTGCAGCCGCGCTTCTTCGGCGAGTTGCCGATCGAGCGTCCCTGGGGTCCGACCACTCTCGAATCGGTCTGCGGATTCGCCGGCATTCTCGCGATCGTCGCCGCCATCGCCGCTGCGATTTACCTCGTCCTGCGCCGTCGCTGGCGCGATCGCGAAACGCTCTACGTCCTCGGATTTGCCTTCTCGATCGGCGTTGTACTCGGCTGGCCTGTGATCACGGAGGTATTTCACACGATCGCGGGACTCGCGCCGACGATGCGCATGCGCCTCGGCATCTGCTGGTTCGGCAGCATGCTCATCGCGGCCGTCGTCGATTGGTCGCGTCGCGACACGCGCATCCCTCTTCTCCTCGGCACCTTGATCACCGCGATTGCGATGCTCGCGCTGATGCGCACGACGCAGTTCCCGACACCGTTCCATCGCGATACCGCGCTGCTCTCGCTGTTGCCGAGCATCGCCGTCCTCGCCGCAATCGCGCTCTTTCCGCTGCGTCGTCCCGCGCTCGTGCTGCTCGGCGCGCTGATGTTTGTCGAGTTGGTCCTCACGATCGGCCGCTGGAACGCCGAGGTCATGCCGCGCGAGATGTACCGTCCGACGCCGCTCATTGCGGCCATGCAGAACCTGCAACCGCGCGAGACGACACCGTTCCGCATGCTCGGCACCGGCGGGATGCTCTATCCGAATGTCGGTGCAATGTTCGACCTCGAAGACGTGCGCGTGCACGATCCGATGGCCGACGATCGCTATGTGCACTTTCTCGCGGAGCAGGTCGCGTGGGATCCGAAGGACTACTACGCGAAATGGAACGACACCGCGACGCCGCTGATTGATTTTCTCAACGTGAAGTACGTGCTCACGACGGATACGCTCAACGATCCGCGCTATGAGCAGATTTACGAAGGACGCGATGGCCGTATCTACGCAAACCGTAACGTGCTGCCGCGTTTCTATCCCGTCCGCAATGTGATCGTCGGCGGCGATCTGCGTACGCACACCGACTGGCGCTACACGGCCGTCGTCGCGCGACTCCCACGCAAAAACATCGCACTCACGGAACCATGGACATCTGCCGACGCCGCCGTCGCAATCACGCGAAACGCCGTCGATTCGTACACGCTGAAAATCGACGCGCCGCGCGAAACGCTCATCGTCAGCAGCATCCCGAACTGGCCCGGCTGGCGCGTCCCCTTCCCGAAGATCGAAGTGAACGGTCTCTTCCTCGGCTTCGCAGTTCCTGCCGGGAAACACGAAGTGAACGTGACCTATCGGCCGTGGTCGTTCTACGCGTCTACTGCGATCGCGCTTCTAACGCTCGCCACACTGCTTGCGCTTTCTCGAACGCGTCGCGCGGATCACCCTCGATGATCTGTTTCACGATCTGCGCGATCGCCTCCGCATGCGGCGCGAGCTGATCGCGATTCGCCGCGAGCACTGGCGCCCACACATCCGCATCGCTGCCCGCAAGCCGCAGAAACGTGCGCAATCCGCTGCCTGCGAAACGCAACAGATCCTCGCGATCGTGCAGATACGCCGCGAGCGCGGTCGAGAGCACCTGCGGCAGATGGCTCGTCAACGCCACCGCGGCATCGTGCTCCGCTGCATCGACGCGCTCGATCACCGCACCGCAATCGCGCACCAACGCATCGACAACTTCGTGTTGCGCGTCGAGAAACCACGGCTTGCCTTCGAACAGATCCGCGTGCGCGGCGGAGAGTCCGTGCTCGTGCGAACCCGCCATCGGATGTCCGGCGACGAACGTCCCTCGCGCGGCTTCGCGCAACGGACGCATCACGCTGCACGTGCTGGTGACGACCGAATTCGACTCGAGCGTTCGCAGCAACGCGACCGCCGCATCGACCGGCGTCGCCAACACGATCACATCGTGCTGCGCGGGTGTGTCGACTCGCTCATCCGCGGCACCGACGCGCTGTGCATCCACGAGCTCGACGTGCGGATCGACGTACGCAACGCGCCATCCGCGTCGCCGCAGCGCCATGCCCGCGGAGCCGCCGATCAGGCCGAGACCGATGATGAGGACGGACTGCGTGGAGCCTCCTACCGCGCCATCAGGATGAGCGTGCGATCGACGACCTGCGAGGTCGTCACATCGAAGTACGGACGCTGCAACGTCACGCGCGGACGATTCGGACGCGGCGCGATCTCCACGCCTTTGTACGTGCCGACTGCCTTGCTCGTGTCGGTCGCGAGATTCATCTGCTTGAGCAGTCCCTCGATCGCTTTCGTATCCACGGCGAGGTCGCCCGAGCGATGGTACGCGGACGGCTTCGTCCCGCTGACGTTGTTCGTCGCGTCCGCGGCGATTTCCTTGTAGCCGTACTGCTTCACGTAATAGTCAGCGACCTGTTCGAGCGGCGCGTCCGTGTCATAGACGGCGGTCGGCGGCGCTTCCTGCGTAGGGCTGATGACTCTGTGCGCGGCTTTGAAGTTCTCGGTCAGCTGCCCCATGTACCGCGCGCCCGGATAAACGACAAAGCTGAACGCCTCGGCCTCCGCATACTCTTCTTCGCCTTTGCATGCGACGAAAAGCGCGGACACGACGAGCAATGCGGCCAACAGAATGCGAGTGTGTTTAGACAACTGTGCTTCCTCCAGGAATTCGGGTTCGGCCGCGCATTATACGGACCCCAGCCCGAGATAGTCGGTGACCTCGCGGCCGACCACCTGCCGGAAGCGCTGCGCGTACGACGGCACCGCGCCGACGGGCTCATCCAGAAAAATGCGCTCGACGCGAAAGAGCGGCACGAACATCGTGACCATCTCCAGCTCTTCGTCCTCATCGCGTCCGATCTGACGGATCCAGTCATCGAACGAATCGAGATTCATCGCGCACAACGTCACGCCCGCGGACGACAACGCGCGCAGCACGCCGAAGAACTTCTCCTTCGGATTGACGAGATTCACGATCACGAGCGCGTTCGGTGCGAAGCCTTCGATCATTCGACGATCTTCTCGCTCAATTCAATCAGCACGCCGTTTCCTGCTGACGGATGCAGAAACGCGACGCGGCAACCGTGCGCGCCCGGCACCGGCGCTTCATTGATCAGGCGATAGCCGGCCGCTTTCAAACGCTCGAGATGCTCTTCGATGTTCTCGACGCGCAGGCAGATGTGATGGATGCCCTCGCCGCGCTTCTCGATGAACTTCGCGATCGGCGAATCGGGCGACGTCGGCTCGAGCAGCTCGAGATTCGAATCGCCGACGGAAAGAAACGCGGTCTTCACGCGCTGCGTTTCGACGGTCTCGACGTGCTCGATCGTGAGGCCGAGGTCTTCGTAGATCTTGGCGGAAGCGAGCGAGCGGACGGCGATGCCGATGTGATCGAGTTTGGTCATACTCCGTGCTCGGTCATACTCCATGAACGTCCGCCCCCCAGATGTGTTTATGCAACTGCGTTTGAAAGCGCGCGGGAACGCGATCGGCGAGCATCCACTCGGCGAGCGCCTTCATGTCCATTCTGCCCCAGACCGGCGAGAGCAGGACGGTCCAGCGGTCGAGTTTGCGTTCTTCGATGATGCGCTTCGCGAAGTCGTAGTCGGCGCGATCGGCGATCACGAACTTGACCTCATCGTGTGGCCGCAGCTCGTCGAGATTCGCCCAGCGGTTCTTCTCGACCTCGCCGGAGCCGGGGCATTTGATGTCGAGAATGATCTTCGCGCGGCGATCGACGGGCGTGATGTCGATCGATCCCGAGGTTTCGATCAGGACTTCGAACCCGTCGTTGCAGAGACGTTCGATCAGCGTGAACGCTTCCGCCTGCGCGAGCGGCTCGCCGCCGGTGATCTCGACGAGATTGCAGCCGTAGCTCTTCACGCGCGCGATCACGTCATCGAGCGACATTCGTTCGCCGCCGGTGAACGTGTACTCCGAATCGCACCACGTGCAGCGGAGATTGCAGCCCGTCAGGCGCACGAAGACGCACGGCCGTCCGGTGTGCGACGACTCGCCCTGGATCGAGAAAAAGATTTCAGTGATGCGCATACGACGTCGGATCGACAACGCCGGCGTCCTCGAAACCCTTCCGCCGCAGGAGGCATGAATCGCAATGCCCGCACGCCCGCCCGTCCGGCGCGGGGTCGTAGCAGGAATGCGTGATGGCGTAATCGACGCCGAGGGCGAGGCCGCGGCGGATGATGTCGGCTTTGGTGAGGTGGAGCAGCGGCGCGACGATGCGCGGCTCGTTGCGCTCGACCCCGCTGCGCGTGCCGGTACGGATCACCTGCTGGAACGCGTCGATGAATTCGGGTCGGCAATCGGGGTAACCGCTGGAGTCGACTTCGTTCACGCCAAGCCAGATTTCCTGCGCGTCGCGCGCTTCCGCGTATCCGAGGGCGAGCGACAGGAAGATGGTGTTGCGCGCGGGGACGTAGGTGATCGGGATTCCCGGCGCGCCAACGGCGTCTTTCGGGACCGCGATCTCGCTCGTGAGCGCGCTCGCGCCGAACACGCGCAGGTCGAGCGAATGGACGACGTGCTCATCGACACCCATCGCCGCCGCGACGCGCTTCGCCGCTTCGAGCTCGATGACGTGGCGCTGGCCGTAGAGGATCGAGAGCGCGTGGCACTCGCGGCCCTGGTTTTTTGCGAGAGCCAGGACGGTGGCGGAATCGAGGCCGCCGGAAAGGAGGATGACTGCGCGAATCATTTCGGCGGAGTTTATGAGGTCTTCGCGAGCGTAGCGAGTGCCTGACGGAGGGCGGGTTCGAGTCGTTGTGATGTGCGACGAACGCCCTGCGCCATCTTCGCGCGGAAGCGATGGTTCCATCAGGTCGGGCGATTCCGGACCGAGATAGCTCTGGCATTCGCAACCGCCGTCCGTCTGCACGTACCAGTCGGTGGTGCCGGGCAATCGATTTCGAAACGAAGGATCGGAGCAGGGATTTGCAGGCGACGCGCGTTATACGCACAGTCGAGTAACTGTGCGTATAAGAGCTAAACCCGCAGCCAGTCCGCACGCCAGTTCTTGATGGCCCGCTTGATGTCCTTCCGCCCGTGCAACTCGCCCGACAGAATCGCTCGCGTCATTTCCGGCAGTTCTTCATCCGCGCAGAACCGCAGCGCGATGAGCTGCGTCGTTCTCAACTCGTCGATGCGCGCGCGCAGATCCTCTGGCAAACAGCGCTGCAGGCGCAGCCGCTCTTCGAGGCGAATCACACGATTCTGCACCGTCAGCGAGTACGCGCGCGCCAGATACATCGCGATCAGAATCGCGATCGCGACAATGACGTCCCAATACCGTTCCCATTCGGGAAACCGCACCGCCTGCACGATCTTCACGATGATGTTGATCGACAGGATCGGGATGCCGATGAAATGAAACAGCGCGTGATAGCGCGTGTGGTTGTCGAAGGTTTGCGGGCGGTCGGGCATGGATGACGGCAGTATAACGACGCCTCTTTTCGCGCGGCGTGGTGTCCTCCCCCGCAAATGATCCGAGGCATCCTGGCTGTCAGTGTGCTGCTCCTCCTGCCGCAGTCAATGCACGCCGCATGCGGGGTCGATCGATGGCCGGTGAAGGTCGCGGCGGACGCGGATGCGCCGCTCGTGAATCGGTCCGTGATGCCGGCGAGCATCGAAACGCTGCGTGGGATTCCTGCTCCTCGACCACTTCCGCAGGATCGGCGTATCGCGCCGATGGAAACCACGATTTACTCCGTCACGGCGACGATCACCGGGTACCGGCTTGCTCCCGACTCGAGCATCCATCTCATCCTTGCCGACGAACGCGGCAGAACGATGGTCGCGCAGATCCCCGCCGAACCCTGCACGGCCGGCAGCCGTTTCTCCACCGAGATTTCGGAAGCACGCCGGCGTTTTGAAAGCCGTTTCTACGCAACGCCGGACTACAAACAGATTCGTCAGGCCGTCGAGGTTCGCGGGATCGGATTCTTCGATTTCCTGCAGAGCCAGCGCGGCCTCGCGCCGAACGGACTCTCGCTCTATCCCGTGATCGACCTCGACTTCACGCCGCCGTCCAAACCGAAACCGCCGCCGAAGGAGTCTTCGCGACATCGTGCGGTGAGGATTCCGGGTTCCTGCGTGCGTCCCACTCTCACAATCACTGCTTCGAAGAACAGCGCGTGTAGCGGCGAGTCGACGACCATCTCGTGGCAGTCTTCGAATCCCAACGCGAGCGTCTCGATCGACGGCATCGGCGCGTTCCTTCCCGCCAGCGGAAGCCAGGTGGCCAGTTTGACGGCGAGCAGGGCCTACTCGGGACGCGCGAGCACGACCACCTGCGGCCTCGGCGACGAAGCCGTCGCGGTCGTGACGCTGAAGTCCAACGCCACTGCGTCGCTCTTCGGTCCCGGTTCCGTGAAACAGGGATCGAGCGGCACGATCAATTTCACGATCGACGGAGCCACGTCCTGGACGCTCACGTCCGCACTCGGAAATTCGATCAGTCCTTCCTCGGGCACGATCACGCGTTCCGCACGGTATGAAGCGACGAAAACAGGGACCGACACCATCACGTTGACTGCCACCGGTGGCGCTTGCGGTGCGGTATCACGCTCGGCCACGATCATCATCACCGCCCCCGCCAACCTCGGGCTGGCATGCTGCGACGGAACGCGCTCCCCTTCTTGTTTCAACTGCAACGACAAGCGAGGCTGCTGCTCAAGTCACGGCGGCGTCTGCGGCTGCCCATCCATCCTCGGCGAAGACCTCGAAATCCCCTGATCCGAAATACGCGGCTTCCCCGTCCACATTACGCATGCCGCATGACCATCCTCGACGAAACCGACGTCGACACTGCGCTCCTCCAGCGTGTGCGCGCGGCCGCGGACCTGCTCGAATCGATCGAGGCGGACCGCGGTTTGCTCGCGAATCTGCCCGAGGAGGATCGCCGGCGGCTGCTCCATGTCACGCGGCAGGTGTCCGATCCCGATCCGCGCGCGCGGCGCCGGCTGCTCAAGGCCAGCAAGCGCCACCGCAAGGCGGCGCTCAAGCAGCAGGCCGAAGAGGTTTACTCGACGACCGGCATCCGCGAGCTGCGCCGCAAGCCCATCTTCACCACGCCGAACGTCTATCCGCCGAAAGAGATCGCCGAAGAGCCGCGCTTCCTGCCCGAAGAGCGGCATTGCTACGTCTGCAAAGGGCATTTTCAGACGGTCCATCATTTCTACGACCAGCTTTGCCCTTCGTGCGCGGATCTGAATTTCATGAAGCGCACGGAGCTCGCCGATCTCACCGGTCGCGTCGCGCTTTTGACCGGCGGTCGCGTCAAGATCGGCTATCAGGCCGGACTCAAACTGCTGCGCGCGGGCGCGCATCTCATCGTCACGACGCGTTTCCCACGCGACTCTGCGGCCCGTTATGCCGCGGAGCCCGACTTCGCGGAATGGTCCGATCGTCTCGAAATCTTCGGCCTCGACCTGCGGCACACGCCGAGCGTCGAAGCGTTCTGCCACGAGATGCTCGTGACGCGTCCGCGCCTCGACTTCATCATCAACAACGCCTGCCAGACCGTGCGCCGTCCGCCCGCGTTCTACGAGCACATGATGGAAGGCGAGACCGCCGCCCTCCACGCGATGTCCGACGACCACCGCAAGCTCCTTGGCACGTTCGAAGGCTGGCGCGGCACCGAGATGCTGCCCGTCGGACGTGCGGCGGAGATCACGGGGCTGACACTCTCGGCGCAGCTGTCGCAGGTCCCGTTGCTCGATGAAGATCACGCCGATCGCGATCTCTTTCCGCAGGGATGCCTCGATCAGGACCTGCAGCAGATCGACCTTCGTGGACGCAATTCGTGGCGCTTGCTCATGGCCGAAGTGTCATCGGTGGAGTTGATCGAAGTGCAGCTCATCAACGCCATCGCGCCGTTCATCATCAACGCGCGACTCAAGCCTCTGATGATGAAGACCGCGAATCGCGACAAACACATCGTCAACGTGTCCGCGGTCGAAGGGCAGTTCTATCGGATGCAGAAAACCACGCGCCATCCGCACACGAACATGGCCAAGGCCGGGCTGAACATGATGACGCGCACCTCCGCGGCTGACTACGAGAGCGACGGCATCCACATGAACGCCGTCGACACGGGCTGGGTGACGGATGAGGATCCGGCGGAGATCGCGGCGCGGAAGACGATCGAGCATCGTTTTCATCCGCCGCTCGACATCGTCGACGGCGCCGCGCGCATCGTCGATCCGATCATCTCCGGCATCAACACCGGCGAGCACATCTGGGGTCAGTTCCTCAAGGACTACAAGCCCACCGACTGGTAATCCGGCCGAAGTCGCGCGCGCCGCGCCGTAGAATGGCCGGCCTATGGCCGACTACAGCGTCTACGAACTGCTCAACAAGAAGCGCCGCGGCGCGCCGCTCGAACCACGCGAGATCGAGTTCTTCATCGAAGGCTTCACGCTCGGACGCATTCCGGACTATCAGATGTCCGCGCTGGCGATGGCGATTGCGATCAACGGCATGACTGCCGAGGAGATGGCGACGCTGACGCAGGCGATGTTGCGGTCGGGGGAGCAGTGGCACCTCCGCAACAGCTACGACTTCATCGCGGACAAACACTCGACGGGCGGCGTTGGCGACAAAGTGTCGCTCGTGCTTTCGCCGTGGGTCGCCGCATGCGGCGTACAGATCGGAATGCTCTCGGGACGCGGCCTCGGCCACACCGGCGGCACGCTCGACAAGCTCGAAGCCATCCCCGGATTCAACGCGCGCCTCTCGCGCGATGAGTTCGAGCGCTGCGTGACCGACGCGCTCTGCGTGATCTCGACCTCGACCGACGGCATCGCGCCAGCCGACAAGAAGATCTACGCGCTGCGCGACGTGACCGGAACCGTGGAGTCGCTGCCGCTGATCACGGCGTCGATCATGTCGAAGAAGCTGGCCATGGGCGCGTCGTCCCTGATCCTCGACGTCAAGACCGGCAGCGGCGCGTTCATGCGCATCTACCAGGATTCGAAAGCGCTCGCGCAGAGCCTCATCGCCGCGGCCGCGGGCTCCGGCACAAAAGTCGAGGCGCTCATTACCGACATGGACCGCCCCCTCGGCATCGCGGCCGGAAATGCGAACGAGATCATCGAGACGATCGAAGTTCTCAAGGGCAATGGTCCCGCGGACGTCGAAGAGGTGACGCGCGCGCAGGCCGAGCGCGTTCTCGTGATGTCCGGACGTTTCGACGAAGACTCCGCGAACGCCGCGCTCGAAGACGCGCTGACGTCCGGACGCGCGCTCGAACAGGCGCGCAAATGGATCGCCGCGCAGGGCGGCGACCCGGCCATCGTCGACGACTACTCACTCCTCGCCCAGCCGAGCGAAACGATCGAGGTGAAAGCCCCTCGCAGCGGCTTTATTACCCACATCGACACCTACCAGGCCGGCATGTTCACGGTTGATCTCGGCGCCGGCCGCAAGAAGGCGGATGACGTCATCGACTACGCCGCGGGAGTGATGTTCGACCGCAATACCGGTGATGAAGTGAAAGCCGGAGACGTGATCGCGCGCATTCAGTTGGGCGTGGCGAAGAAGGATGCGAACGAGCTGCGCTCGCGGTATCTCGGATTTGTGACGATTGGGGATGACGCGCCGGAGGCGCGGCCGTTGGTGCACGAGCATTTGACGTAAGGGCGCATGGAGCTTCAGTTCGAGTGGGATCCGGCGAAGGCGCGCGCCAACGAGCGAAAGCACGGCGTCTCGTTCGGCGAGGCGTCGACGGTTTTCCGCGACGCCTACGCTTTGCATGTTCACGACGGCGCGCACGCATGGGATGAGGAGCGCTTTATCATCATCGGGATGTCGGCGCGCGAACGTGTGCTCATGGTCGTATATGTGGAACGGACGGAGATGACGCTGCCACTCGTCAGCGCGCGGCCCGCACAGCTCCGCGAAAGAAGATCGTATGAAGAAAAAAGCCGCTGAAGAAGACGACCCGCTCGATCGTGAGATCGATTTCAGCAAGGCACGGCGGAACCCGCATTTTCTTGCGGCGGTCGGACCAAAGTACGTCCGTGTCATCGATCAGGATCTGGTCGAGTTCTTTCCTGACAACGAGTCGGTGAATGCGGCTTTGCGAAGCATTGCCGAAGCGGCTTCGCGGCTGCCGAAGCTGAAGAAAGTCAGTGCACGGCGGGTGAGTGCGCCGAAGAAGACCAGTTCATGACGGAACCGCCCGATCACGCAGCCGAGGTCGCCGAGCCTGATCGACCTCTCCCACGCGAGGCCCAATCCGTATGCGCGGGACTACTACAAGTCGCGCAACTTGCGTGTGCTTTCTCCGGATCTCGTGGACGTGTTCCCGGACTCGGAGTCGGTGAACGAAGCGCTGCGCACACTTGTGCGTCATCGTGAGTGAGCGACGGGCTGAGAGCCCGTCGCTCATCCGCGCGTTACCGCGCAACCAATCTCACCGCATCCGCAATCACATACCCCGTCCCCGACGTCCAGCGGCTCACGCCAACCGCGTTGTAGTCACCGCCGTTGAAGTGAAACGTCCCGATCGAAACCCACGCTCCACCATTGACCTGCTGGTTCACGTTACGCGTCGCGTTGCCGCTCGAGGTCACGACGACGTACGGCGTCGAGGCGTTGTAGCCGGCGTTCGCGGCGTACCAGACGTAGACCTCGTAGTTGCCTGTGCTCGGGATGTTGAATTTGTACCAGGCGCTGTCGCTCGCCGCGACGGGCGACGCGTAGCGGTAGTCCGCACCGTAGCGTTGTGCGGAGAAGGTCGAGACGCCCCAGTTCGCGCTGGCGGCGAATCGTCCCGAAGTCGTGTTGTCGACAATCTGCGACCACGAGCTGCTGCCGATCACGAGCGCACGGAAGCGTGGCCAGTCGAAGCACGCGCCGGGGCAGGTTTTCGTCGTGGGGAAGTTCGTGTGGCCTTTGATCTTGAACGGCGAGCTTTGCGGGAGC
Organism: Thermoanaerobaculia bacterium; assembly: GCA_036009605.1. Lineage (GTDB taxonomy): Bacteria > Acidobacteriota > Thermoanaerobaculia > Gp7-AA8 > Gp7-AA8 > QHVT01. The sequence goes on along the minus strand of DASYLL010000018.1, from coordinate 30,664 downwards.
TCGGCGCCCCATCCGAGGGAGGCGTCGTAGGTGGCGGTGCGGGGGATGCCGTGGGAGTCGGCGATATCGCGCGTCAGCAGCGACGACCCGTTGTACATCGCCGTCGTGTACCAGGCGCAGTCCTCTGCGAATCCCTCGTGCTCAATGCCGATCGAATAGCTGTTGTGCGAGGCCACGTGCCACGCGGTGTTCGCCTCGCTCACCATTTGCGTGACCTGACCGTCCGATGAACGCACGACGTAGTGCGCACTCACGCTCGCCGCGCAGTTCTTGAACCACGAGATCGTTCCTGCATACGAGCCCTGCGCGATGTGCTCGGCGACGTGCGTCACCGAGCTGCTGCGACCTGCTCCGTAGTTGCACGTTGCGGCCGCGTTCCAGATCGCGGGACCGTAGTCGGCGGACTCGGATGTCGGTCCGCTCTGCGCGCGATCGAGATCGAGCGTCAATCGCGGCGCGGAGAGCACGCGCAGCTGTTCCTGACCGTAGATCGCTTCGAGCGAGATCTCGCGCTGTGCGATCCGGAAGCGATCGCTGCTGCGTCCGGAGAGAATCGCGCTGAAGACGTCGTACGTCTGCATCTCCGCGATTCGCGGCTCGGGGATGCCGCTCAGCCGCGCCACGGCTGGTTCCCATGACTCGATGGCGCTCGTGCGCGACAATCCTGCACCGAGCTGCGCGAGCAACGCCGCCGCACCACGAATGTTCAGCTGTGGATCCTGCTGCAACTCCTCGGGGCTTCGTCCGATCAGCGCCGCGGCATCGCGAAGCGAATGGCCGAAATGGTCATCGTCGCGCAGACCCATCACGCCGTACGCGGGCGGCTGGTGTTCATCGAGACGAGCGGCGCGACGCAATCCGCGCGCGTCGAGCTCGTCCGTCGCCACCTCGGGGACAATGTGACGCCAGCGACTTTCGACGAAAGCGATTCCCTGCAGGACTTCCACCGGCACGTCGAACTCAGCAGCCGCCTCATGAAACCGACGATCCATCTGTTGAGCCTCGGGCGACAACTGCGCGAACAGCGGCACGGCAACGAGAACGACGACCAGCAACAACGCGGAGCGAGAGAGAGTCATGACGATTTCCTTTCGCCCCGCTCCATCGCAACGCCGGTGCCTCGGCGAATTTTCAAGATTCCTCAGGAAAATCGCATATTTGGCGTCGCGGCCTGGATCAAAAACTGAGCGACCGGACAGAAGCTGACCCGCGTGCGGCGTCGAACGTGACCCGACATGGATTAATCTTCGACGCAATGAAACCTCGCGCCATCACCATCGTCTGCGACTCACTCGGCGTCGGCGAGCTGCCGGACGCTGCCGATTTCGGCGACGTCGGCTCAAACACGCTCGGCCATGTGCTCGACGCCTGGCACCCGCAACTCCCGACGCTCACGCGTCTCGGTCTTCTGCACACGCTGCCGACACCGGCGACGACCGACATTCCGACGGCCGCGTATGGCCGCATGAATGAAATCAGCGCGGGCAAAGACACGACGACCGGCCACTGGGAAATGATGGGCCTCATCGTCGTCGATCCGTTCCGCACGTATCCGAACGGCTTCCCCGCGGACATCATCGCGGAGTACGAGAAGCGCATCGGACGCAAGACGCTCGGCAACAAGCCGGCGTCGGGCACCGTGATTCTCGACGAGCTCGGCGAAGAGCACATGCGCACCGGCGCGCCGATCGTCTACACATCCGGCGACTCGGTCTTCCAGGTCGCGGCGCACGAGGACGTGATCCCGGTCGACGAGCTGTGGCGCATCTGCGCGGTCGCGCGCGAGCTCATGCGCGGCGAGCACAACATCGGCCGCATCATCGCGCGGCCGTTCATCGGCCCCGGTGCGGGGCGTTTCTCGCGTACTGCGAACCGCAAGGATTTCACCGTGCGGCCGACAGGCGAGACCGTGCTCGAGCGCGCGCACAAAGCCGGACTCGAAGTGATCGGCCTCGGCAAGATCGCGGACATCTTCGATCGCGTCGGCATCGGCCGCGAGATCCGCACGGAATCGAACTCGGACGGCATGCGCAAGACGATGGATCTCGTGCGTGAGTCCGATGCGCAGTTCATCTACACGAACCTCGTCGATTTCGATTCGAAGTACGGCCATCGCAATGATGCGAAGGGGTATGCAAAAGCGCTGGAAACGTTCGATGGCGAGCTGGCCGCGCTGCTCGAATCGCTGCGCGAGGACGACCTCGTGTTCATCACCGCCGATCACGGCTGCGATCCGACCGACGTTTCCACCGATCACACGCGCGAGTACGTGCCGCTGGTCGTGGCCGGTCCGCGAATCCGCGGCGCGCGTCCGCTCGGCACGCGCGACACATTCGCCGACCTCGGCGCCACGTTGTGTGAGTTTCTCGATCTGCCAACGGCCGGGCTGGCCGGGACGAGCGCGCTGGGCGCGCTGGGGGTGAAGGGATGAAGCGATTTCTTCTGATTGCAATGCTGAGCACGACGGCGCTGGCGCAGACGCCGGTTCCCGTCGCGCGTGTGGCCGATGACGGCCTGGTAATCGATCGCGTCGGCGAAGCGAGCAAGCGCGACCTTCCGACGGATCTGCTCAAGCGGATCGTAAACGAAGACATCGACCTGCTGCGCGGAAAACGTCCCGACGGCTCGTATGACTACGCGAAGTACGAGCGGTTCGAAGCCGGCCGCGTCGCGAAGTCGTTCTCGATCGATTTCCGCAAAGACAAGATGGAAACGGTGGAAGTGCGCGGCTCGTGGATCTATCGCGTTGTCGTGGAAGTCCCGTCGCGGAAACTGCTCGTGCGCAAAAACCGTCCCGTCTGGGTCGAGCGTGTCGACGTCGACTATGTGCCCGAGGGATCCACGCAGACGCTGCATGAGTCGTATGAAGTGAAGGCGTGGATGCAGCCGGCGGAGGTGCGTCCGTTCGATTTGCCCGCGATTGCGAAGCAGGCGACCGCGAAAGTGATCGCGACGACCGAGGAGAAGGGTGGGTACGGCAATGTCGACGTGGTGCTGGTGCAGGCCAGGATCGTTGACGCTGCCGACAGCCCGTATGCCGAAGCGGTCGGAAGCGCAAAAGCGATTTTGCGTGCGCTCGATAATAACGACGTCGCCTCGATGCGCGCTTCGGCGAAGCGGTTGCGAGCGTCGCTCGGCGGGGGAACGCCGACGCCTGTTCCGGCGCCATTGCCTGCGGTCGCTGCCGTCGCACCACGGCCGGCGGCGTCAGAACTGACTGTCACGGCGCCGGACATGGACGTGGCGACGCAGCTCGAGTTACAGACGGAATTGCAGATGATCGAAGACCTGCTGACGGGGACCGATGCGGAGAAGCGCGAAGGGATGGACCAGCTGCACCAGCTGTTGCGGCGGATGCGGATGTCTCGCTGAATCGGCGAAATTGCGCCTGAAATTGCAGTGCGCATGCGCCGCGGCACACGCCCGCCGCACGCCCGTTGCACTTTTGATGGTTTGACGGTTCTGCATTTGGTGACGTAGAATGCCCGTCCCTCTTGTAGTAGCCCTTAGCGCTTTCCGAAGGGAGCCTCACTTGTCGTCAGTCAAACTTAGTTTCAAGGTCGGGGACAAGCTCGTCTACCCGAACCACGGTGTGACCGTGGTCGAGCATATCGGAGACTCACCGATCATGCCGCAGGGAGACAGCTATTATCACCTGCGTCTTCTCGCGAATAATTCGCGGCTGGTGGTGCCGATCACGAACACGGACCGTGTTGGTCTGCGCCGCCTGTACCAGCAGAAGGAGATCAAAGGTCTCCTCGGCCTGCTCGAACAGAAGCTGGTGAAAAGCCACACGGACTGGAAAGGCCGTTACCGCGAAAACCTCGAGAAGATGAAGACCGGTCGTCTCGAAGATGTCGCGGACGTGCTCAAGAACCTCAACGAAGTGCAGAAACGGAAGAGCCTTTCGTTCCGCGAAAAGAAGATGTACGACCGGGCCAAATACCTGCTCGTCTCCGAAGTCGCGATCGTGAAAGACATTCCCGAGGTGGAGGCTGAGAAGCTCATCCACAAGTGCCTCGAAAAGAGCCTCGCTCCGCTGGCCGCGGTCGCCGGACACTAGACTCCAGGCCTTCGCATTCCTCAGGTGCCGTCCCGCAAGGGCGGCACTTTTCTTTTGGGGGGAATTGAAAATTGAGAATTGAAAATTGAAAATGGCTCCGCTCACCTCGCGAGCCTTTTCCGATTTTTCAAATTTCAATTTTCAATTTCAATTCATGACTCGCCTACCTGCCTGGATCCGCGAAAAAAAGCTCAATCTCTCGTCGCTGCGCGAGATGAAGACCATGCTCCGCGAGCGCGAGCTGAACTCCGTCTGTGAGTCGCTCGCCTGTCCCAACCGCACCGAATGCTTCTCGCGCGGTACCGCCACGTTCATGATCCTCGGCGATGTCTGCACGCGCTCCTGCGGCTTCTGCAATGTGACGACGGGTCGCCCGTACGCGCCGCCTTCCCCGGAAGAGCCGCGCGCGATCGCGGAAACGGCGCGGCGTCTCGGACTCAAGCATGTCGTCGTGACGTGCGTGACGCGCGACGATCTCGCGGACGGCGGCGCGCACCAGTTCGCGGAAACGATCCGTGAGTTGCGCATCGCGCTGCCGCAGGCCGCGGTGGAAGTGCTCACGTCGGATTTTCGCGGTAACGCTGAGTCCGTGCGCACGGTCGTCGCGGCGCGTCCCGACTACTTCAATCACAACGTCGAGACCGTTCCGCGGCTCTACGACTATGTCCGTCCCGGCTCGCGTTTCGAGCGCTCCCTCGGTGTCTTGCGCGAGGCGAAAAGCGCTGATCCGTCCGTGATCACGAAATCCGGCCTCATGGTCGGGCTCGGCGAACGCCGCGAGGAAGTCGCCGACGTACTGAAGCATCTGCTCGACTCCGGTGTCGAGATCGTCACCATCGGTCAGTATCTGCAGCCGAAGCGCGAGAAGCTCGACGTCGTCGAGTACGTGCATCCGACGGTCTTCGACGAGTACCGCGACATCGGCCAGTCCCTCGGCTTCCGCGCCGTCTTCGCCGGGCCGTTCGTGCGCAGCTCGTACATGGCGGACCTCGTCGCGCATCAGGCGGCTGTATCCTGAGTCGATGGAGTGCGGCTTGCCGCACTCCGTAACGCATGTCGAAGAAAAGCCCTCGGTCGATCGATCCCGAAAAGCCCGAAAAATCGGCCTTTTTCGTGACCTATTTACCGATTTTCCTCGACTACCTCGCGGTGGAGAAAGGGCTCGCGCGGAACTCGCTCTCGGCGTATCAATCCGACCTCCGCCATTTCGGACACTGGCTCGGCGATCAGAGCCTCGATCTCGATCGCGTCGAGCGCATCAACATCGTCAAGTACTTCCAATGGCTGCGCGGCGCCGGGATTTCCTCTCGCTCAGTTGCTCGCGCACTCGCGGCGATTCGGGGGCTCTTCCGATTTCTCGTCGCTGAGCGCCACCTGAAAAAGGATCCGACGGAGAACCTCGAAAATCCCAAACTCTGGTCGTCGTTGCCGAAGTCGATGCATCCGACCGAGATCGAAGCGTTGCTCGCCGCTCCCGATCGATCGACGCCCGACGGACTCCGCGACGCCGCCATGCTCGAGCTTCTCTACGCAACCGGCCTGCGCGTGAGCGAGCTGATCAAAGTGCGCATTGACGAAGTCGTGCTCGACGCCGGCTTTCTGCGCACGATCGGCAAAGGCTCGAAAGAGCGCATTGTCCCGTTCGGCGACACCGCGCGAGATGTCATCGTCGAGTTCGTCGAAAAAGGCCGCGCCGAGCTCGACAAATACAGCGACCCGCATCTCTTCCTCTCGCGTCGCGGCCGCCCCATGACGCGCCAGTCGTTCTGGATGAAGATCACACGCTACGCACGCGAAGCAGGCATCAAGGCGCACATTTCGCCGCACGTTCTGCGGCACTCATTCGCCACCCATCTCCTCGAAAACGGCGCAGATCTGCGCAGCGTCCAGATGATGCTCGGCCACGCGGACATCTCGACAACGCAGATTTACACGCATGTTTCGCGGGCGCGATTGCAGCGGATGTACGAGCAGTTTCACCCGCGCGCCTAGTCTCAGACTCTGCGACTCTGAGACTTTCCCGGGGCATAATCGTCAAACCCTCAGAGTTAACACGGCCGACCCGAACATGCGCACGCTGACCCTCACGCTCGCCACCCTTCTGCTCGCCTCGACGGCGAGCGCGAGCATTGCCCTCTTCTCCGACGGCCGGAACATGAAGATCGAGGCGTACACGGTCGAGGAAGAGACGATCCATCTCACGATGCAGGGCGGCGGCAAGCTCTCGCTGCCGATCGCGCGCATCGAGCGAATCGTCGACGACGAGGTCACGACGCCCGAGATCGTCGAAGAAGTCCGCAAGATCGTCGAAGAAGGCGGCGTGTTTCCGCACCGTTCGTGGCGTTATCACGAGCAGAGCCAGCCGCTGTTTCAATCGAAATACAACGAGATCATCATCGAGGCCTCGCGCCATCATGATGTCGATGCCGCGCTTGTTTCCGCGGTCATCAAGGCAGAATCGGACTACAACCCTCGCATCGTTTCGCACAAAGGCGCCCGTGGGCTGATGCAGCTGATGCCCGCCACCGCGAAGCGATTCGGCGTCACCAATTCTTTTGATCCGCGTGAGAACATTTTCGCCGGAACGCGTTATCTTCGCTGGCTACTCAAGAAATTCGACGGCAATGCAGACTTTGCCGTTGCGGCGTACAACGCCGGCGAAGGAAACGTATGGAAATACGAAGGGGTGCCTCCGTTCCGGGAGACTGTGAATTACATCAATCGCATCGCCAAGCACATTCGCAAAGCGATCGAGACCGAAGTCATTCCACGGAACACCGAGACCGTCGCTTCAGAGCGCTCAGCCGCGGCGTCCGTCGCAGCGCTGCCGCGCTGACGATCGCGTTCCTCGCCGCGAACGCACTCGCCTACGAAGCGCGCCTCTTCGGTCCCGAAGGCAAGCCGATCGCGGGCGCGCAGATCTCCGTCGTCGATCAGCGCAGCACCGCGCGCACCGATCTCGACGGCCGCTTCACCCTCACCCCCGACCCGCAACTTCCGGCAACGCTGATCATCCTCGGCAGCCGCGGCGAGCTCTACCCGACCGTCTATCTCACGCAGTTGTCCGAGGAGGTTCGTCTCGATCCCGCGTTCCGCGAGAGCGTAACGGTCTGGAACGGCGCCTCGCCGAACATCGAAGGTACACCCGCGTCCGCGCCTGTCGTCCTCGGTGCCGAGGAGCTCGAGCAGCGCAAACCGTCGCACATCGTGGACGCGATTGCGACGATCCCCGGTGTTTCGATCCGCGGCGAAGGTCCGCCAGCGGTTCCCGTCGTGCGCGGTCTCGCGGGCGGCAGAACGCTGTTGATCATCGATGACGCGCGCATCGTCGCCGAGCGTCGCGCCGGTGCGTCCGCCACGTTCGTCGATCCGATGAGCCTCGGCTCGATCGAGGTCTCGCGCGGTCCCGGTTCCGTTTCGTACGGATCCGACGCATTTGGCGGTGTCGTGCATCTGCGTCCGCGCGATCCGATTCCTGGGCAGCCCGATTTCCGTTACGACGCCTGGGGCGCATTCGGCGGTCTCAGCACACGCGCTGCCGCACTCGAATTTTCCCTCGACGCCCTCGGCGGCGCCGTGCTGACGTCGATTCACGCGCGCGCAGCGGATGACGGCCATGACTCGAACGGCGACGTCATCCCGAACTCGGGCTATCACGATCGCGGCGCGTCGTTCCGTTACGTGCGCGACGCCGACTGGGGCCGTTTCCGCGCCGGCGTGATGACGAGCAACGCGCACGATGTCGGTGCGCCGTCGACCGATGTCGTGCAGACGGTTTATCCCGATGAGAAAGCAACCTTCGGCACGCTCGCTCTCGACCTGCCGGGTCGCGGTGCGTGGACTTCGGCTTCGGTGCGCGCGTCGTTCGGCACGTACGCGATCACGACGAATCGCATCCGCACGACCGGGATCGAAGTCGCGGATGTGAAGTCGCGCGATGCGTCGTTGCGGCTTGCGGGCGAGCGTGCGGTCGGACGTTCGCGGTTCACGACCGGCGTCGATTTCGTCACGCGCTTCAATCTCACGGCATCAGGCACGCCGACGGATTCGATCGAAGATGCCGATCGCTATGACGCGGGCGTTTATGCGTCGTGGACCGGCACGATGTCGCCGGTGTGGCAGCTCGCGATCGGCGGACGCGGTGACTATGTCGCGACAAGCAATCGCGGTGGCTTTTTTGGCGATCGTTCGACGAGCGACCTCGCTCCCTCGGGATTCGTCGCCGCGACGGCAGGTCCATTCCGCGGTGTCACGACGACGCTGCAGGTGTCGAGCGGATATCGCGAGCCGTCGCTGTCCGATCGCTACTTCCGCGGCATCAGTGGTCGCGGATTCGTGGTCGGCAATCCCGATCTCGATCCGGAGCGCAGCCTGCAGTACGACGCCGGCGTGCGCTGGAGCGGCGCGCGTTCGCGCATCGCGCTCTATGCGTACGATTATCGCATTCGCGATCTCGTCGAGCGTTTCCGCAACGGCGCGGATTTCAACTTCCGCAATCGCGGCGAGGCCGAAGTGCGCGGGCTCGAGTTGGAGGTCGGCACGCGTCTGCCGATGCATCTCGATCTGCAACTCGGCGCGTCCATCGCGCGCGGCGAAGACGTCGATACGCACGACGCGCTCGATGACATCGCGCCGCGCACGCTGCAGGGATCATTGCGTTGGGCCGCAGAGCGCGGGTCGGCGTTTCTGACTGCGATCGCGTTCGGACGCGACGATCGTCCGGGTCCGGTCGAGACGACGCGTCCTGGCCACGCGGAGTTTGATCTGGGCGCGGGATGGCGCGTGCATCCGATGTTCGAGGTGCGTGTCGTCGTACGGAATCTGACGAACGCGAATCACTTCGGATCGGCGGACGCGGTGGCCGCGCTCGCGCCGGGACGCAGTGTGATGATCGGGTTCAACAGGTAGCCGGCTGTCAACCGAGCGTAGCGAGGGACCTGTGCGGGTGGGGCGCGAAGAACGTGTCTGTCGCCCCGCCCGCACAGGTCCCTCGCTACGCTCGGGATGACGGTCAGACCGACGACGTCTCGACTAACTCCGCGTTCGCAATCGCTGTCCGCAGGCTGTCGAACCGCACGATCATGATCGTGCGGTCGTCATCCGCCGGCCGCGTGCCGGAATGGCGCGCGACGGAGTCGAGAATGACCTCGCGGATGACGGACGGCGATTCATCAATGTTTGCGGCGAGCAGCGATTCGAGCTGATCGAATCCGAGCGGCTCGCCATTTTCGTCCTGCGCCTCGACGATGCCGTCGGAGAGATAGACGATGGCGTCGCCTTCCTGCAGTTCCAGCTCGACCGCGTGCGTGGTGAGGTTCGCGCGGACGCCGAGCGGGAACGATGGGGACTCGATGGAGATCGGTGCGGTGGAACCACGGCGGAGCAGGTACGGATAGAGATGCCCGGCGTTCGTGTGGCGGATCGTGCGGCGATCGAGATCGAAGATCGTGAACGCGAGCGTCATGAACGCGCGCCGTTCCGTCGAGCGGAACACGAGCTCGTTCAGGCGATGGAAGAGCGACGTTTCGTCCGCGCCTTCTTCGACGAGCGTCGTGATCGCGGCCTTCACCATCGCCATCACGAGACCGGTCGACAGGCCGTGACCGGAAACGTCTCCGATGGCGACGGCGAGCCGCGATTTATCGAGATTGAAGACGTCGTAGTAATCGCCGCCGATCGACGTCGTCGGCTCGAAATGCGCGGAGAACGAGACGCCGCTGAACTTCGGCCCGTCCTTCGGCAGGAGGTTCCGCTGGATCGTCGCGGCAATGGCGATCTCGCTCTGCAGGCGCTCTTTCTCCGTGACGCTCGCGAGCAGCGACCCGATCGACTCGGTCATCCGATCGAACGACTGCGCCATCGCGCCGAGCTGGTTGTGGCGCTTCATCTTGATGCGGTACGAGAAGTCGCCGCGCTCGACCGCGCGCGTCCCTTTCTCGATGCGGTTTACCGCGCGCGAAATGCTGAAGATCAGCACGGCCGCGAAGAGCGCCGCGACGAAATACATCGCCATCAGCAGCGCCGCGAGACCAGCGATGATCGTCGCCAGGATGTTGAAGTATTCGCCCGCCGACGCGCCGAAGTAGTACGAAAAAAGATTGCTCGGCGGGTTCACGATCAGCATGAAGAGGCTGTGGTCTTCGAGCTGCTTGCCGGTGCTCCAGTCGGTGAGATCGGTGAGGTCGCCCCAGACGATGTTGCGGAAGACATTCGCGGCGAAGACGTCTTTCATCTCGTCGTTGTCGAATGTGAAGGAGGTGTCCTTGCCGTTGCGCCCGCTGCGCGTCGCTTTCGCGTTCGTGGTGCGGACGATCATCCGCCAGCGTTCTTCGAGCTGCGCCGTCCAGTTGCGGTCCATCGGCTGCACGAGCACGACCGCGCGGTTCGGGTCGCCTTCGAACTGCCGCGCCGCGACGAGCAGCGGCTGCAGGTCGCGACCGACGACGCCGCTGTAGCTCGTCGAACGGAGCCACGGCGGTAACTGCGCACCCGTTCCTTCCTGCGTATCGTAGATCTCGAGCGTCGGTAGTGCGCCCGCGGGCCTGCGTCTGTTCAGGACGTAGTCGAGCGCCCAGCTTTCCATCTGTCCGAGGGTGGCCTGACGCTCCGCGCGCACCGCGGCCTGCGTCATCACCGCCGCGAACATGTACGCGACCGTGAGCAGCAGGATCGTCATCAGGAAAAACGGCAGGAGGCCGACGAGCAGGTAGCTGAGGAAGAGCCGTCGCCCGACGGTCCAGAAGAGGTTGCGCAGAATCCATCGGAAGAAAACCGCGAGGCCGTACAACGTCAGGCCGATGACGAGGAGCCAGGCGAAGAACTCGACGACGCCGAGAAGAGCGAAGGAGCGGTTGAAGCGATCGAGGGCGCGGTCGGTGAGCTCGAGGACGACGATGGAGAAGACGCCTGCGACCCAAAGAAGGAACGCCGGCGAGAGGCGACGCCTTCTGGTCTCCGGTGCAACGTCCATTGCGGTCATGATGACACACGGCGCCTTGCGCGCCGGCTGCACTGCTTTGTACGGCGAGCGCCGCCGCGGGTTGCGTTCGCCATCCCCGGAATTTCCTCTGGATCCCCCGTTGTCTTTGCGTCAGACTAGCCGCAGCCTCGTCCATTTCCCAAATGAAGATTCGCCTCACTGCTACTGCTCTCGCCTGCCTCCTCGCAGCGCACGTCGCTTCCGCGGCGTGCGTCAACCGTTTCCTCACCCGCGCCGAGGGTCCCCGCCAGATCGTCACGCTGCTCACCGGCAAGCTGACGTTTCAGGAAGCACAGGCGCTCGCCGCCGCGATTCAGAAGAAGGAATCGGCGCCGATGGAGTGGGTCGACGGAAACGGCAAGGCGATCGCGAAGCAGTTCGGCGAGCTGAAAGTCGTGCGCCCGATGCCCGTCGGTTGCGATGGCAAGGCGTCCGGCGTGGTCATGATCGTGAACTTTGCGACCGTCGCGAAGCCGACGAAGAAGATGAGCGTGAAGCTGCACTCGGAGGCGACGGTCGAGTTCGACGAGCAGGCGAACTGAGCGCGCTTTCGCGCGCGTTCCTGGTTCCTGGTTCAATGTGTTTCAGCGCGAAGGCGTGTCTCTCGCGATGCGTCACCCGGAACCAGCAACTAGCAACCTTTCCACGCCGCCTTCCTCTTCTCCACAAACGCGGTCAACCCTTCGTTCGCATCCTCCGTCTCCATCAGCTCATCGAGATAGAGACGCTCGACTTCCGCGAGGTGTGAATCGAAGTCATCCGCCTGTGCGAGTCGGAACGCTTTCTTCGCCATCCGCAGGGACGATGGGCTGTGCCGATAGATTCGCGTGAGCCATTCGCTTGCGCGTGCGTCGAATTCGCTCAACGGGAAGACAGCGTTGACGAGGCCGAGGGTTTCTGCGCGAGCGGCGTCAATCGGATCGCCGGTGAGCAGGATCTCGAGGCCTTTGCGCGGCGGGAGTTGTCGCGAGAGTTGATACGCGGCGACGGGCGGAAAGACGCCGAGCTGGATCTCGGGCTGACCGAAACGTGCGCGGTCGGACGCGAGAACGAAATCGCACGCCAGCGCGAGCTCGCAGCCGCCGCCGAGGGCGACGCCGCGGACGAGGGCGATGGTGACGACGTCGAGTTTCGCGAGCATGCGGAAGCAATCGTGGAAGCGCTCGAGCATTCCCCGCACGCGGTCGCCGAGGTGGTCCTGGACGCTGGCGCCGGCGGAGAAAGCTTTGTCGCCGGTGGCGTCGATGATCAGCGCGTGGCGATCGTTCGTGACCTGGGCGAGTGCGTCGCGCAGCTCCTCGAGCATCGCGATGTCGAGGATGTGCAGCGGCGGATCATCGAGCGTGAGTCGCCACGCATTCGCGTCGGACGTGAGCGTGACTTTCGCCATGCCGCGCGAGTCTAGCGCACGGCTCTGCGGCGTGCACGCGGGGTCGTCGGCGGATGTTCGAGCTCGAGCGAATGCTCGGTCAGGAACAACAGCATCGCCGGCTGCACCGCGAACGAGCGGAGCGAGGACGGCAACGCAAACTGCGTCGCGGCCGGCGTCCACGACGGCAGGTTGTACAGCACCGGCGCCTCCGTATCGCGACTGACGAGCGCACACGTTCCGTCGATGCGAATGCGATGCGTCGCGGCGGAAGTCACCGCGGTGAGCCGCTCTTCCGCGAGCACGAGCGTCGACTCCGAGTATCCGAACACTTTTCCCGCGAGCACATAGACCTTGCCGGACGAGAACGCGATCGATGATGCAGACGCCGGCGCGGCAGCAGCGAGGATCTGCGATGGGTGCAACGGATCGGCGATGTTGAGCACGCGGATCTCGCTCGGGAACGAAGTCAGTGCGTACGCGCGCGAGCCAGATACGGCCACATCGATGACGTTGCCGGTGAGCGTCGCGGTGACGCCGAGCGTGTTTGGATCGAGCACGAGCGTCTTTCGCTCGCTGCATCCCTGCAGCGTGCATCCGTTCCCGATCGCAACCCACACGGCGTTGCCGGCGGTGCGAATCGCGACCATCTGCGAGTCGAAGTTGTCGCGCACGTTCACGGTTGCGAACGCGACGCCCGCGCGCGAGTACGCGGTCACGGCGCCGTTGTTCGTGAGCGTGTAGAGCGCGTTGTCTGTCGCCGCGAGATCGAACGCGGCAGGTACGGTCGTCATGTACTGCGGCTTGGTCGGAACCACCGTCGAGAAGACGTCGATGCCTTCATCGTCGAACAGATACGCGCGGCCTGATCCCGCGGCCAGCTTCGTGTAGAACGTGCTCGTGAAAGGGACACTCGGCCGCGGAAGCTCGGCGTGATAGCGCACCGCTGCCGTTCCTTTCGTCGTCGCCATCACCGCATGCGGGACCGCCACATCGAACGCCAGTGCCTCGGCAGGCAGCGCATGATCGCGCAGTAGCGTGCGCGCATCGTCGTAGACGAGCAGGCGCAGCCCGTCCATCACGAGCAGGTCGTCGCTCGCGAACGCGAGTTGCCGCGGGATGATGAGACTCGAGCCGGCGATGACGCGGATGTTGCCGGTCGCGACATCGATGACGCTGATGCCGTTGAACGTGAAGACCGCGGCGCGCGTCGCGTCGAGCGCGATGCTGCCCGCGGCCGCGCCGTCGACGGTGAACTGCTGCGGCGTGGCCGTGAGATCGCCGGTCGGGTAGTAGTGCACGACCGTCTTCTCGTCGCTCTCGCGCACCTCGGCTAAAGCGATCGCCGAGCCCGAACGCGCGAGCAACGTCATGACCGGGACGTTCATCTTCGCAGGCGTGGTGGAGCCGTTCGGCGCGGTCCAGACCGTGCCGTCGGCGAGCAACGCCACGACGTGCGTATCGACCATGACGGCGTTGCTGATCGCTGCCGCGAACGTGATGTTGTTCGCCTGCGCAGGCACGGTCGAAACGAGAGACCACACCGTCGCCTTCGCGCCGCCCGTGGTCAGCAGACCGTTGCTGCGGAAGTCGCGCACGAGCGACGCCGGCTCCGCATCCCAGCTGCGTTCTTCGACGAGCGCGAGGCCGTTTGCGTCGAGGCGCTGTTGCGTGATTTTGCCGGCGCCGTTCGAGAACCACGCTTTGTCCGCATTCACGCGCACGCTCGTCTTCGCGCCTCCGCCGTAGCTCACGAGCGGATACGGACGCACGATCGCGGTCGCGTCGAGCACGACCAGTCCGATGTCGCCGGCCGCGACGTACAGCGTGTCGTCGACGAGCGCCATCGCATGAATGGCGTTGTCGGTGCCGTCAGTCGGTGCGAGCGAAGCCGCATACAACTCGGCAATGCGTGATGGATCGGAGAAGTCGACCGCGCGCAGCGTGCGATCGGGTCCGGCGACGAAGTGCGTCTGTCCCGCGGACGCGGCGAACGCTGTCGTGCCGACCTGCATGGTCGAGAGCCTCGTGGTGCCGAGGAAGAGATCGGTGCTCAGGCCGAAACGGTCGGAGATGAAGATGAAGTCGTCGGCAGTCGCATGCACCGAGCTCCCGCGCGGAATCGTTGCGAGCGTGCCGATCCCTTGCGGAAGCGACGGCACGGATACGTTGAAGATTTCGACGGTCATGTCGCCGTCGGCTGCATACAGCTTGTTTTTCGCCGTAGCGAGCGAGGTCACGTTCGTCGATGACGTCGGAAGAAGGACGCTCGTTTTGACCGGAGCCGCGGGATTGATGATGTCGAAGTGCGCGATGCCGTTCATCGTCGCGGCGAAGAGCGCCGTGGAGATGATCTCGAGATCGTTGACTGTGCCGCCTGCTGCGATCGACGTGACGATCTGAATCGTCTGTTCCTGACGTCGCAGCACGAGCACGTTCGCGCCGCTGCCGGCGTACGCGATTCCGCTGCCCTGTGCGCGCACGACGCGTGTCGGTCCGGGCAACGCGATCGACGCGACGATGTGGTCACTTTCGATGAGCTGCACGCCGTAGCCGGTGGCGAGCCAGAGGAAGTTGCCGTCGACCGAGAGATCGAGTGCCGTGGTCCGGAACTGCGCGCTGGTGTGCGCCGTCCATTGCGAACAATCGGCGAAGGCAGCGGTGGTGGACAGAAGAACGAGAACGAGGAGGACGACCGCTTTCACACGCCCGGGCATGCGATAAGTGTAGCGGACGCCAGCCGCAGCGCCTTCTTCACATACGACGGATGCGGCACCTCGCTCATTGCTTCCGGATCGATCCATTCGTACTCGCGATTCCCGCGAATGCCGCGCGCGTCCGCCGTATGAACCGTGAACTCGATCTTGCGGTTGGTGATGGTGTGCCGGAACGTGCCGAGGAGGTCGCGCGGCGTGACGTCGAGCGCGCCGCCGGTGAGGAGTGACGTGTCGCCGTGCGGCAGGTGATAGAGGTCGCTCATCAGCGGTCCGGTTTCGCGTCGCATGAGCACGCGGCCGCGACGATCGCGGATGAGATACAGCGCGATGTGCAACTCGCGCGTTGCCTTCTTTTCCTTCGCGCGCGGAAGCTCGTCGACGCGTCCCGTCGCGAGCGCCACACAGTCCGCGCGCAGCGGACAGAGCAGGCAGGCAGGTTTGCGTGGCGTGCAAATCATCGCGCCGAGCTCCATCAGTCCCTGATTGAACGCGCGCGGCGATTTGCACGCATGCACGAGCGCCTCGGCGCGAGGCCATGCATCGTCGTCATCGCCGAACAGACGCGCGACGACGCGTGCGACGTTGCCATCGACGATCGGCGCACGCGCGTCGAATGCAATCGATGCGATCGCACCGGCGGTATATCGGCCGATTCCGGGAATGGTCAGCAGATCCTGAACGGTCGACGGCAGCACTCCATCGAAACGCTCCATTACTGCCACGGCTCCGGCGCGAAGCATGCGTGCTCTTCGGTAGTAGCCGAGGCCGGACCAGGCGGCGGCGACGTCATCGTCGGTGGCGGACGCGAGGGTGGGGATGGAAGGAAAGCGCGCGAGAAAGCGCGCAAAATACGGCAGCACCACCTCCATCCTCGTCTGCTGCAACATCACCTCGGAGAGCCAGACGTGATACGGATCGTACTCAGCGCGCCACGGGAGAGGTCGTTGGTGCCGGGAAAACCATCGTTCCAGATGGCGGGCTGTACCGCGCAGGTCAGGGATTTGCAACGCGGCGGGTATTGTATTCTTCGGGTCGGTAGCTTGATCAGCAGTGAACGACAAGGAACGTCATGAGCGAGCAGGTTCACGGACAGCAGGAAGCGGAGCAGGGCAAATACGTCTACTGCATCATCAAGACGGAGGCGAAGCGCGACTTCGGCACGGTGGGCATCGGCGGCCGTGGGGATCATGTCTACAGCGTTCATCATCGCGAGTTCGCAGCGGTGGTCTCGAACTGCCCCCTCATCGTCTTCGACCCGACGCGCGAGAACGCACTCGCGCACGAGCACGTCAACGAACTGGTCATGAAGGACTTCACCGTCCTTCCGATGAGCTTCGGCACCGTCTTCCGCACCGAGAACGACATCAGGGAGTTCCTCAAAGGCACGTACGAAGCGCTCAGCGACGTGCTGCAGAAGATGGAAGGGAAGATCGAGTTCGGCCTCAAGGTGAACTGGGACAAAGACCAGGTCATCAAAGAGATCGAGAGCGAGAACGAAGAGATCCGCCGGCTGAAGGAAGAGATTCAGTCGAACACGTCGACCTCGACGTACTTCTCGCGCATGCAGCTCGGCCGCGTCGTCGAGTCCGCGCTGCAGGCCAAGGCCGATGCGTATGTGACGGAGATTTACGAAGCGCTGCGCGACGCGGCCATCGCCTCGCGATCGAACAAGCCGATCGGCGACAAGATGATCATGAACGCGGCGTTCCTCGTCGAGCGTGACAAGACGCGTGCGTTCGACGATCAGATCTCGGAGATCGCGAAGAAGTACGAGAACAAGCTCTCGTTCCTCTACACGGGACCGTGGCCGCCGTACAACTTCGTCAATATCCGGCTCAAGCTCGAGCGCGCCGAGCGCTGACGCGGCGCTTCGCGCCACGGTTGTCAGTTGTCGGTTCTCGGTTGTCCGTACGGCATCGCGAACCCGGTACGGACAACCGAGAACTGAGAACCGACAACCATCAATCGCGAACTTCTGCGACCATAGTAGCCGCCATGGCGTTCCTGCTCGACGACATCCTCCTGCTCCCGATCACGGGACCGATCGCCGGTTTCCGCTGGGTCATGAAGACGATCCAGTCGATGGCCGACGAGGAGCTGATGAACGATCAGCCGTGGAAGGAACGCCTGATCGAGCTGCAGATGCAACTCGAGGTCGGCGAGATCAGCGAAGAGGATTACGTGCGCGAGGAAGCGATCGTGTTTCAGGCGCTGCGCGACATCCGCGCGCGGCGTGAAGAGATGGCGCGCCAGTACGCGGCCGATCGCGAAGAAGACGAAGGCGGCATCGGGATCTACACCGGCTACGGGGACCGATGACTCTCGCCGACGCGCTGGACGAGCTCTCCACGCGTCACGTTGTTCTGTTCGGCGGCAAAGGCGGTGTCGGCAAGACCACGGTCTCGATCGCTGCCGCGCTGCATTTCGCAAAATCGCGCCCGACGATTCTCTTCACCACCGATCCCGCCTCGAACCTCCGCGATCTCCTCGGCGATTCTCCGACGTTGCGCATCGAGGAGCTGGATGCGCCCGCGCTGTACTCACGCTTTCTCGCCGAACACATCGATGCGTTTCTGGAGATCGGCGATCGCGGCACGTATCTCGATCGTGAAGAGCTGCGGCGCCTTTTCGAGCTGTCGATTCCCGGTATCGATGAGTTGATGGCGTGGATGCACATCGGCGAGCTTGCGGAGGAGAACGCGGATTCGCTGATCGTCGTCGACACGGCGCCGACGGGGCACACGCTGCGGATGCTGTCTTCGTCCGAGCATTTCCGTCAGATCGGGTTGGCACTCGATGCGATGCAGGAAAAGCATCGCGCGATGGTGCGGCAGTTCACGCGTCGCGATGTGCGCGATGCGATGGATGCGTTCATCGAGGAGTTCGAATCGCGCGCAGAACGGCGTCGTGCGCTGCTGACGGATGCGTCGCGAACTGCGTTCGTGCCGGTGACGTTGCCGGAACCGCTCGTCGTCGAGCAGACGGTGCGACTGATCGGTGAGCTTGGCGAGATCGATGTGCCCTTTGTCGTGCTGAACCGCGCACAGGGCGAGGTGCCAGCGCAGTTAGCGGGGTGGCGGGTGGTTTTGGCGCCGCGTGCGTGTGTGCCTTTGGACACGCCGGATCACATCCAGGTTTGGAGTGCGGCAGCCACAGCTGCCGCTTTTGTATCCCACAGCGCTGCGCCCAAACATACAAAAGCGGCAGCTGCGGCTGCCGCACTCCAACCCAGACCGTTCATGTTTTTCGCGGGGAAGGGTGGAGTGGGCAAGACCACGTGTTCTGCCTCCGTCGCGCTGCAACTCGCCGCCCGCCACCCCGAGCAGCGATACGTCGTCATCTCGGTCGATCCCGCGCATTCGCTCCGCGATCTGTTCGAGTCCATCCCACCACCGCCCAACCTCACCGTCGAAACGATCGACACGAAAGCGAAGTGGCGCCGCTTCCGCGACACCTTCGGCGAGAAGATCGAGCAGGCTGTCGACGCGATCACGCCGCGGGGGATGTCGCTCTCGCACGACACCGAGGCGATGCAGCGGCTGATTGAGATTGCGCCGCCGGGGGCCGATGAGCTGTTCGCGATCACGCGGCTGTCCGATCTCAGCTCTGATTCATCGCTCGCGGGCGTCATCGTCGATACGGCTCCGACGGGCCACTTTCTCCGTCTGCTCGATCTGCCGAAAGAAGCGGGCGAGTGGGTGCGCGAGTTCATGCGCATTCTCCTCCGCTATCGCGAGCTCATCCCGGCTGGTTCTCTCGGCGAAGAGCTGGTTCGTGCATCGCGCGCGCTCAAAGACCTCGAGACCGCGCTGCACTCCGAGCGGACGCAGGTCATCGTCGTGGCGCGTCCCGAGCGCATCGTCATCGCAGAAACGAAACGTCTCATCGAGAACGTGCGCGGCCGCGAGATTCGCGTCGGCGGCGTGATCGCGAACTACGTCACGCCCGAAAACGGCGACGGATGCGATCGCTCGATGCGCGCGCACGAATTGAAATCGCTCGAGGAATTGGACGCCCCCGTGATCATCGAGCGCCGCGGTCGACCACCGCAGACGCGGGAAGAGCTGCTGGCGCTCGTGCCGATCGAATGAGAAACTGCGCGCGATGACGTCCGTGCTCTATGTCTATGCCGTGACGCGCGATGCGGCGACGCCCGATACCGAAGGCGTCGATGGCACGAAGCGCTTCGGCTCGGCGACAGTCGAGGACATCCACGCCGTTTTCACGTCCGTGAGCGCGGAGGAGTTTTCGCAGGACGTCATCGATCGGCGTGCGGGCGATCTCGAATGGCTCGGCGCGATCGGGTATCGGCATCAGGCCGTGATGTCGGATCTCATGAAGCAGACGTCGATCGTGCCGCTGCGCGCGTTCACGCTCTTCAGTTCGGAAGAGGCGCTCCGTTCGTATTTGCACGAGCATCGCGAGTTGTTGTCGAAATCGTTGGCGCGGCTTGACGGGAAACAGGAGTGGACGCTGCGCATCGAGCTCGAGCCCGCGAAGTGGAGCGAGGCGTTGGCAGGTCGTGTTGAATCGCTGCGCGATCTCCAGAACGAGATCGCAACGGCATCGCCCGGCAAGGCGTTTCTGCTGCGCAAGAAACTCGATGACGAGAAGAAACGCGCGTCGCATGCGGCCGAGGAGGGTCTCGTTGGGGAGATCGAACAGGCGGTGATGGCGAAGCTCGGTTGCGAGACGGTCGCCGAATCGCGCCAGCGTCGTGACGGCGCGTTTCCGCAGATCAACGTGCTGCTCAATCGCGACGAGGAATCCGATCTGCAGGAGCTGCGGGCGAACCTGGCCGCGCGCTATGAGCCCGAGGGTGTGACGCTGGCGTTGTCGGGGCCATGGCCTCCGTACACATTCGCCAATTGGAAGATCGATGAACGATGAGCTCGAAGAGTTGCCTTTGCTGGAAACGCTCGATCATCTGCTCGATCGCGGTGTGATCATCGCCGGCGAAGCCATCATCTCGATCGGCGACGTCGATCTCCTCTACCTCGGACTGAACGTCGTGTTGGCCAACGTCGACGCGATCATCCGGACGTCGAACACGCCAGGGAAGCGATGAAGTCGATTGCGATCGGCGCGCATCTGTTGCGCGAAGACGTTGAACCGATCGCGTCCGCGATTCCGGTTGGCGAGCTGTTTCTCAGTGCGATCGAGATTGCGGACGATCAGCCGCTCGGCGATCGCGAGCTTTTGTTGAAGGTCGCGGGTGTGCGCTCTCGATTGCTGGACGCGGCGACATTCGTTGCGATCCGTTACGGCTTTTCGTTCACGACCGAAGCGGAAGCGCAGTCGAAATGCGCACAACATCTCGCGCGATGGAAGCGGCTGCTCACCGAGTATCGCGACAACGTCGAGATCACGTTGAAGGTTGCGGCGGCGACGTCGCGTCCGCGTCCCGATCGTCATGACTTCACGAGCGGCGCGGACTATCTGCGCGCGCTTCACGCGGCGACGCAGGCGACGAATGTCGATCCCGCGTTTCGTGAACATGCGGAGCGACTGATCGTGCCGAAGAGCATGAAACATCAATGGGTGCATCGCGATGAGCGCTCGCTCGAGCTCACCGCGCTCGTGCCGCGATTGGGAGTCGAGGACGTGTTGCGTGCCGGCGAGGAGTTGCGCCGCGCCGCGCCGAGTGTTCCTTTTCTGTTATCGGGGCCGTGGCCGCTGGAGGTCTTCGCCGATGATGATCGCGAATGAAGAGAAGGAGCTGCGCGAAGCGCTGTCCTTCATGGATTCACCTGCCGCGAATGGCATCCCGCAACGCATCGCGGCGGATGCGGAGATCGTGGAGAACGGCTTGGCGAAGCTCGTGTTGTCGATCATCGAGCTCGTGCGGCGGCTGCTCGAGAAGCAGGCGTTACGACGCATGGACGCAGGCAATCTCAGCGATGAAGAGATCGAGCGGCTTGGCAACGCGCTGATGAAACTCGAAGAAAAGATGGCCGAGCTCAAGCATACATTCGGGCTCAGCGAAGAGCAGTTGAACATGAAGCTGGGCCCGCTGAAGATGTGGGAGTGAAGCGCCTCGGCGCGTTGTCGGTTATCAGTTATCGGTGATCTGTAAGTAGCGGACTCAGGCGGCACTACAGACAACCGAGAACCGACAACCGACAACAATCTATTGACTCGCGATTGCGAAACCGGTTAAACGTTCAGCCGCAGTGAGGAAGGGAGTCACCATTGCCAGTCGATGATCGGGGGGCGCTCCAGCGACAGCCGCAAGGGCTGGTGGACATCCTCGACAAGATCCTGGACAAGGGGCTCGTGGTCGCGGGCGACGTGAAAGTGTCGCTGGCGAACGTCGAGTTGCTCACCATCCAGCTTCGCCTGGTGATCTGCTCGATCGACAAGGCGGAAGCGATCGGGATCAATTGGTGGCGGTCCGACCGGTTCTACTCCAGCGATGCGCGCGCGCTCAAGGGTGCCGAGGAGTACGACGAGCTGCGGGATCGCATCGCTGACCTCGAACGTCAGCTCAATGCTCGCGAGCTTCCCACGGGGAAGCCGGAAGAGACGAAAGGCAGGTAAGTCATGGCTGTCGAACGCGCACCGGGCGGAACGAGTCTCATCGACGTACTCGATCGAATTCTCGACAAAGGTATTGTCGTTGACGCGTGGGTCCGGATCTCGCTCGTCGGCATCGACCTGATCACGGTCGAAGCTCGCGTCGTCATCGCATCGATCGATACGTACCTGAAGTACGCGGAAGCGGTCGGTATTACCTCGACTGTTGCGCGTCCGGCGCTGGGTCCGGGAGATGGCGGCGGGACGGGCGTGGGAACGACGTCGACGCCATCTGGCGCGACACGACTTTAAGCCGGCACGGTCGGCTGCGTTGGTTGCTCCGCTGGCGGGACGTACGGCTGCCAAGTGGGGTTGTTTCTGGCGTGCAACCTTTTGTCAGCGTCGCGGGTTCGTCGTGGAAGCGCCGGTCGACGCATTGTGGCAGATCGATTTCTGTGAGGTCGCTCCTGCGCGTGAGGAAACGAGACGCGCCATGTGAGCCGCTGCGCGTTCAACGTCGGCGAGCGCGGATTCGGTCCCGATTACCCTTCGATCCATCGCGACAACCGTTGCTCGGCGTCTTCCATGCTGACGAGCGCACCGTTCCGGATGTCGGACAGTCCCTGGGTGACTTTCTGCCGGACCTTGACGGCTGAAACGATGTCATCGAACGTTGCGTCTTCGGGCATGTTGTCCAGCAGGCGACGGACATTGTCTTTCGGCTTCATTGTTCGCGTCCTTCTACCCGAGTGCACCTCGGGAAAAGACACATTTTTTCAGCGGATGTAGCCGAGCGATTTCAGGTTTTCGTAGTACTCCTCGTTCACGCTCGTCGCGGCTGCCGTATCCGTTTCGCGAGGTCCGTAGCTCGTGATGCGCGTCTGCGCCGATCCGCCGGGCATTTCGCTCGAGGCGGGGAATCCGAGGAGGGTGAGGAGGGTGGGGGCGACGTCCCAGGCGGTGCTGGCGGGGAAGGGGATGGTCGAGGCGAGGACGGCGGAGCCGCGTTGGCCTTCGCCGGGCATGCCGACGAGCACGATCTCGTAGCCGCGTGCGCGAGCGGATTCAACGACTTGCGCGATTCCGTCGAGCGCACGAATGGACGTCGCGAGCTTCGTGGCGGGGTCGAGCTCGATGCGGTTGAGGATCACGTCGAGGGCGGGCAAATACGCAGTCGCGAAGCGCGGTTGCGCGCGATCGAGCGTCTCGATGAATCGTGAAGCAGCGATCGCGTCGACCCGCAAGGGCTCACCCTTCGCGGCAGTGAAGACGGATTCGGGACCGATCGTCACGAGTCCGGGAGAGCGCGAATCGGCAGTCGCCCACCAGTTCACGGACGCGCTCGTGACGCCGCGTTCCGCGAAAATCTCCCAGATGTAGTCGCGGCGTCGCACGGTCGGCGGGAGTGGTTCGCGTCGCGCGACACCGATCAATGGCGCCAGCGTCATCAGCACGAAGTCACCCCGCGAGATGCGTTGCAAAACGTGCGAGCCGCCCCGGAAGCGAACCCCTTCGATCGCGCGGACGCCGTGATGCTCTGTAGACACGCCTGTGCCGAGGGAGGCCCAGCGTTCGGTGGTGGAGGGGGTGGGGAGGGGGCGTATTGGGACGACGCGCGGCAGAAGATTCGGGCGCGATTGGAGAATCTCGTGCGTCAGGCCGTCGACGGCGATGAGTGCGATGCGTGCGGTCGTTGGCGTTGTCACTACCATCGGTACGGGCGAGGTTCGTTCGCGATCCGCGTACGCGGGAACGAAGAGCAGCGCGATCAATACCGCTGCGGCCACGGACATCGGAACGCCACGCGGCTTCTGATGGATCGCGGGCACGCGTTGCAACTCGTAGATCGAGAACGACAGCAGCGCGGCGGAAACGACGGTCGTGGCGACGAGAAAGAAGATGACGCAGAGCGCCACGCCGACGAGCAACTCCGGCAGCGTCGGTGCGGTGTCGAAGCGATACCACCAGATCGCGATCGGCGCGGTCAGCAACGCGCCAGCGGCGAGCGAGATGGCGAGAAACGCCCGCGGCGTATCGATCGGAATCGCCGGCCGCAGTTTCAGGATCAGCGCGACTGCGAGCACAAACCCGAACACGATCACCACCCACGCCGCAAAGTACGAGAGAAACAGTCCCAGCGTCTCGAACGCGTGCAGCGGGTGATTGCGAAACGCCATCACCGCCGCGAGCGGCAACGCCCCGAACGCGGCGATCAGCGTGGCCGCTTTGAGCGCGACCGTGATCAGCTCCAGCCAGAACGCCCGCGAGCTCCACGGATCGAGCGCAAACCACCGCTCGATGCCGTGGGTGAGGTACCCGCGCTCGCGGAGTTGGGCGCGGAGGGAGTCGACGTCGGACACCGGTGCAGTTTAGTCGGACCCTCGGCGCCGAGGGGAGTCGCAGAGTCTCAGAGGAGCTCCGCCGGGGGCGGCCTCTGAGCGGGAGTCGCAAAGAATCAAAGTCGCAAAGTCTCAAAGGAGCTGCGCAGGGTGGGTGGGTCTCTGAGACTCTGCGACTTTGAGACTCTGCGACTCCTTCTGGACGAACACCTCCGAGGAACGCGGAATAGCCCTAAGGCGCCGACGTTGTAGTCGCGGGTCCATGGACTCAACAACTTCCGGGCGCCGATCGCTGCCCAAAATCCTCTCAGGACTGATCCTGCTCCTCGGCGTGGTCGCGCTGAAGGCGAAGGCGTTTCTGCTGCTCTTCTTCGAGAAGATCCGCGTCCTCTTCGTCAATCCGTTCGAGGGGTTCGGCGCAATGCAGTACGCGATCGCGGGCGGCTCGTTTGTCGTCACGATCGCCGCCTACGCGACGCAGTTTCCGCTCGCGATCGTCATGGGTTTCGTCGTGATCACGCTGATCCACGAGATCGGCCACGCCATTGCGATCCGTGCGAAAGGGCTTCGCGCCGGGTTCATGGTCTTCATCCCGTTCATCGGCGGCGCGGTGTCGATCAAAGACCAGCCGCACTCGGTATACGACGACGCACAGATCGGCCTGGCCGGTCCGGCGGCCGGCACGTTTGCGTCGCTTGTGTGTCTGCAGATCTACAAATGGATCGACGATCCGCTCTGGCTGATGATCGCGTTCCTCGGGTTCAGCCTCAACCTCATCAATCTTCTGCCGATCGGCATGCTCGACGGCGGCCGGATCTCCGCGGCCATCACCAAGTGGATGTGGGTCTTCGGCGGCGCGGCGATTGTCTACAAGGTCGTGCAGCAGCCGAATCCGCTCATCATTCTCATTGCTGTGCTCGCCGCGTTCCAGGTGTACGCCTCCCTGAACCGCGAGAAAACGGATCCCCACTACTACGACATCACCGGCGCACAGCGCGCGGCAATTGCAACCCTCTATTTCGCGTTGGTGATTTTTCTCGGGCACCAGACCTGGATGGCTTATGGCCGGCTGGAGCTCCTAAGACAGTAGTTTTGATAAGGTTTCGCACGAATGATCGACAAAGTACTGACGATGATCTTTGGCTCGAAGCATGAGCGTGACGTGAAGGCCATGCGCCCGATCGTCGCGGAAATCAATGCTCTCGAGCCCCGCGTGAGCGCGCTGACGGACGACGAGCTGCGCGCAAAGACCGACGAGTTCCGCGAGCGGCTCAAGCCCGTCGTGCAGGCGCTCGAAGAGGTGAAGAAGGAAATCCCGCGCGACGAGCCGGCGATCAAGGCGGCGAAGGCCGACCTGCAGGCCGCGCTCGACGAGGTCCTTCCCGAGGCCTTCGCGGTGGCTCGCGAGGCCGGCAAGCGCGTGCTCAACATGCGGCACTTCGACGTCCAGCTGATGGGCGGCATCGTGCTGCACAACGGCAAGATCGCCGAGATGAAGACGGGTGAAGGCAAGACGCTCGTCGCCACGCTGCCCGTCTACCTCAACGCGCTCACCGGCCGCGGCGTTCACGTCGTCACCGTGAACGACTACCTCGCGCGCCGCGACTCCGAGTGGATGGGCCGCCTCTACAAGTTCCTCGGCCTCACCGTCGGCGTCATCCAGAACCACTTCGGCGACCGCGAGCGGCAGGAAGCCTATCGCTGCGACGTCACGTACGGAACGAACAACGAGTTCGGCTTCGACTATCTCCGCGACAACATGAAGTTCGATCTCGAGGCGATGGTCCAGCGCGATCCCGTCTTCGCGATGGTCGACGAGGTCGACTCGATCCTCATCGACGAAGCCCGTACGCCGCTCATCATCAGCGGCCCCTCGGAAGAATCGACCGAGAAGTACTACACGGCTGCGCGCATCGTTCCGAAGCTGAACGCCGAGACCGATTACCAGGTCGACGAGAAACAGCACACGGCCGTGATGACCGAAGAGGGCGTGCTGCACGCCGAGAAGCTCCTCGGCAACATCGAGCTCTACGATCCCGCGAACATCGACATGCTGCACGCGGTCACGCAGGCCGTGCGCGCTCGATCGCTCTATCGCAATGAAGTCGAGTACGTCGTCAAGGACGGCGAGGTCATCATCGTCGACGAATTCACCGGCCGTCTCATGCCGGGACGCCGCTGGTCGGACGGTCTCCATCAGGCCGTCGAAGCCAAGGAAGGCGTTCGCATCGAGTCGGAGAATCAGACGCTCGCGACGATCACGTTCCAGAACCTCTTCCGCATGTACGAGAAGCTGGCCGGCATGACCGGTACGGCGGATACGGAAGCGGCGGAGTTCGACAAGATCTACAAGCTCGAAGTCGTCGTGATCCCGCCGAACCGCCTGATGCGGCGCGCGGATCAGCCTGACCTCGTCTATCGCACCGAGCGCGAGAAGTTCGACGCCATCGTGGAAGAGATCAAGGAAAAGCAGGCGGTCGGACAGCCGGCACTGGTCGGTACGATCTCGATCGAGAAATCGGAAGCGCTCGCCTCGGCACTCAAGAAGAACGGCATCCCGCACGTCGTCCTCAACGCGAAGTATCACGAGCGCGAAGCCGAGATCGTCGCACAGGCCGGCCGCAAAGGCGCGGTCACGATCGCGACGAACATGGCCGGCCGCGGCACCGACATTCTCCTCGGCGGCAACCCGGAATTCATCGCCGCGCAGAAAAACCGCGAGGTCGAGGATCCGGCCGAGCGCAAGCGCATCGAAGAAGAGATCAAGCGCCAGTGGGATGACGATCACGAAGAGGTGGTCCGCCTCGGCGGACTGCACATCGTCGGCACCGAGCGTCACGAATCACGCCGCATCGACAATCAGCTGCGCGGACGTTCCGGACGCCAGGGCGATCCCGGCTCGTCGCGCTTCTATCTCTCGCTCGAAGACGATCTGATGCGCATCTTCGGCGGCGATCGGATCATGGGACTCATGGAACGCCTCGGCATGGAAGAAGGCGTTCCGATCGAGCACGGCATGGTCACCCGCGCCATCGAGCGCGCGCAGAAACAGGTCGAAGGTCGCAACTTCGATGCGCGCAAACACCTTCTCGAATACGACGACGTGATGAACAAGCAGCGTGAGTCGATCTACACGCTGCGTCGCTCGATTCTCGAAGGCCGCGAAGGCAAGGAGTACATCCTCAACTCCGCCGACGAGATCGTCGACTACCTCGTCGACACGCACTATCCGGAGAGCGACCGCGAGGAGCCGAACGAAGCGGAGCTCAACGCCGAGCTGTACGACTACTTCGCGCTCGATCTCAAAACTTCCGGCGTCGACATCGAGCAGGATGGCCGCGAGGACCTGAAGGAAAAGCTGAAGGCCGCGGTCAACACGCGCTACGAAGAAAAGGAATCGATGATCGGCGCGGACAACATGCGCCTCAACGAGAAGTACCTCCTGCTGCAGGTCATCGACCAGCAGTGGAAGGATCACCTTCTCAACGTCGATCACCTCAAGGAAGGCATCGGCCTGCGCGGCTACGGCCAGCGCGATCCGCTCATCGAGTACAAGCGCGAATCGTTCGAGCTGTTCCAGTCGATGCTCGAGCGCATTCAGGATCACGTCGTCAAGATCCTCTGGAAGATCGAGCTCGCGGGCCGCGACGGCGATCGCGCGGAATCGCAGCGCGTGCAGCGCGCCCTTCCGCCGCCGCCGAAACAGCAGCTGACGTTCTCCGGCGCGCCGAAAGAAGCCGCCGCTCCGGTGAAACGCGCGGCGACGAAAGTCGGCCGCAATGATCCCTGCCCCTGTGGATCGGGCAAGAAATACAAGAAGTGCCATGGAGTCAACGCCGCCTGAGGGCGGCGTTGACTCGTTGTCGGTTCTCGGTTGTCAGTTCTCTGTGACAACCGACAACGTCTCTCCGTCAATGAACATCCTGGGGATATCTGCGTACTACCACGACTCCGCCGCCTGCCTTCTGCAGGACGGCGAGATCGTGGCGGCGGCGCAGGAAGAGCGCTTCACGCGCAAGAAAAACGATCACCGCTTTCCGTCGCACTCCGTCGACTACGTGCTGCGCGCGGGCGGGATCACGATCGACGACGTCGATTCCCTCGTCTTCTATGACAAGCCGCTGCTGAAGTTCGAGCGCTTGATCTCGACGTACGTCGGCTACGCGCCGCGCGGTATTGCGTCGTTCCTCAAGGCGATGCCGCTGTGGCTCAAAGAGAAGCTGCACATGCCGCGCGAGATTCGCCAGCTCACCGGCTACAAGGGAAAGATCCTCTTCTCGCAGCATCACGAGGCGCACGCGGCGAGCGCGTTCTATCCGTCGCCATTCGAAGAAGCGGCGATCGTCTGTTTCGACGGCGTCGGCGAGTGGGCGACTACGAGCTACTGGACCGGCCGCGGCAATCGCATCACGCCCTTGCAGGAAATCCGTTTCCCGCATTCGATCGGGCTGCTCTATTCGGCGTTCACGTACTACACCGGCTTCAAGGTCAATTCGGGCGAGTACAAAGTCATGGGACTCGCGCCGTACGGCACACCGAAATATGCACCGCTGATCCGTGAACATCTGATCGAGCTCAAGGACGACGGCTCGTTCAAGATGAACCTCGAGTACTTCAACTACGCGCAGGGACTGACGATGACGAACGACAAGTTCCATCGGCTGTTCGGCGGCCCACCGCGCAATCCGGAATCAATGCTCACGCAGCGCGATCTCGATCTCGCAGCGAGCATTCAGGAAGTGACCGAAGAGGCGATGCTGAAGATCGCGCGTCACGTGCACACGAAGACGGGGATGAAGAATCTCTGTCTCGCCGGCGGTGTCGCGCTGAACTGCGTTGGCAACGGGCGGATTCTGCGCGAAGGGCCGTTCGAGAACATCTGGATTCAACCCGCGGCGGGCGATGCGGGTGGATCACTCGGGGCCGCGCAGGTGGTGTGGCATCAGTACCTTGGGAATGAGAGAGGCGCTGAGATTGGCTCGGCCTTCTCCCCTCGGCGAGGGGAGAAGGTGCCGAAGGCGGATGACGGGTTCTCCCTCGACCGCCAGAAAGGCTCCTACCTCGGCCCCGAATACACGCGCACCGAAATCGAAACTGCACTCGACAAGCATTCCGCGCGCTATCGCGTCATGGACGACGCGGACCTCATCCCAACTGTCGCAAACCTCCTCAGCGAAGGCAAAGTCGTCGGCTGGATGAGCGGTCGCATGGAGTTCGGACCGCGTGCCCTCGGCGCCCGCTCGATCCTCGGCGACGCGCGCAATCCCGAGATGCAGAAGCGGATGAACCTCAAGATCAAGCATCGCGAGTCGTTCCGTCCGTTCGCGCCGGCAGTGCTCGCGGAGCACGCGTCGGAATGGTTCGAGCTCGAGGTCGAGAGTCCCTACATGCTGCTCGTCGCCGATGTGCGCAAAGAACATCGCATTCCGATGACCGAGGAACAGAACGCGCTGTTCGGCATCGACAAACTCAACGTACCGCGCTCGACGATTCCTGCAGTCACGCACATCGACTACTCGGCGCGCGTGCAAACCGTACATCGCGAAACCAATCCGCGGTTTCACGCACTGCTGAGCAAATTTAACGAACTGACGGGATGCCCTGTCGTCGTGAACACGTCGTTCAACGTGCGTGGCGAACCGATTGTCTGTTCCCCCGAGGATGCGTATCGCTGTTTTGTGAGCACGGACATGGATGCGCTCGTGGCGGGACACTGTCTGCTGCTGCGCGAAGAACAGCCTGCGCTCGCACCGGAGATGAAACGTGAATTCGACCTCGACTAAAGAAATCCGATCGTTCGCGTGGATCGTGAGCGTGGCGTTGCTCGTCATCGCTGCGTATCAGGCGTGGCGCGGTGCGGCACAGTGGGTTTGGATCACGCTGACAGCGATCGCGGCCGTGCTCGTGCTCGGTGCGTTGATCGCGCCGTCATTGCTGCGTCCGGTGTATCTGGGATGGATGAAGCTGGGCGAAGTGTTGGCGTGGGTGAACACGCGCATCATCCTGACCTTGGTATTCTTCCTCGTCGTCACGCCGATCGGTCTGGTGATGCGGCTGTTCGGGCGCTCGCCGATGGCGGCGCGGCGCGGCGATTCATACTGGATCGACGTCGAGCCGCATTCGTACGGCGACCGTCACGTCGAGAAACAGTTCTGAGGGATGCATGATCGAGTTTTTTCGCGAGTTCTGGCAGTTCGTGCGTGAGCGGAAGAAGCTCTGGCTTCTGCCCATCTTTCTGATTCTGCTTCTGATCAGCGGGATCATCACGCTGACGGCCGGCTCCGCGCTGGCGCCGTTCATCTACTCGCTCTTCTGAGGATGGCGCGCCGCGTTCTGTTTCTCCTGATTTTCGTGCTGTTCTCCCTCGGGCTCACGTTCGCGGCGGGGGAGTGGTACGTGCGCAGTCAGGGGCGCCGCGATGCGGACGGCACGTTCTTCTTTCGCGAGCGTCCGATTCGTCCGTATGCATTGCCGGTCACGCACGCGAAGACGCTCGTCGATCGCTATCTGAAAGACT
The DNA here is from genome assembly GCA_036009605.1 of Thermoanaerobaculia bacterium. GTDB lineage: Bacteria > Acidobacteriota > Thermoanaerobaculia > Gp7-AA8 > Gp7-AA8 > QHVT01. Next base: position 164 of record DASYLL010000018.1, on the reverse strand, counting down.
CTTCCGGGTTCATGCTCTACGACCCCGACCTTGGATGGAACAACCGTCCGCGAGCGTGTACGCCCGACGGGCGGTATTGCGCGAACTCGTTCGGATTGCGTGCGGATCGCGAGTACACGGCGGCGATGCGGCCGGGATCGTTTCGCGTGTCGATGTTCGGTGAT
>DASYLL010000017.1:0-34074 GCA_036009605.1 Thermoanaerobaculia bacterium | reverse complement strand
CCCGAACTGGAAGTTCATGGCGCCGCGGTAAGAATTCGCGGAAGGTTGGAGTGCGGCAGCTGCCGCACTCCAACCTTCCGCGAATTCTTACCGCGGCGCCATGAACTTCCAGTTCGGGTCGTCGTTGGTGGGCGCGACGACGATCGAGGTGCGATTGGTCTGATCCATGAGCCAGACGGCGAGGGTGCGTGTCGTCGAGGCCTGCCAGATCAGGTCGGAATCGCCGTCGCCGTTCATGTCACCCACGCCGACGATGTCCCACGGCGCGCCCACCGTGGTCATGATCGCGGCGGAGCCGAGAGTCATCCCGCCGGGCGCCATGAGCCAGACGGCCGTGACCGAATGGAGCGTGTTGCGCCAGACGATGTCCGTCTGGCCATCGCGATTGAAGTCGCCGAGGCCTTTGACCTGCCAGTTGTTGTCATTGACCGTCGGAAGATAGTTGGCCGACACGAGAGCGTTGTCGCGCATCACCCAGATGGCCAGCGAAAAGTTCGTGTGCCGCCACAGCAGATCGGGATAGCCGTCGCCGTTCATGTCGCCCATCGCTGCGATCTTCCAGTTGGGATCGGGGACACTCGCGACCGGCGCGGTCGACAGGATGCCGGTGCCGTTCATGTACCAGACGACCATGCTGTAATCGACCGAGTTGCGATAGAGGAGGTCGGCCGTGCCGTCGGCATTGAAGTCGGCCGCGCCCTGAAGTTTCCAGTTGCCGCCGAGTTGCACCAGATCGGCCGAGCTGACGAACGACGTGCCGTTCATGGTCCAGACCTTCGTGGCGCCGGTGGCGTCATTGCGCCAGACGATGTCGGCTTTGCCATCGAGCGGGAAGCTGAAATCGCTCGGGACGTCGTCATCGTCGACGACATTGATGGTGGCGGTCGCGGCGCCGAGGACTGCTGCGTTCGCGTTCGTCAGCGTGAGGTTGAACGTCTGATTGCCCTGGATCGCGGTCTCGTCGATGAGAGAGACGGGAATGGTCTTCGTCGTCTGGCCGGCGGCGAAGTTCAGCGTGCCGATGACCGGTGCGAAGCGGGCACCCGCGCTCGCGGTGCCGCCGGTCGTCGCGTAGTCGACGCTGGCCGGGCCTGAGGTATCGCCGCCCGTGCGGCCGACGGTGACGATCACCGCACCGGCACCTTCGTTCTGCCAGTACGTGGTCGGCTGGAAGGCGATGGTGGAGCCGGTGCTGACGACCTGACTCACTGTGCCGCTCGACGCGGCATAGGTGCCGTTTCCATCGTAGGTGGCGGTGATCGCGTGGGTGCCACCGGGGAGAGCGCTGGTGGTGTACGTCGCAACGCCACCGGCAAGAGCGACGGTGGCCAGTGTCGTGGCTCCATTCAGGAATGTGACCGTGCCGGTGGGCGTACCGCTGATGGCGGTGACCAGGGCCGTCAACGTCACGGGCTGACCGACATTCGAGGGATTGGCAGAACTGCTGACTGCGATCGCGGACGTGTCGTTGTCGTTGTTGGTGACCGAGACATCCGCGGCATTCAAGCCGGCGTAGTGGAGGTCCACGCTGACCGCGGGCAACGTGAGGATCGTGTAGCCGATGTTGCCGTCCATGAACAGATCGTCCACACCGGTGACGGTCACGGTGCGGGGCACGTTGTAGTTTCCGCTGGTGAAGGTGACGGCGGCCGGCAAGGCGATCCCCTCGGTCAGATCGCTGGAGGCCACGGCGATCGTGACAGGCGCGGTCGGCTGCGAATCGAGCACGATGGTGAACGTCGCCGTTCCACCCGACTCGGTCGTAATCAGGCCGCTCGCCGGAGCAACGGTGATCCCGGCCGGCGAACCGATGGCGAACACGTGCGCGCTTCCCGCGTCACTCCCGCCCGCCGTGTCGTCGTACGGTGCACCGACGAGAACCGTATCGCCGCTCAGCGCGACCGAATTGCCGAACTTGTCGCCGGCTGCCCCATCCGCTGCATGAAGCTTCGCCTGCTGCGTCCAGATCGCACCGTTGCGGATAAACAAGTAAGCGCTGCCCGCGTCCGTCCCGCCGGGCGTGTTGTCGTAAGGCGCTCCCACGACGACGGTGTCGCCATTCACGACGACCGAGTCGCCAAAGAAGTCATTGGTCGCTCCATCCAACGCCAGAAGCTGGGCCTGCTGCGTCCAACTCGTCCCATTGCGCACGAACACATACGCGCTGCCTGCATCTGTGCCGGCGATCGTGCTCACTCCCCACGCGCCTACAAGAATCGTGTCGCCGTCGATCGACACGGATTCGCCGAACTGATCCCCGGTGGCGGCATCGGACGAAAGGAGCTGGGCCCGCTGCGTCCAACTCGTTCCCGTGCGAACGAACACATGTGCGGTGCCGGTTTTCGTCCCGGCGAACGTGTGGGTCGTTGCCGCTCCGACCACGACCGTGTTGCCGCTCAGCGAAATGGAACTGGCGAACATGCCGCTGGCCGCAGGATCGGGCGGAACGAGCTGGGCTTGGTGCGTCCAGATCGTCCCATTGCGGACGAATACATGGGCGCTTCCCTCATCAGGGCCGTTGACGACTTTGACGCTGGTCGCTGCTCCGACGACGATGGTGTCGCCGCTCACTGACACCGAATAGCCAAACTTGCCGATGAAAGCGCCATTGGATGCCAGCAGTTTGGCCTGCTGCGTCCAGGTCGTGCCGTTGCGCACGAACACGTATGCGCTACCGGCATCGAAGCCGGCGGGCGTGTCATCGAGATAGGCGCCCGCCACCACCGTGTCGCCGCTGATGGCGACCGAGTAGCCAAGGGCGTCCCGTTCCAGGCCGTCCGAAGCCTGAAGCTCGGCCTGCTGGGTCCAGCTCGTCCCGTTGCGGACGAATACGTATACGCCGCCGGCCAGAATGCCACCGGCTGCATCCTTCTGGTACGCGCCCACGACGGCCGTGTCGCCGTTCATCGCCACAGACCAGCCGGCTCGCTCATTCGCGTTCGCATCCATCGCCACGAGCCGGGCTTCCTGCGTCCAGCTCGTGCCTTTCCGGACGAATACCGTTGTGCTGCCGGCATCGGGGCCGGCGGTAGTCTCGTCGCCCGGCTCTCCGATCACGGCCGTGTCGCCGTCCACCGACACCGAAGTCCCGAACTGGTCCTGCGGGATGCCGGCTGCCGACAGAATCTGCGCCTGCTGCGACCAGCTGGCGCCACTGCGCACGAATACGTAGGCGCTCCCGACTCCCAGGCCGTCGGCCGTGTCATCCGTGAACGCGCCGACGAGAATCGTGTCGCCGCTGATCGAGACCGAGGAGCCGAAGGCATCTTTGTAGCCGGCGTCCGCTGCGAGAAGGTGAGCCTGCTGCGACCAGCTCGTCCCACTGCGGACGAACACATGCACACTCCCCGCATCGGGGACGCCGGGGATGTCATCGAACGTCGATCCCACCACCGCCGTTTCGCCGTGTATCGAGACCGAATACCCGAAGCGGTCCATCGCTGCGCCATCGGGCGCGACCAGTTTTGCCTGCTCCGTCCAGGTCGTACCACTGCGGGTGAAAACGTGCGCTGCTCCTTTGTATCCGACTGGACCAAACAGGTGTGATTGATGGGCCCCGACCAGAATGGTGTCACCGCTCACCGAGACCGAGTATCCGAACTGGTCTGCATCTTCGCTGTCCGCGGCGGCGAGGTTGGCCTGCTGCGTCCAGACCGTCCCGCTGCGTACGTAAACATAGGCAGTTCCGGCGCGTGCTCCGGTCGGCGTTGTATTGCCGTACGCGCCGACCACCGCCGTGTCGCCGCTCAGCGCCACGGACCACCCGTAGTAAACATTGCCGCTGGTACCTGTGGCCGTGAGCTGTGTCTGCTGCGTCCAGGTGGTTCCACTGCGCACGAACACATACGCGCTTCCCGGACTCGAGCCGGCGTTGTCATCCGACCAGGCTCCCACCAGGATCGTGTCGCCACTCACCGACACCGCGGCGCCGAAATAATCATCGGTCTTTCCGTCCGGTACCGTGAGCCGGGCCTGGTGCGTCCAGGTGGTTCCGTCGCGCACGAAGACGTAGACGCTTCCGGCGTTGGCGGCGCCAGGCATGTCGTCATAGGGAGATCCGACCGCCACCGTGTTGCCGCTCACGGATACCGAAGAGCCGAAGAGTGCCCACGCCTCGCCTGCAGTGATTCCGTCGAGCTTTGCCTGCAGATTCGTAATGATCGGATCGACCGTCAGCGGATAGACGGCGTTCGCATCGTCGAGGATCAACGCGAATCCGGACGATGTCGGCGCCAGACGTCCGTTCACTTCCCGACCGTTCGCATCGCGCGCGATCAGCTTGTCGTAGGAGAGCTGCTCCCCGCGCGCTCCTTCCAGCAGCAGTCCCGGCCCCATCGGTTTTGCCGTCCAGCTCTTCCCGATCCGCATCTGCAGAACGAGCGGCCGGGAACGGTTGCCGGCCGGCCGCCGCTGCACATCGAAGCCGTGCTCCAGTCCTGCTCCGCTGTTCTTCCACCATTCCGTGATATCGCCGTATGCGTAGTCGACCTGCTCGGCCGTCGCCGATCGGAACGGCACACCGGTGGTCATCAGCGAGCCTTCGACTCCCCAGGCGTCGAGCTTCATCGATAGCGGCTCCGCGTCGTCCGCCCTCGCCTTGCGAAGCGTGACGCTCGCGCCGGGTGCCTCGAACCGTACCCCCAATCGCTGGGCGTAGCTCGTGGCTGTCGGGGTCCGCTCCACACCTTCCGGGCGGATGGCGTACCGCGCTCGCTGCACCGCGGCCATCAGGTCGACGGACATCGCATCGGCTACTACCGTTCCGGCGAAAAATCCAGACAACAGCAGGGAGACCACTCGGACCATCTTCATCGCGTCTGCTCCAGTCAGGCACAGGTGCCTGCCGCGAATCTCTCGAACGAATTACAGAGGCGCCAGCGTTTGCGAGAGCTCTCTCGTTCTCTCGCTCAATGAATGGAAGGGGAAGAGTTACCGGGTGACGAGGGCTTGCTGTATTCGTGCCTACCGTGCGGCGTCGAAGCTGCCCGGTCTCCGTCGAGAGCTCGAAACGGTCGAAACGGTCGATGACGCCGTCGCCGGAACGTGAATGGTAGACATGAACGTGCGTGAGCTGGCCAAGCGCGAGCGCACACGCATTGTCATCCGCTCCTGTAAACCCTTGAAGATGGGTCGGTTCCTTCGTCATGCCGAAATATCAGCCCACTGCCATGGACCTTCGCGGCGTTTTTTTCGAGCATGCGCGGCATGCGAATTCGATGGATCGCCGCCTGCGGCCCGCTGCTCTCACTGATCACCGCGCTCACCCTCATCGCCGGCTCCGGACCGCCGATTCGCGATGTTTCGATCGCGCCCTCGTTCTTCAATCCGACGGTCGGTCAGAATGCGACGATCACGTTCCACGCGGCCGTCGCGGGTATTGCGCGCATCACGATTCTCGACCGAGATCGGTTCGTCATCCGCACGCTGACTCCCGTCGAAGTGAAGCCCGGCCGGGTGACGATTGCCTGGGACGGTCGTGATGATCGTTCGGCGATCGTGCCTGATGAGGCGTGGAACATCCGCATCGAGCTTGCCGGCGGCGTCTACGATCCTTCGCTTGACTTCGTGCCGGTCACCGAGGATCCGCAGCCGCGAATGTACTCGTCGGTCAACGGCGTGCTCTCGTTTCGCCTGAGCCGCGTCTCGCGCGTACACATCCAGGCGGGACAAGCGAAGCGCGTCGGAGGCCAATACACGCGTGAGGGGCCGATGATTCGAACCATCGTCGACCGTGAGCCGCGCGTGGCGGGGCCGATCGTCGAGCGCTGGAACGGGTTCGACGAGAGCGGCACGATTCGCATCTCGTCGCTTCCCAACTTCGCGATCAGCGTGCTCGCGACCTCGCTGCCCGACAACAGTCTGATCACCCGCGGGAACCGCACGCAGTCGTTCGTCGAGTACGCGCGGAAACAGCGTCCTCCTTCGGCCTTTGCAATGCGGAAGCGCGCTGCGCCAGCGCACCATCACGTGGGACTGAACGTCTTCGAGGACCAGATTCCCACGCTCGACGTAAAGCGTGCAAGCACGCGCGGCGGTGGTCTGCGGCTCGAGGTTCTCGCGAGCGGCCCGGCGGTTACGCATTTCCTGCGGCAGCCCGGGTTCGCGATGGCGTTCGTCAATGAGAAACGCGTGATGTTGCAGCGAAACGCCTCGAATCCTCTTCGCTTCACGATTCCGTCCAACGAACTCACGCCGGGGGCGCGGGTGGTCGTGAACTGGGGTTCCGATTACGGGCCGGTGGCAACGAGTGCCTTCGTACTCGACCCGCCCGCGAAGACGGCGCGTGTGGAGGTGAAACGATGAAGCGCAAACTCTGCTTTCTGATCATGCTTCTCGCGGTTCTGCCCCTTCGAGCAGCGACCAACGTCTCCGGGAACATCGGCATCGATACGACATGGACTCCCGGTGGCAGCCCATACATTCTCTCTGGCGCCGTCACCGTCATTGGCAGCAACAACCCCGTCCTCACAATCGAGAAGGGCGTGGAGGTCCTCGGTAATCAGGGCGCGGCGCTGATCATCAATGACCACGCATCCAACAGAGGAACACTCATCGTAAACGGCACCGCCGCGAACCCGGTCCGCTTTCGGTCGAATGGGACGCTGACGCGAGGCTTCTGGCGTGGGTTGTACTTCGGCAACGCCCCCGGAGCCAGCGAGAGCTCCGTCCATCACGCCGTGATCGAGCACGCAGGCTCCACAAGCCCGCAAAGAGGTGGCGTCACGACACTCGCCGACTCTTTGTACATGAAAGAGGTGACGATCCGGGAGAACCTGACCGCCGGCGTCCTGGTCACTGGCGGCGACTTCGGGATCACGTTCTCCGAGGTCTCGTCGAACAGCGGGCCGGGGATCAACGCCGTCAGCGGCGCAGTCCTCCGTTTCTCATCGGTCAAGTTTCTGAATAACACCGGTGTTGCCGTGACGGCTCCGGCTGCAATGCTGCTGCAAAGCCGAGGTTCGAACGTTGCGACGGGAAATGCGGTTGGCGGCAACGGTCTTGAAATTCGGGCAGGAACGATCAGTTCCAGCACGGACTGGTTTTTACTCGGTGCGGACTTCCCGTATCTGGTCAGCGGTGCCGTCGTCGTCCGCGCAGTCAATGCTACAGCGACCGTTCCCGTATTGAGGATCAAAGCGGGAAACAGGGTCAGGTTCAGGAATGGCGCGGATCTCCTGATCAGTCACGGCGAGCGAGGCGCTCTGCAGGTCGAGGGTACTGAACAGGAACCGGTCCTCTTCACCAGCGATGGTCCTGTGACTGCAGGCCATTGGATGGGGATCGGGTTCAGCACAGGAGCCACGGCCACTACGCCTGCGAGCAGAATCTCCTATGCCACGATCGAATATGCCGGCAGCAACGGTCTCCAGCGCGCGGGGATCGATGTTCGCTCCGGTTCGGTAACCCTCGACCACGTCACGGTCCGCAACTGTCTGTTGCGCGGAATCTCGCTTTTGACAGGAGCACTGACCGTCACCGATTCTGCGATCTCGACAAACAGCGGACCCGGGCTCTTTGTGTCGGCCGGGACGCTCACCCTGACGGGCAACACCTTCACGAACAACCTCGGCTATGCGGTATCTCTCGCGGCCACGGTCCCTCTCGTTTCCGCCAGTGGCAATAGTGCGACAGGAAACGGAACCGGCGGAAACAACCAGGACGCCATTGAATATCGCGCTGGAACAATCAATAGCAGCATGACCTGGCCGCGGCCGGGAAACACATTGCCGTATGTGGTCAGCGGTCTTGTGTTGGTCCGCGCAGTGAATGCCACCGCCAGCGTCCCTGTCCTGACGATCGCACCCGGAAACACGATCAAGTTCAACCAGAACGCGGAGCTGTTGATCAATCACGACGAGCGCAGCGTTCTTCAGGCCAATGGAAACGCCGACGAACCGATCCTCTTTACCGCCAACGGGTCTACGAACCCCGGGTTCTGGAGGGGCATCGGCTTCAGCACGGCAGCGACGCCCAGTACACCTCCGAGCGGAATCTCCCATGCCACGATCGAGTATGGCGGCAGCACCGGTTTCCAGCGCGCGGGGATCGACGTTCGCTCCGGCTCGGTGAGCCTCGACCACGTCACAGTCCGCAATTGTCAGCTGCGCGGAGTATCGCTTTCGACAGGATCACTGATCGTCACCGATTCTGTGATCTCGACAAACAGCGGACCCGGGCTCTTTGCGTCGAGCGGGACGCTTACACTGACAGGCAACACTTTCACGAACAACCTCGGCTTTGCGGTATCTCTGGAACCCTCGGTTCCTCTCGTTTCCAGCAGTGGCAATAGCGCGACCGGAAACAACCAGGACGCCATTGAATATCGTGCTGGAACAATCAATAGCAGCATGACCTGGCCGCGTCCGGGAGAAGAATTCCCGTATGTGGTCAGTGGTCTCCTGAAGGTTCGTGCAGCGAATGCCTCAGCCAACGTCCCTGTCCTGACGATCGCACCCGGAAACACGATCAAGTTCAACCAGAATGCGGAACTTTTGATCAATTACGAGGAACGCGGCGTTCTTCAGGCCAATGGAGCCGCCGACGATCCGATCGTCTTTACCGCCAACGGCTCTACGGGCCCCGGGTTCTGGAGGGGCATCGGCTTCAGCACAACAGCGACGCCCACGACACCTCCGAGCAGAATCTCCCATGCCACGATCGAGTATGCCGGCAGCACCGCTTTCCAGCGCGCCGGGATCGACGTTCGTTCCGGCTCGGTGACCCTCGACCACGTCACAGTTCGCAACAACGTACTCTCCGGAGTCTCGCAGAGTGGCGGAGCACTTACCGTCACAGACTCCACGATCAGCGGGAACAGCGGTCCCGGAATGAAAGTCACGGGTGGCACCGGTCTCTCGCTCGACAAGGTCGACCTGACAGGCAATAGCGGCAATGCCATCGACATCGCGCCGACCGTGCCTCTGCTGGCCGTCGATGACCTCACCGCAACGACTAATGCCGCGGGCGGAAATGCGATTTGTATTTCCGCGGGCAGGATCAGCGCAAACACGACGTGGCCGGTTTCGACGTTGCCTTATGTTCTGACAGGGACGGTCGAGGTCAGCGACGCCGCCTCGCCGGTCCTCACGATTCCGCCGGGAAGCAATATCCGGTTCAACAGCGGCACAGGCCTTCTGATTCACGAGGGCAGTTCTGGCGCACTGCGAGCGGAGGGCACGGCCGCCAGTCCGATTCTATTTACGTCCAACGGCTCGCCGGATCCGGGATTCTGGGGAGGCATCCTTTTCGGGACGGCCAGCGGACCACTCAGCAGGATCTCGTATGCGACGATCGAGTATGCCGGCCACACCAATTTGCAGAGGGGCGGCATCACCGTGCGAAACCACTCGCCGGAGCTCGATCATCTCGTGCTTCGGAACAATCTATACGCAGGCCTGGCTGCGCGGGACTCGGGTACGCCGCGCATCAGCAATTCCCAACTCATCGGAAACACGCGGGGGATCGCAACCACGGGGAACGCGAAGGTTCATGCGACGCTCAACTACTGGGGCTCTCCGGACGGGCCGTGCCCGGCACCCTGCACTGTGGCGCAGTTTCTGACCTCAGCCCTGATCTACGAGCCATGGCTCGTCGCCGCTCCGACCGACCCCCTCTTTCTTGCCTCGGCCACGCATAAGAACCCCACGTTCAATCCCCTGATCGGAACGCAGAGTTTAGTCGACTACAGCACGTCGATGAGCGCACAGGTGACGATCTCGATCCGAAACGCGGCGGGCCAGGTCGTGCGAACGCTTTCGCAATCCGAATCGCCGGGATCGATTTTCTGGAACGGAAAGGACGAGTCAGGCGCCACTCAGCCGAACGGTACGTACAAATACGACATCGAGACCACGGCTCCGTCGCAGCCGCCCGCCACTGTCGCCCGCGGCGTGGCGGTCATCGACAGCAGCCGGACGCTGACGCTCTCGAACCATACCGTGAGCGAGCTTTTCTTCAGTCCCAATGACGATGCAGTACAGGACAGTACGACAGTCAGTGCCGTTTCGAACTTCGAGGACACAACCTGGACTCTCAGCGTGCTCGACGCTTCGAACAACGTCGTGCGGACGCATACAGCGGCCGGCCTGACATTCGCCTTCGCCTGGAACGGGCGAGACGGCGCATCGGCCATGCAGCCCGACGGAGTCTACAAACTGCGGGTCGACGCGTCGGTCGGCGTCGCTCCGGCGGGCGCGTCGGCGACGAAGGATGGATCGACCACGCTGGACAACACGTTTCCGGCTGCCGTCTTGACAACGCCCACGGCCGGCGTGATCTCCAATGTTTATGCGAGCGGTCTTACGACACTGACACCGACCGGCACGGCCTCCGATCTCAATCTGAAACAGTGGGAGGTCCACTATAGTGCGGGTGCAAACCCAAACCCGAACTCCTGGCATCCTCTCGAGTGGGCAAATGAATCGGTCACGAACGGCGCACTGTTCGTCGCAAACCACGAGCTGCACGATGGTCCCTGGAACACCGCGGGATTGAGCGGAGCTCAATCGCTCAGGCTCACCGTTTTCGACAAGGCTGGCAATCGCACCGAGGCCCGGGTGTCGCCGCTCGACTTCCAGCACTTCAGCGCAAGTCAGAACAATGTCCACCAGTTCAATGCGGTGGCAGGAAACACCCTCAAATACATCTCGAAGATCCCTGCCCTGCCTCTCCGGGTGACCGAGTCCATCGTCATCAAGAACCTGGAAGGGACGGTCGTGCGCCAGTTGCTGCCAACTACGGTGCGCAATCCTGGCACGCACGACGACTTCTTCAATGGGCGTAATGATGCCGGCGACCTGTTGCCGGACGGCCCGTACTTCTATGTCGCCACAGTCAAGTCCGACGGGCATACGCTGAACTGGGACCAGAGCGACGTCCTGCACTGGGGTCAGACCGCCCATACCAATGATCTGGATATTCAGCCTTACGATCCGTTCAATAACAAGCCGCTGACATTCGAGTACTTCTTCCACCAACCGGCGCGCGTGAGCGTCGGGACCTCGACGGCCAGCGGGGGGTTCGTCGGCAACTGCGACGCACCGGACAACACGTTCTTTTGCCCGGCCAACAAGATCTGGCAGGAGTCGGGCGCACACACATACACCTGGTGGGGCGTCGATCACACCGGAAGCTACCGGGCGATTCGCAACATCGGAATCGTATCGATCGTGAACGAGGCGAACCCGTTCCCTGAGAACGCGGCCATCCTCTTCGGTTCGAAGCCGAAACTCGAACACGTCAAGGTCTTTCCGCCGGTGTTCGGCCCGGAGGTCGGCATGCAGACCGTCGAGTTCGACCTCGCGACGCTCAATTCCGATGCGGCGAGCATCCAGATCGAATTCGTGAGCCTGACCACAAAGGCGACGCTGCGGACCGTGATCAAGAACAAGCAGCCGGCCGGTCACGGCGCGATCGCGTGGGACGGCCGAGCAGACAACGGCAAACTCGTGGCGCCCGGCCGTTACAACGTCATCGTCACGGCCACTGACGGGATCGGCAACGTCGTCCAAAGCGGCATTCTCACCGAGATCCAGTACTGAGCGAGCGAAAATCATGACAAATCCATTCCGCAGCCATCCCCGCCACATTGCGCTCTGGAGCGCGATCGCCGTCGTCCTTTTATTGCTGGTTACTGGCAGCGCGCAGGCACAGGACCCAAACCTTGCGTTCTGCACGAATCCGACTCAGCCCTGCACGCCCGACCAGGCCCCGGCCTCATCGACGTCGCTCGGCGACGCAGCACAAAGTTGCTACAGACCTCCGGAACCTGATCCCAGGTGCGATCCCAAGGTATGCGGCAAGTGCACCAAGTCGCCCTGCTACGTTTCGAGCGGCGTGTATACGACCGACGAGACGGACTTTACGATGCGCACCACCGGGATTCCGATCACGGTTTCCCGTGCGTACCGAACGTCCCGCCTGATCGATGGAGAAATCGGATACGGCTGGGTGTCGAGCCTGTCGACCAGGATCTACTATACGGACGCGCTGAACGACGTGGACGAGAGTGGCCAATACTCTGCGGGCTTTGCGGCGCACGTGCGACTTCCGAACGGTGTCCTGTATCGCTTCACGCAGAATCCCCCGACGCAGAGTCCGCCACCGCCGACGTACATCGCCACATTCATGCCGCCGCCCGGACGGTTCGACGAGCTCATTCGCAACGCCGACGGCACGTGGGAACTGAAACCGCAGGGGACGAATCGCTCCCGCATTCACTTCTCATCAACCGGGAACCTGACCAGGATGGTCGATGAATTCGGCCAGACTCTGGCCTGGAGCTATATCGGTGATCGTCTGGATCGCGTTACGGACGTGTCGGGATCGGGTCGCTCCATTCAGATCCACTGGGGAGCGGACGGACGCATCAGCGGCTTCACGGATCCAATCGGTCGCACCGTCAGCTATACGTACGCAAACGGCGTCCTGGTCGCGATGGAGAATCCCCTCGGACAGATCACGCATTACGACTACGACCACCCGGGAAAGTATGCACCGCTACTGACCTCGATTACAGATCACTGGAGCCGGAACGTCACCACAGTCGTGTATGACGGCAGCGATCGCGTCGCGTCCTATACACACGATGGCGAAACGTTTGACTATTTGTACGGCTATGGCGCGGCATCCGTCACGGCCAAGCGAGATTCCGCCGGGAATCTCTGGCGCTTTCCGTTCACGACCGCCGGTCTCGTGACGCAGAGCATTCCGCCTGGAGGAGGCCCGGCTACCCAAACGACCTATGACGCGAACGGATTGCTGGAGCTCCTGGTCAAACCCAGTGGCATCAAGACACGCTACACCTACGATTCGCGTGGGAATGTACGGACCGCGAGCCTGGACTACGACGGTCCATCCGAAGTGGAGTGGCGATACACCTACGATCCGGATTATCCGGGCCAACCCACGTTGATCGTGCCGTACAAGCGAGGGACGAACGAGGTTCACGGCGACTGGCAGGGAACGAAATATACGTATCATCCACCCAGCTCGCTCGGCGCCGGCTTGGTACACAAGATCTACGATCTCGACAATGACGGCGTGACCGAACGGCTGAAGAGCTCGTACACATATGACGAACATGGCCGAGTCATCGAAACGCTGGTCGGCGGAGCGGCATGGACGCTCAAATATGACACCGCGGGAAACCTCATCGAGAGCCTTGGTGCGGCAAACAATGATGCGGGCACGCGGCCGCTGGTTAAATACAGCTATGACAGCGTGGGACGAGTGGAGACCCGCACGGATGCAAACGGGAACGTATCCACGTTTGTATGGGACGCCCTGGACAGGCTCAAGACCAGGATCGGTCCGACGCCGTCGTCCGACCTCACGTTTGTGTCGACGACTCATTACGATGAGTTTGAAGCCAGCTCGGGATTGATGGTGACGCGGTTCGAAAATTTCGACGGCACGACGACATCGGTGGCGCATGACGTTTACGGACAGCTCGTGCGTGCAACGGACGCGGCGCACCACACGATCCTCTATACGTGGGAAAACGGTCGGATGACGTCGAAGCAGAATGAAAATGAGTATCCGACGCTGTATGAGTATGACGTGTTGAACAACCTCAGGAAGGTCAGTCACCCGAACGGAACGGTCGAGCTCTTTACATACGATGTCGACGGCAGAATCAAGACCTACACGGATCGTGCGGGCACCGTTCGCACACTGGGATACGACCATTTCGATCGCGTGGTGACGATGTCGGATCCGGATGGCTCCGTAGTAAAACGAAACTTCGACGGGCAGAAACTGATCTCGGTCGAGGACGCTCGGCCACACGCCGCGGGGACGGTGTCCCGCACATGGGATTCGTCGTTCCGTATGGCAACAGAGACGCAGGGGACCCGAGGAAATCTCGCGTGGACCTATGATGCGCTCGGAAGGCCACTTACGCAGACGGTCGGGGGCGGAGCCGTCACCACGTACGGCTACTATCCGGACGGACACGTTCGAACGATCGATTGGAGCGAAGTCCCAGGGTCGTTCGTACTCGAGTATGACCTCGCAGGACAACACACGAAGACGACCTTTCCGAACGGGCAGACTCGCACGTCGACCTATGATGCTCGCGGACGAGTAACGTCGGTGGCGAATTTGCACCCGTCCGGCAATCTGGCCACCTTCGGCTACGAACATGATCGCGACGCATTCACGGGACAGAACACGCAGCTTGATTTGCTGACCAAAATCACGACTTCATTTCCCGCTCTTTCGTTGAGTGGAGCGGTGACGAAGTTCAGCTACGACGATCGACAAATGCTTGTCCGTGCGGCGTATCCCGCCGGCGCACTCTACGGCGGCCGATCCACGGCCTGGACGTACGACGCCGCCGGAAACCGCACCTCGGTCGCCATAGACGGCGCGACGACGGCGTACACCTACCGGAAATACGGCACGAGTGCACTGAACGGAAGCGAACTGCTGTCGGACGGAGCGAATGCCTATTCTTACGATTCCGCAGGAAACACGAAAACCCGCACCGGCGCACGCGGGAACTACTCGTTCGCATGGGATCTCGAGCATCGTCTGGTCTCGGTCACCGGAAGCGAATCGGAGTCGTACCGATACGATCAGTTCCGGCGCCTGGCTGAGAAGACCAACGGAAGCGGGACCACCCGCTATCTTTACCAGTCCCTGGACGTGGTCGCCGAGTCAGGGTCGTCGAATGCGCAGTATCTGTTCGTTCCCGATCTCGATGAGCCGCTGGCGATGGTTCGGGGCGGCCAGGTTTATTACTACGGTGTGGACGGGCTGGGCTCGATCGTATCTGTGAACGATTCGTCTGGAACGGTCGTGAACACGTATGCGTATGACGCGTGGGGCGAGTCGATTGCCCGCAGTGAACAGGTCGCCAATCCTTTCGGGTATACGGCGCGCCCACATACGGCCGCGGGCCTTTCGAACCATCGTTTCCGTTACTACGAGCCGGCCAGCGGCTCGTTCCGTTCCGTCGATCCACTCATTTTGACGGATCAGCGGACCGTCGCGGAGCGTCGCTCGAGGCGCGCGATGGAACTGGCCCCTTACTCATACGCCGAAGGGCGACCCACGATGCTGACGGATCTCCTTGGCCTTGACGCCGGGCATAAGCCTGATGTGGGGCCTGGAGTGATGGATACCCTCCAACCGTATGATCCGGAGCGGGGGATCATCTGGCCGAAGAACAATTGCGAGAAAAAATGCCATTGGAAGGACGAAAGACGGCAAATCGACTGTGACGCCAAGCAAGCTGACGATGAAGACTTGTGCGACACTACAGCGGTCAGAGAGATCATTACAGGGGATTGGACTGCCCCAGTCGGACATGCGGACTGCTATAAGCGCGCAAGGAAGCCCAACGTCAAATGCCAGAACGAGTCCAGACACGCCAGGCTTGAATGCGACAGAGATTGCGAAACGGAGAATTGTGTCCCATTTGTCCCTCCGGTGGCAGCACCGCCGCCACCGATGATCACTCCAGTGGTGACGCCCCTGAACTGAGCTCCGGGAAATTCGATTTGAATAGGCCGCTGGAAACAGCGGCTTATTCATTTCCGGCGAATTGGCCGATCCGCGGATGGGAGTGGATCGCGCGGCTGAAACGCGCGATGCCCTGTCTGCCACAATAGGAACGCTATCGCCTGCGCGGCGACCTCCGGATCATTGCCGAAGACGCTATCGTGGCCGCCGCTGACGTTCATCCATACGATCGGCCGGTCGCCGGCATTCGCGGCCTGCAATCGGGCGACATATTTGGCGTCCGTCGACGAGCTGCCGAAGTAGAGGACCAGCTTCAGAACCGGTAGCGCCCCTCGACCTTCAGCTGCCTCTCTCCCTCCGCGCTTATCCCCTCAATGCCCGCACGTAATCGTGGATGCGCTTCCCACAGAACCGCAGCCGTCACGGCGTTCTCGCGGTCGTCGCGCGTTTTGTACTCGTCCACGCGCACGGTGACGCGGAACTTCTTCACGCGGCGCGACACGAGCA
The DNA here is from genome assembly GCA_036009605.1 of Thermoanaerobaculia bacterium. Classification (GTDB taxonomy): domain Bacteria; phylum Acidobacteriota; class Thermoanaerobaculia; order Gp7-AA8; family Gp7-AA8; genus QHVT01. Next base: position 18,099 of record DASYLL010000017.1, on the reverse strand, counting down.
GATAGCCCGCGCCGATCTCGGACGAGAAGCGGCCGCGCGCAGTGACGATGGCGGTCGTGCCCCACCCGCCTTCGCCGGCGACGGTCCAGCCGCGCCATGTGTAGTCGGCGCCGACCAGATTGAAACGCGTGGCCCAGTTGAACAGCTCGCCGTACTGCAGTGCATCGGAGCGGTTGTCGATGCGCGTCAGCTGGATCGCGCCGCGGTCGTTGTTCCATTTCGCACGCCCGGACCAGCCGATGCGGTGATCGGTTTCCGCGGAGACGGACGTGTAGCGGTCGGGACGCGCCCGTACGTGCTCGCCCAGGAGCGTCCAGCGGTCGTGCAATGCCCAGCCGCGGCTGATCAGAATCTCGCCGAAGGTGTCGTTGCCGCCAAAGGCTGTCGCGCCGGCTGTGAACGTGCCTGCCGTCGCGGTGCGATGCCTGTACGAAACGTCCACGCCGACCGGGCGGAGCTCCTCGCCCATCCAGCTGTTCAGCGCCGATGACGTGAGCGTGTACGGCGTCTCCCAGAGGCTGTCGATGTTCTCGCGCGAAGTCGGAAGAAAGAATGCACCGGCGAGGATACGCACGCGGTCGTCGCGCACGTTCAGATTCTTTTCGACATAGGCCTCGACGACGCCCACGCGCCCGCGGCGCGATTCGTCGCCTTCGTTGCGCGCGAGCACATGCAGGTGCGTGCCGAACCCGGGAAGCGGCCGCCAGTCGAGCCCCAGTTGAACCTGCGCGGACAACGCGTCATCGTCGAGGGGAACGTTGGCCGGCGTCTGCGGTCGCAGCAGCGCGAAGCCGTTCCACTGCAGCGAGTCCATGGCATCCGCAGTCGCCGTCGCCGTGACGAGCGCCATGGCGAAACCAACGAGGGGAAGCAACCGCATGAGGGCTGCCCACCGCCGGTGCTGAAGCATGTCCAAATGATAGCGTGCCGTTGTTTAATAGGCGGCATGATGTGTCGATCGGTCTTCGCTCTCGTCCCTCTTCTGATCGCGCTTCCGCTGACCGCCGCTACGCTCGACGTCAACATCGCCCACCCCGACGGCAGCGCCGTGGCCAACGCCGTCGTCTATGCCGTTCCGTCGCGCGCGCTTCCCGCAAAGCGCACCGTGGCGACCATGGACCAGATCGACCGCACGTTCGTGCCGCACGTCCTGCCGGTGCGCGTCGGCACGTGGGTCGAGTTCCCGAACAGCGACAACGTGCTCCATCAGGTCTACTCGATCTCGCCCGCCAAACGATTCCAGTCCCCGCTCTATGTCGGCAAGCCGGCCCGCCCGATCCAGTTCGACAAGCCGGGCGTCGTGGCCATCGGCTGCAGCGTGCACGAGCAGATGAGTGGTTTCATCGTGGTTGTGCCGACGCCCTACTACGGCACCGCCGTCAACGGACGCCTGACGATCAACGGCCTCGGCGCCGACGACTACATGGTGCACGTCTGGTACGAAGGAATGCGCAACGAGCCGGAGCCGCGCCACGTGAAGCTCACCGCGACCGACGCCGCGACGCTGGAGTTCGTGGTGGTGAAGTAGCTCAATTGGCGTTCGGCGTGAGTAGAAACGCACGCCGGATTCCCGCCGGGTTGAGGCCCCAACCGACGATCTGACCACCGCTGTTGATGCTCCGCGCAACATTCAGCGACCACCCGCTGCCGGACGTGAGTGCATTGAGATCGCGCATGCCGTTGACGGAGTCATAGACGAACGCTCGCTCAGCCCCCGACGAGGTGTATGCGTTGCCGACGATGACGCCGGCATTGTTCACGCCGAACGCCCAGCTGTGGATGCCGCCACCGAGCGTCCCGAGATCGACCATCCCACCGTCTGTCGAGTACGAGAATGCATGTCGAGGCTGGCCGGGCGTGGACGCGTCGATGCGCGATGCGCCGACGATCAGACCGGCATCGTTGATGTCCTGTGCAGTACTCCACGGGCCGCCCAGCGTGCCGAGATCGGTCACTGTCGATCCGACCATCCGAAACGCGTGCTGTTCGGAACTGGTCGTGTTGCTGAATCCGACCACGTGGCCGAGGTTGTTGATGGCCGTGGCGGAGTTCGAGGTTCCGCCGGGCAGGAGAGGAATGAGGGCCTTGCCGGTCGGATTGGACCAGATCCATGCGCGAGTCTTCAGCGATTTCGGATCGGTCTCCGCGGCGCCGACGATCTGCACCGGGGCCGCGTCATTGATGTCATGCGCCCACGTCCCCGTCGTTCCCAGCGCGCCGAGGTCGAGGAAAGTTCCCGCTGTCCATTGATAGGGAGTTTGCTGCCCCGTTGTGGGATTGCGACTCGAACCGGCGATGACTCCGGCGTTGTTGATCGAAGAAGCACTGCCCTCGACCCAGCGCGCGCTACCCACGAATCCGCCCAGGGCTGCCATCACACCGTTCTGCCACCGGAACGGCAGCTTGTTGCTTGGGCCGGCGGCGTAGCCGGAGTCGCCGACCACGACGCCGGCGTCGTTGAACTTGAAGGCTCTGCTCTCGGCGACGTTTGCCAGGTCCACCCAAGCCGAACCATTCCAATACTGAACCTGGAAATCGGTGATTCCGTACTTCTGAAATTGAAGTAGGTGACTCGGATCCACGGGGCTCGAGAGGTCATCCTGGACCGTGTAGACGTAGATCTTCGTCAGATTCCTGTTTTCGCTGAAGTTGACCTGCAGCCAGTCCGGAAACGAGTCTGGCGTTCCGTCGACCCAGCCGCTGCCCGTGTTCGGATCGGATCCCCAATGGATTCCTTTGCGGTCGCCATTGATTGCAGCCGCCGGAAGGTGAGCGGCATTGTGAATCGAGGATGCTGTGGCCGTCGCGCCCTGCGACGCCAGCGCGACGTTCGAGGTGGAAGCCCAACCATCCCACGCCTCGACCTCGACAATGCGCGAATGGCTCGCCTTGCCGTCATTCACCAGGACACGGATTTTTGAGGTCGTGATTTCAGGAACCTCGAACCAGTGCACTACGTGCTGGTTGCCGGTCACGTTCCCCCCGTTGTCGAGGGTTCCGAGCTCGGTCACCGTGTAGCTGCTCACCTGTGCAAAGAGAACGGGAGAAACGCTGAGGATGATCGCGAGCAGCGCCGCTCCTGAAAGACTGAATCTCGTCATGGACAACCCGACCGAGTATATGGGTGAAGGCACTCCAGAAAGTGACCGTGGGATCGCACCTTTTTGCCGGTATTGTGTCTATCCACATTGGGAGGCATCACGACATGGCAGCTGCGTTCGTCCTCAAGAGCTCCGGATCGAAGTTCCACTTCAACCTGCGCGCGGGAAACAACGAGACCATTCTCACCAGCGAACTTTACGAGAAGAAGGACAGCGCGCTGAATGGTATCGAGTCGGTTCGCAAAAACGCGCCAGATGACGCGCGCTACGAGCGCAAGACGGCGAGCAACGGCGATCCCTTTTTCGTGCTCAAGTCCACCAACGGCCAGGTGATCGGCAAGAGCGAGATGTATTCGAGCACCAGCGCGAGAGACAACGGCATTCAGTCGGTGACGAAGACCGCCCCGAGCGCGCCGCTCGACGACAAGACGGAATAGGGCAAGCGGGTCAATCGCCTCGACTCGAGCTGTCGCTCAGAATCTCCCGCACCTTCTCCACAGGCCGCCCCACCACCGCCCGCCCGTCGCGGACCACGATCGGTCGCTCGATCAGGATCGGATGCTCGACCATCGCGCGCAGCACCTCATCGTCCGGCGTGCTGTCACTGAGGCCGAGGGCGGCATATTGCGGCTCGCGGCGGCGGACGATCTGGATCGGACGAACGCCGAGAAGTTGCACGAGCCGGCGCAGTTCGTCGAGGGACAGCGGCTCGCGCAGATACTCACGGATCGGCAGCTCGATGCCCGCCTCGCGCACGAGCGAGAGCGCTGCGCGGCTCGTGCTGCAGCGTGGGTTGTGGAGGAAAACGTCAGTCATGAGCGAAGGATAATGGCATCATTCAGCGATCGCACCCATGACCCGCCGAGGAACCGAATGACCGCCCATCGCAAAGTGCTTCTTCTCATCGCGTTGTCCCTCACCTCCCTCCCCGCCTTTGCCGCGCTTTCCCCGGAGCTCAAAGAATGGGGTGCGGGTCCAGTTCAATGGATCATGACCTCGGACGAGAAGAAAGCGTGGCGCAAGATCGCGACGGACGGCGACGCGGTCAACTTCATCGACCTCTTCTGGGTGCGCCGCGATCCAACGGAAGGCACGGCGATCAACGAGTATCGCAACGAGTTTGACGCGCGCGTCGCGTCCTCCGATGCAAGGTTTGTGGAGAAGCGGCGGAGCGGCGCGATGACGGATCGCGGGCGCGTTCACATCGTTCTCGGCGACCCTACGGAGCTGGGGGTCACGCTCAGCCAGACCAACGCGCAGATGGGCATCGGCGGCGCGGACTCCGGCGCCCGTGAGCGAGGAAATCGGGACGTCTGGAGCTGGGAGCACGCCGACGCGCAAAAGTTCGACATGCCGAAGATCGAGATCGTGTTCGTGGAGAGTCAGACGGCTGGTGGGTGGTTTCGCGATCCGCTGCGCGCCGACTTCGGCGTCGCAGAAAAGGTCGCGTTGCGAAAAGCCATCACACAACCGAGTCTGACGTCGGTTCCGGCGTGGGCGCCGAGCGGCGGATTGAGACCGATTGCTCCCATCACGCTCGCGCTCGGGCCGCAAGCCGCGCAATCACTTCCGCCTCCGCCGACGGAAGGGTCCACACCGGAGATTCGTGCCGAGGAGCCGGCATTCGCACCGGGCGTCGTCAGCAGCACACCCGGCGTGTCGCGACTGACGCTGCTTCCCAGAGGATCGATCAACGCGCGCGCTTCGGCCGATCCGTTCGCCGCGGCCCAATCCGTCGATACGTTCAAAGGGAACGACGGCGTGTGGGCCGTGCAGTACTGTCCTGCCGAGGAGAAGCTGCCGCCGGTGAAGTACCTGCTGTTCATGACCGGCCCGCTCGACGGCGTCTCGCGCGAGCAGACGACGAAGGAGAAAGACGCGAAGCCCGAACGGCTGAGCTCACAACCGGGCTGCTACGTCATCCACGGGACGATTCCGTCCTCGAAGCTCACGCCCGGACGCTACAAACTGACGGTCCTGATCGACGACTCCGGCGGCAATGGATCGCACAAGGTCAAGGGCGAGTTTCACGTCGAGTAGAGGAACGGTGTCATGAGCGACTCCATGGTCGATCGTCGCCTGCGCTACATCGAGCGACAGAAGGCGCTCGGTCACGGCGTCGACGTTCGCTTCGAGGGCCTGAAACCCGCGGGCTCAGGGCCGCCGAATCGTCACGGACTGCCATCGGTTCCGATTGATCAGCACGTCGTGACCAACTGGCCGGTGCTCGATCTCGGCGACGTTCCGAGTGTGTCGATCGCTGACTGGCGTCTCGAAATCACCGGCCTCGTCGAAAATCCGATGACGTTGACGTGGGATGACTTCCTGAACTTGCCACAGGTCGAAGACGTCAGCGATTTTCACTGCGTCACGAGTTGGAGTCGCCTCGGCAATCATTGGAAGGGCGTGCAGTTCCGCACGCTCGCGGAGCTCGTGGTGCCGAAGGAAAACACGAGCCACATTCTCTGCACGGGATACGACCACGACATCGGCTCGCGCGAGGCGTACACGACCAACGTTCCGCTCTCTCGCGCGATCGAAGACGACGTGCTCCTCGTCCACACGTGGGAAGACAAACCGCTGCCGCGCGAGCATGGCGGACCGTGTCGCATGATCACGCCACGTCTTTACGCGTGGAAGGGCACGAAGTGGATCCGAAAAATCGAGTTTCTCGATCGCGATCGCAGCGGATTCTGGGAGCGTCGCGGCTACTCCGATACCGCCGAGCCGTGGTTCAACGACCGCTACTCAACGTGAGCGACGGCGCGTCGCCGCGCCAGACGCAGCAGGAGGCGTCTTCCCCCACTTGTGCGCCCACTCCGAGATCGCCTCGACCGCGGTCGCGAGCGCGCGTCCTTTTTTCGTCAGCGAGTACTCGACGCGCACCGGCGTTTCCGGAATCACGGTGCGCTCGACGATGCCTTCGCTTTCGAGCTCCTGCAAACGCTCGCTGAGCATGCGGTCGGTGATTTCCGGGATCGCATCGCGAAGCGTGGCGTAACGGCAACGCGTCTGCAGCAGAAGGGAAATGATCGCACCCGTCCAGCGGCGGCCGATGAGCTCGATCGCGTGATGGAACGGCGTGCAGAGCGCCAGCGTGGGCTTCTCTCCCTGCTTCATGCACAGAAGAATCGCACATTCGGCCGTGGAATTTCTCCGTTGCCTCTTTCCTTAAAGCGACTAACTTTTATATAGTCACTCACGAAAGGAATGCACTTATGGATCTCGGATTTCTCATCGCCCGCCTCGTTCTCGGCCTGCTCATGGCCGCTCACGGTACGCAGAAGCTCTTCGGATGGTTCGGCGGCTACGGTCTCGCCGGCACCGGCGGCTTCTTCGAATCCCTCGGCTTCAAGCCGGGGCGCCTGTTCGCTGCCGCAGCCTCGCTCGGCGAGGTCGTCAGCGGCCTCCTGATCGCGTTCGGTCTCTTCGGTCCGATCGGTCCGGCACTGCTGCTCTCGATCATGATCGTGGCCGCGATCACCGTGCACGGACGCGCCCTCTTCGCGTCGGCGAACGGCTTTGAAGTGCCGCTGCTCTACGCGACCGGAGCTGTCGCACTCGCGCTCACCGGCTACGGCCGCTACTCGCTTGACGCCCTGCTCGGGATCGGTTCCTTCTGGACGCCGGCGCTCTCCGCAGGCATCCTCGTCGCAGGTGCGGTCGTCGGCCTGCTCAATCTCACACTCCGCCGCAAACCCGTCACTGCGAGCTAATTCATGGAACTCGGAATCACGACATTCGGCGAGCTCACACCTGATCCGAAAACCGGTCGCACGATCAGCGCGGGCGAGCGCCTGCGCAATCTGATCGAAGAGATCGCGCTCGCGGATCAGGTGGGGCTCGAAATCTACGCAGTCGGCGAGCATCACCGGCCCGATTTCGTGGTCTCGTCGCCGGCCGTGGTCCTCGCGGCCGCCGCCGAGCGGACGAAAAATATTCGCCTCGCGAGCGCGGTCAGCGTGCTCAGCTCGGATGACCCCGTGCGCATCTATCAGGACTTCGCAACGCTCGATCTGCTGTCGAACGGACGCGCGGAGATCATGGCCGGCCGCGGTTCATTCACAGAATCCTTCCCGCTCTTCGGCAACGATCTCGAAGACTACGACGAGCTCTTCTCCGAAAAGCTCGCGCTGCTTCTGAAGATCCGCGAAAGCGAGCGCGTGACGTGGTCCGGCACCCATCGTCCGTCGATCGACGACCGCGGCGTCTATCCGCGATCGCAACAGCAGCCGTTGCCGGTCTGGATCGCTGTCGGCGGCACGCCGCAATCCGCAGTGCGCGCGGGAACACTCGGACTGCCGATGGCGCTCGCGATCATCGGCGGCATGCCGGAGCGCTTCAAATCATTCGTCGATCTCTATCGCGAGGCCGGACAACGCGCCGGACACGATCCCGCGCAACTGAAGCTCGCCATCCATTCACACGGGTACGTCGGTGAGAATTCGCGCGAGACGGCGGACGACTACTTTCCTTCGTACGCGGCGATGATGAATCAGATCGGACGCGAGCGCGGCTGGGGCAGACTCGATCGTTCGCAATACGAAGCGATGCGTTCACCGCAGGGAGCGCTGCTCGTCGGCAGCGCGCAGGAAGTGATCGACAAAATCATGTTCGAGCACGAGCTCTTTGCAAACGATCGCTTCCTGCTGCACGTCAGCGTCGGCACGCTGCCACACGACAAAGTGCTGCGCGCGATCGAACTGTTCGGGACGAAAGTCGCGCCGGTGGTTCGTCGCGAAACTGCGGCGGCGGTCGTGAGTTAAAACCGCTGTCCGATCGCGAGGTACGGCGTCACGCCCTGTCCTTCCGCGGCGCTGATCGCGGCATAGAGCGGACCGACGAGCGTGTCGAACGCGAGGAACAGCGTCGTGCCGATGGCGAGGTCGGAGCTGCTGGCGTCGCCGAGGCGCTGCCAGACGTTGCCGGTTTCGACGAGCGCGCCGGCGTAGAGGCCGCGTCCGATCGGTGCGGCAGGCTTGCCGAGATAGCGCAACGCGCCGACGCGTGCGACGGCGAGACTGTCGCCACGCAACTGCCCGGATGCGTAGCCGCCGAAGGAGAGAAATCCGCCGGCGGTGTACTGGTCGTAGATCGGCAACGTTCCGGACAAACGGCTGCCGACGTCGCCGCCGACGAACGCGGTGAATGCGCCGAAGCTGCGCGCGTGAAGCATGCGCGCCGACGCCTGCGAATAGCGGGTGTCGGCGCCGAGCTCCGGCATCGAGCTCGACACGCTTGCGATGAAACGCCAGCCGTTGCGCGGGATGAACGGATGATCGGTCGCATCGAGATACACGCTCGCGTGGACGTCCCCCGTATTCGCGCCACGCATCGGCAACGTGTTGAGCCCCGTGCGCACGCCTGCGCGAATGCGACCGGTGCTCGCGCCGATGCGCACCATGCCGATCGTGCTGAGCGCGCGTCCGAAGTCGAGCGTCACGCGCTCCTCGTTCACGCTGTAACTCGCCATGCGCGCGCGTCCTTCGAACAGCGTCTGCAACTCGCGCTCGTATCGAACGGAGGCTTCGACGAAATAACCGCGATCGAAATCGAGCGGCTGATGCAGTTCGAGGTTCACGCCCTGCCGCGTTCCGACCAGCGCATCGACATGCAGCTCACCGCCGCGGCGATTCAACCCTCGGCGCGTCAGCCCCGCGCCGAACGTCAACGACGCGCTGCCGTCGAACGCGTCGTCGATCTCGAGCCGCGAATGGAGATACGTCGGCCCCCACGGTTTCTCGCGGAGACGCATCACGACCCCGCGTCCCTCGGGGCTGTCGGGCTCGTTCTCGGTCAGGCTGACGTCGATGCGATCGAACTCTTCCATCGCGTAGATCGCGCGCACGTCGCGTTCGAGTTGCATCACGTCGAGCGTCTCGCCCTCGTGCGTTTTCATGCGAGGTTCGATGCGACGAAGGTCGACGAGCTTGTTCCCCTCGATGCGCACATATGCGACCTGCTGATCCTTCAATGGCGGTCGCACACGCCGCGCGACGTACGCGTTCCACGTCGCGCCATCCACGGCATACCGCGCCAGCACCTCTGTGTTCTCGTGCGCCGCGCGCCGTCCGAGCTCGATGATGTGCAGCGCCTCATCGAACTGCAGCACGCCGTAGCTCTGCACGGCGGGAGTGATGACGACGTCCGCATGCTTCAGCTGCGGAATCACGTTGTTGCGCGTCTGGAAATTGATGGTCTGTCCGATGATCGACAGCAGCGACAGCAACTGCCGGCGATCGGCGTTCTGTTGCGCGAGGTCGACGGCGATGACGATGTCCGCGCCCATCGAGCGCACGAGATCGATCGGCAGGTTGTCCGCGAGCCCGCCGTCGATCAGCACGTCATCACCCCACTGCACGGGCGTGAACACTCCCGGAATCGACATGCTCGCCCGAATCGCCTCGGCAACTTTTCCGCGATCGAGCACGACCGGACGTCCCGTCTCGAGATCCGTAGCCACGGCCTTGAAGGGAATCGGCAGCCGCGAGAAGTCGCGCTCATACGCAACCGGCAGCAGCAGGTACTTCAGCAGGATGCCGAGCTTCTGTCCCGGCTGCACACCGGCGGGAAACACGACGCGATTGTCTTTCCAGCCCGCGTCGAGCTCGATCGGATATTGCGCTCGCTCCTGTTTGCCGCGCGCAACGAGGTTGCGATACGGCGTGCGATCGTTGAGAAGATCGTCCCAATCGGTCTCCGCGACGACGCGATTCAGTTCCTCGAGCGGCATCCCCGACGCGTAAAGCCCGCCGACGATCGCGCCCATGCTCGTGCCGGTGATGTAGTCGATCGGAATGTGCAGGCGCTCGAGCTCTTCGAGCACGCCGATGTGCGCGCACCCTTTCGCGCCGCCGCCGCTGAGCGCGAGTCCGATCTTCGGACGCGTTCGTTGCTGCGTCTGTGGTTGCGCAAGGCCGAGGATCGGACGCGGCAACACCGTCCCCTCGACGAGCATCGGGAATGTGCTCAACAGAAGAATCCCGAGAACGCGAAGTTTGCTCATCGTTCGAGGATGAGCGCCTCGCGCCGCGCGCACATCACGGGAACGTGTGCTCTTCGACTACCTCAATGGGAGTAGGCGCAGGTAGTCGTCCATCGTGTCGATGTCGATCGCCGCTGCCTCGCATTGCACTGCGACGACATCGTTGGGATGCGCCTGGATGACCGCACGCGCGCCGGCATCGCCGCGCAGCGCGAGCAGTTCATCCGCGAGCTCCGGTGAGAAGACGGCAGGAACGCCGATCGTGTTTTCGTACGCGGTCGCGGCGATGAGTGCATCGGTCGCGACGAGTGCACGCAAATGCTCCGCATCGATCATCGGCTGATCGCACAACGTGATGAGAATGCGCGCGCCGCGTGCGTGCTCGACGGCGAGTCGGATCGACGCGCTCATTCCTTCCGCCGCGTGCGCGTTGTCGAGCACCGTCACGTCGAGACCAGCGAGTGCGTCGCGATACGAGCCGATCACGATCGTTTCATCGCAACCGGCGCTGAGGGCGACCGTCGCGGCGTGGCGGATCAGAGGAATGCCGCGGAACTCGAGGAGCTGCTTCGGCTGGCCAAGACGGAGGGACGAGCCGGAGGCGAGGACGGCGGCGACGGTCTTCACAACGCCCCCAGGTCATTCCGCAATCGCGCGCGATACCTGCGACTCAACGCGAGCTTCACGCCGTCGTGCAACACGACCACATAATCATCGCCGACGCCGCGGTGGATCTCTTTCACGAAACGCACGTTCACGAGCGTGCTGCGATGAATGCGCAGGAACTCGCGCGGGTCGAGTCGGTCGGCGACGCCGCTGATCGGCTCACGCAACAGGTGCGCGCCGGTGGCGGTGTGCAGGCGCACGTACTTGCCTTCGGCGCCGATCCAGTGCACGTCGTGCGGATCGATGAAGGTCATCTTCTCGCGCGCTGTGACGACAAAGTGAGTGAGTCGCGCGCCATTCTGCAAGCGATCGAGTAACTCGATCAGGCGACTGCGCACGGCTCCATCCTCGGCGGCGGCGCGCTCGCGGCGCACGCGTTCGAGTGTCTGATCGAATCGTTTGCGATCGAATGGCTTCAGCAGATAGTCGACGGCTTCGACTTCGAACGCATTCACCGCGTATTCGCCGTGCGCGGTGACGAAGACAACGCGCGGCATTTCGTCGCGACGCAGTTGGCGCAGCACTTCGAAGCCGTCCATGCCCGGCATGCGAATGTCGAGGAAGAGCAGGTCCGGACGAAGCTCACGAATTGCTTCGACAGCCTCTCGGCCATTCGCACACTCGCGCACGATCTCCACATCGCGATGCGCTTCCGCGAACGTGCGGATCTTGCGACGCGCGAGGCGCTCGTCATCGGCAATGGCCGCGCGAATCACGACCGTTCCTCCGCGACGCGATACGGAATCACGACGTCGACGCTCAACCCACCACGTGATCCGTTCGCGAAACGCAGTTCGTGGTCGGTCCCATAGAGTTGTTCGAGCCGCGCGCGCGTGGCGCCGAGTCCGAAGCGCACGCGCTCAGGTTCGCCGCTGCCGAGGCCGGGACCGTCGTCTTCAATCGTCATCGTGAGGCGGCCTGCTGCTTCCGACGCGCGAATGGAAATGCGGCCGCCTTCTTCGCGATCGGCGATGCCGTGGTGAATCGCATTCTCGACGAGCGGCTGCAGGATCAGGCTCGGCACCAGCGCATCCATCGATTGCGGATCGATTTCGTAATCGACGCGCAGTCGTTGCTCGAAGCGAATCTCCTCGATCTCGAGATAGCGTCGCACGAAGTCGAGCTCCTGTCGCAACGGCACGAGCTGCCGGCCGTCTCCTTCGATCGTGAGGCGCAGAAAATCGCCGAGTTTCGTGACCATCGCATCGGCGGCATCGACGTCGACATACATCAGCGACGAAATCGAGTTCAGCGTATTGAACAGAAAATGCGGGCGCAGCTGCATCTTCAAAGCATCCAACCGCGCCTCGGACAACCGAGCTTCGAGCTGCGTCGCACGCATCTCGCGATCGCGATAGCGCGCGTAATACTGAAACGCGAGATACGCGAACAGGATCATCCAGTACGTCGGCAGCAGCGAATGGAAATTCACGCCGAACGCGTAACGGATCGCCTCCCACCACTGCATCGTGCCGCGCTTGCCGGGGATCCATTTCAGCGCCAGCTCCGCGAAAATGATGATGACCGAGGCGATGAGGATGCTCGCGAGAAGATGGATCAGCAGGGGCGCGGCGCGGCGGCGCTCGTCGAACGGCACGCGCCGCGCGATGGTGATGATCACCGGCACCGCGAGCCCCCACAGATAGTAATAGATGAGGTTCACCGCGATCAGGTGATCGAGGCGAACCATTCCCTGCAGCGCTGGATTGAAATACGTCTGCGTGGCGAAGTAGAGACCGACGCACGTCGATGTGATGAAGACGAGAAGCACGGTCGCGCCGCGAGACACAGCGGCATGATAGGACGGCGCGAGCACGCTACTTCTGTTTCAGAAACTCGCGGATTGCAGGAAAAACGACGTCGGGCGCGTCGACCCACGCCGCGTGTGCCGCGCCTTCGAGCGTGAGCAGCCGCCCATTCGGAAACGTCGCCGCCCATTCCTTGCCGCTGCCGTACGGCGCATTGCGATCGTGCGTGCCGTGAATCGTGAGCACCGGCGCCGCGACTTTCGTGTAGTCGATCTTCGGAAGCTTCTCGCGCGACTCACGCAAGCGCGCCGAATGCGCGTTCAGATTCACCGGCCACTCCGTCTCCAGATGGCAATGCGATTTCAGCTTCGGCCCATTCGCCGCATTGCCGACGAGCACGAATTGCATGAGCTTCCAGTCGACGTCGCAATACTCGCGCGGTTTCGACGCAATCTCGCCCGAGGCCTGCATCGCGCGCCAGCGCGCTACGTCTTCGTCGGAGACGGGCATGTCCTCATAGCCGTGCGTCAGCTCCTTCGGATACTTCGTGTCGAGCTGCATCGGCGCGGGTCCGATTTGAATCACTCGTTCGATGCGCTGCGGATGTTCGACGGCATACAGCGCGACCATCATGCCGAGGTACGAGTAGCCGACGGGCACGATCCGGTCGACATTGAAATGATGGCGGACGGTTTCGAGATCGCGCACGTCGTTCGTGATCGAGACCTTGTCGAGCGGCACACGCGCGGAGCGTCCGCGATTGCGCATGTCGTACGAGATGATCGTGGCCTGGTCGCCGAGCTGCGCCATGTCTTCGAACAGATACAACTCGGCCGGAATGATCAGGACCGTAGATCCGCGACCAGTCTTCGAATAGTGGAGCTTCGCGCCGTCGGGCGTTTCGATGAAACCCTCTTCGACGGGTTCTGCGGCGAATGCGGTAAGGGTGGTGGTGAGGACCAGGAGCAGCGCAAGCGTTTTCATGTGCGGGTTCCTTCTGTGGGCACCCCTCCCCTCGCGGAGGGGAGAAGGCTGATGTTGGCTCGGCCTTCTCCCCTTGTGAAAGGGGAAGGTGCCGAAGGCGGATGAGGGGTCACTTCATTTGCGCGGCAGATTAGCGGCACGGCGAGAAACACGCGCCCGCGAAGTCACGAGCGGCCACGCGAGCGCCACGAGCGGCGGTCAGCCCAGAGCCTTCTTCAATTCCTTGAGCAACCGCTCTGCTTCTTCCACCTGCTGCATCAACTGCGCATCACCGCGACTTTCGGCGAGTGCGGTCCACGAATGACGCTTCAGCGCCTGTGTCAGTTCTTCGATGTCGCCGGCGAGGCCGCCGCGCTTCTTGCCCGGTTCCGGGGGGAGTGAACCAACAGCGCTTTCGAGGCTCTCGCCGTCGACGAATTTCTGCTTCGCGACGGGATCGCGCAACACCAACCGCAGTTTGCGAATCTCTTTCGAGTTCGTGATCTCGTTGTCGTTGACCTTGCGCACGATCGAGTCGAGCACGCTGGGCGTGAGCAACGTCTTGTTGATGTTCTTGATCTCGCGCGCCCAGGTGATCGAGGAGCCGGGCTCGGGAAGGTTTGTCAACTTCTGCGACAGCTGGTAGATCTCGACGAGCTTGTCGACTTCACGAACGGTGACGCCCAGGATGTTGGCGGCGCTGGCGCGGCCGACGATGTCGACGAGGCCGTAGGCGACCATCTCCTTTTCCTTCGCGTCCCACTCCTTGCGCTGTCGATGAATGTAGATCCAGACGCGCAGGCGCTCTTCATCCGTGAGCGTGCGATCGGTGATCTCGAGTGGGATACGGCGGTACTCCTCTTTCTTCTGCACTTCCACGAGTACCTTCGAATTCGTCCAGCGGCGATCGCCGTCGATGATGCGGAACTTGCCCTGGAGGTCGGGATGCGGCTCGACGAGCAACGGCTCGAAGATGCCTTCGTTCGCTTCGATCTGGCGCTGCAGCTCGAGATCTTCCTTCGGGCCGAGACGTGGCTGGCGATGGTTGGGGAGGACTTCGTAGAGATCGCGCGTGTCGCGATACGTGCGCAGAATCGTGCGGCCGAGGCGGCGTTCCTGCCATTGACGTTGTGCGGGGGTCATCATCAGTTCGACTCGTGCTTCGCGCGTGTGGACGGACGGAAACGCAGCACCGGCGAGCCTTGCGGATCGTGCGGCGCCTCGATGATCGCGCTCACTTCAGTGTCGATCTCCCGCAGCACGTGCTTGATGCGGCTCAACACCATGCCGCGCTTCTTCCAGACGTTGTCGTGTGCACGTTTTTCCTGAACATCGAGCTCCAGTGCTTCGCCGGCGAGACCTTCCGCTTCGGCGAGTTTCTTCTTGAATGCGGAGGACGTGATGAATTTGAAGAGCGCGCCCAGTTTGTCGGTGCGTTCTGCATCGCTGAGTTTCGCAATGTGCATTGCGATGAGTGCGCGACGCAGGACGTCGATCACGACCGTGACTCGCGCCGGCGCGATGACGATCACGCCGGAATCAACAAAGAGCTCTTTCTTGCCAGCGGGGAACACGGCAGTGGAGAGGATGGCGTGATCGGCCGAGAATTCGGTCTGCGCCTGCCGCAGCTTCGTGACGAAGGTGTGCTGCCACGCAGCGCGCTGCTTCGAATCGATGACGATCTTTCCGGCGGACATTCCTTTGTAGCGCACGTCCTGCAGGATGTAGCCGGCCTTGCCGCGCGCCGTGCGCGTGATGTGATCGTCGGGAAACGCAACGCGAAGATCCTCGAAGAGATCGAGCTCGGCGCCTTCCGCGATCTCGCCGGGTGATTTCCTGCGGATCTGCCGCGTCATCTCGGAGATCTTTCTCTGCATGGTGTCGCGTTCGCGCGCGAACTCGGCGTCTTTCTTCAGCAGCGCGGTCTGGCGATCTTTTTCGAGAATGGCGCGGATCTCGGCGATCTCGCGCTGGCGCTTCTTCTCGGCGAGCTGCTTTTCCTGCGCGAGCTTCGCACGCTCGGCGGCGATGGCTTTGCGCTCCGCGAAAAGCGCCTTTTCCATCTGCGCCTTCATCGTTTTCTCGGCGAGGGCGAGCTTGCGCCGCTCCTCTTCGCGGATGGCGTTCTGGACCTGCACGAACTTCTCGTGGGAGATGGTGCTGCCGCACCAGGGGCAGCGCTCGGTGGTGACCGCCATGGGGTTCTCCTGTTCCTTATTCGTCCTTGTACGTCCTTCTGATACCCTGTGTCAATTGTCTCCTTGTAGACATAGAGGCGGAAATGACGAGTGCATTCAACACTATCGATGACGTCATCGACGTACCCGAACGCGAGCTCGAGCTCGTTTTCGCGCTGGCCGGCCCGGTCGGAGCAGACCTGCAGGAAGTCAGTCGCACGCTCGCGGACGCTCTGAAACAAGGCGACTATGCCGAGGTCGAAGAGATCAACATCAGTGCCCTCATTCGACAGATCGCAGCAAAGCGCTCGCTCACGCGTCCCGATGGTTCATCGATCGAGCTCTTCGACGAGCCCGAAGAGAAACGGATCGCCTCCTTCATGGACGCCGGAAATGCCATCCGCCGGCTCTGCTCGAATCCCGCCGCTGTTGCATCTGCCGCAATCGCCGAAGTGCGGGGCCGCAGAAAACGCGCCGGCGGAAAACCAGCGCGGCGCGCATACATTCTTCGCTCCCTCAAACGCCCCGAGGAAGTCAATCTTCTACGCCGCGTATACGGTCCTGGCTTCTTCCTGATCGGCGTGAACGTCAATCGCCCGACGCGCGTCGAGTCACTCGCAAAACGCATCGCACGCTCGCATCGCGAAACGCCCGCGTCGCCGCACTACGAATCCGATCTGCTCGAAGCAGAAGCGCTCGCGACGCGCGATGAAGACGAGGAGTGGGACACCTACGGGCAGCGCCTGCGCGATGTCTTTCAACTGTGCGATCTGTTTGTCTCGCCGCACACATCGACGGCGCTCTTCGATCAGATTTTTCGCTTCGTGCGATTGATCCTCGGCGATCTCGGCGAAACACCATGGGCCGAGGAGCAGTTCATGTTTCATGCGTTTGCGGGGTCGCTTCGATCGGGTGCGCTCGGCCGCCAGGTCGGAGCCGTCCTCATCGCCCCCACAGGCGAAGTCCTCGGCGTCGGCTGCAATGAAGTGCCCAAAGGCGGCGGCGGTCTGTATCACGCGGGCGATCACTACGATCGACGCGACATCCACGTCGAGCGCGATTCCGTCAACGTCCACGCCGATCAGATCCTCGAAGAGATTCTCGATATGGCGCATCGCGCGGGATGGCTCGCCGCGGACGAAAAACCGCGACTCGATGACGCGCGTGTCGCGTTTCGCAAATCGCGCGTGATGAACCTGCTCGAGTTCGGACGCACCTCGCACGCGGAGATGGAAGCTGTGCTCGCGGCCGCGCGCATCGGCGTGAGCGTGCGCGACGCAACGCTTTTCACGACGACGTTCCCCTGCCACGAATGCGCGCGCCTGATCGTGACCGCCGGACTGCGACGCGTGGTCTACATCGAGCCGTATCCGAAGAGCCGCGCGATCGAATTGCACCGCGATGCGATCTTCGCGTACGACGACGCGCATCCGCCGCATTGCGACGACGCACAATGCAGCGCACCTCACGCCGTGCGCTTCGAACCCTTCCTCGGCATCGGTCCGCATCGCTACATCGACCTCTTCTCCATCACGACGAATGCCGGCATCGTGCGCGAGCGCAAACGCAAAGCATCGGGCGAGCGAATCCGTTGGAACGCAACGACTTCGCTGCCGAAGGCGGAGATGCTGCCATTGAGCTATCTCGACCTCGAAGCGAAGGCCCTCTACCAGTTGAAGAAAATAATCAGCACACAAAAAGAT
The DNA here is from genome assembly GCA_036009605.1 of Thermoanaerobaculia bacterium. GTDB lineage: Bacteria > Acidobacteriota > Thermoanaerobaculia > Gp7-AA8 > Gp7-AA8 > QHVT01. The sequence continues at coordinate 756 of DASYLL010000017.1, read as the reverse complement.
GGGCGATAATCGCCTCGCATGGCCGATGAAGCGCCGCAGCCCGTCGTCGATTTCTGGAGCGTTCTGGAAGACGCAAAAGTGACTGTCGAGCAGTGGCCGGCCTGGCAGCAGCAGTACGACGCCGACATCTTCTCGATCGATAAGGAAGAAGTGACGTGCGAACGATCCAGACTCTGATCGCTCTGCTTTTCCTCGCCGCGTCCGCCAACGCACAGGATCCAGCCATCACCAACGTCGCGCCCTCGCGAGTGAAGCTCGGTGACTTCGTCGTCGTCACCGTCAGCGACTACGCGAAGATGCGCGGCGATGCAGCCGCCGCAGGCAAGCCGGTCACGCTGTTCCTGAACGGCATCGACACCGGCACGACGGCATCCTTCGAACGTCCGGACGAGAAACGCTTCGACTTCGTCCTCACGCGCACGAGCGAAAATCTCCCGCTCTGGCGCACGCTCCTGCGCGAACCGTTCGGACCGGACACGCGCAACGTCACGGTCAGCGTCGGCATCCAGGGCGGCGCGCCGCTCGCGCGCGCAACGAACGCAAAGACGAACGTCGAGCTCCTGAAGAAACGCTGGTCGAATCTGGCCGGGATCGCATGGCTGATCTTCTTCGCACTCGTCGTCGCAGGCCTGCTCTACTTCGCGAAGGACATGCTGAAGAACGAGCACAACGAACACTACAGCCTCGGCCGCACGCAATTGGCGTGGTGGTTCGTGCTGATCCTCGGTTCCTATCTCTTCATCTGGCTGCTCACCG
>DASYLL010000016.1:0-2318 GCA_036009605.1 Thermoanaerobaculia bacterium | reverse complement strand
GGTGTTGGGAAATGCCGGCCTAGAGCGACTCGGAAAACGACTGTGGCGAGAGATCGTTTCCGAAACGGCCGCCTCGATGATGAAAGCGTTTCTCGTCCACACCGTCGTGATCGGCGGTGGCAACGCCAAGAAATTGAAGTCCGATTTGCCGCACGGCATTAGGCTCGGGCACAACTTGACGGCCTTCCGCGGCGGATTTCGCCTCTGGGACGGCGCCGCAGACAGTGGCAACGTCACCGGTTTCATTCACACCTAGGCGGGGAGTTTATGCCTGAGCTCAGCACAACTTCGTTGATCGGAGCCCTGTTGATCTTCGTGGTGATCGTGGTGGCCTTCGTGAAGCTCGTGCCGCGGATCATGGGCCGCCAATGTCCGAAGTGCCTACGGCGCGTGCCGAAGGGCAAGACGATCTGTCCCGCGTGTGGCGCCACGGTGAATGCCCGCACCGATCTCGCCAAGTGACGCGCGCTGGAAACGCCGACGGCACCGAGCCGCGCTTCTTGCTGAGCGGCGGCGTCGACACCGACGCGATGTATGTGATGGCGGGGTGATCGGCGGGCTGGCGCGATTGAGGTCGTGTCACATCATCTGTGGCATCCTTCCCCGCAATGCGGAAATCCCCCGAATCAGGTCCCGCCCTCCGCGACCTGCAGCTGGTCATCGACAGCATTCCGGTAATGGCCTGGATCGTCCATCCCGACGGAACACTCGATTTCATCAACCGCCAATGGCTCGATTACTCCGGCCTTTCGATGCAGGCGGCCCTTCGGGATCCGACAGTCACGGTTCATCCCGACGATCTCGCCGGGATGTGGGAGAAATGGCGCGAAAACAGCAGCGCGCGCGCCCAGCCCTACGATCTGGAGGTCCGCCTGCGTGACGCCGACGGCCAGTATCGCTGGTTCCTAGTGCGCACGGTTCCGCAGTTCGACGAGCACGAGCGCTTGGTGCGGTGGTATGGCACCGCCACCGATATCGAGGACCGCAAGCGAGCGGAAGAGACTGTCCGCATCGACGCGGTAAAACTTCAGGCGCTCACGCGCCGGCTCGTGGAGCTCCAGGAGACCGATCGCCGGGAGTTTTCGCGCGAGCTGCACGACCGCGTCGGCCAAACGCTGACCGCGATCCTCATCAACGTGGACCTGGTTCGCAAGCGGCCCGCCGCCTCGCAAGACGCGGAAATCCGCGCTGCCGTCGACGAATGTCTCGAGCTCATCGACTCCGCGTTCAGCGCAGTGAAGGATGTGATGTACGAGCTGCGTCCGCCGATGCTCGACGAGCATGGACTCGTCGGCCCGCTGCAATGGTATGCACGGAAATTCTCTGAGCGCTCCGGTATCGCGCTGGAGGTGGTCGCCAGGGACGATTTGCGCTGCGATCCGCGAGTAGAGCTCGCACTCTTTCGGATCGCACAGGAAGGCCTGGCGAACGTCGCGCGCCATGCGAAGGCGACGCGTGTGACCATCACGCTCGCGGCCGAGGTGGACAAAGTCACGCTGACGCTGCAGGACGATGGCGTCGGATTCCGTCCCGGCGATACGCCGTTTTCCAGCCGGCCTGGCTACGGCTTGATCACCATGCGCGAGCGCGCAGAATCGGTCCGCGGCTCGTTCGAATTGAGCAGCATCGAGGATGGCGGTACGCGCCTGCGCATCACGGTTCCCCGGGCCCGCGACACGGGGATCACTGGAGACTCGAGCGAAACACCAGCGTTCGCATCACCGTAAAGTTGAACGCGAAGCCCGCGGCCGCGCCGAGCACGAGCGGCACGAGCGGCGTTTGGCGCAACGCGGGTAAGAGCCACAGGCAGAGCGCGAACACGCCGAGGTTGACGACGAGCCCGCTCGCCTGCGCCGCCGCATAGCGCACGAACTCGGCGCCGCGCCGAGGCGACCGATGCTCCGCGAACGTCACGACCCGATTGAGGATCCAGGTCGTGAAGATCGCGCCGCACACGGACGCGGCGCGCGCGAACGCAATCGACCACAGGAACGCACGCGTAAGCAACGTGAACGCGCCGGCGTCCACCGCGAGGCCGATGAGCCCGACCAGCGTGAACGCGACGACTTGTCGCGCGAGCTTTCCCGCAGTTGGCGTCGCGCTCATGCTGCGCACGAGCTTGACAGCACCGCTCCGTGGGTCTTGCTGAGCGACGGCGTCGACACCGACGCGAAGCATGCCCAGGCGGAATGAAAGCGCTCGATCACCGTCCCCTGCGAATGATGTCGTTTGTTCGTTCCAGCGGTGCGAAACAATACCTGTCTCGAGCCCCATAGGTCGAGTCCGTTTCGTCTTGGCCCAACCAATTCGGGTCTCTT
>DASYLL010000015.1:0-5654 GCA_036009605.1 Thermoanaerobaculia bacterium | reverse complement strand
GACCACCTGGCTTGGTATCGACGCCGCGAGCTTCGCCGGGCCGACTCGACGTAGTCACCGCTAGGCCTGCGTCGGCGCGTCTCGCTCACGACGCCGATACCGGCGCCATCTGGTCCCAATTCAACGAATACACTCCACTAGTGCGCCGCTGTAACAGCGGCTGCGGCTACCGGATGCGAGCCGTCGTTGCCGCTGTCTGGTGCCGGCCGGACTCCATCATTGCCAGCTACTTGCTCGGTCCTGCCGCCTTCATTGCCCGCCGCCTGGACGGGTGCAGGGTGGACGCCCTCGTTCCCGGCAACGGCCGTCGGCCGAACCCCATTTTCTCCCGCGACCTGAGTGTCCGCTGGGCGGATTCCTGAACCGCCCGCATTCCGCACCGGCTCGGTCTTCACCCCTTCGCCACCGGCACCTTGAACCGGGTGACCTCCTTCCGAACCGGAACAAGCAGTCAACGCAACCAGCGACATCAAACACACAGCAGCCATCACCTTTCGGCGCATGAGCTCCAATCTGCAGATGATTTCGAACATAGGTCCGGAAACACTGCACGTCAACGACGTGTCGCTGCAGCTGATGCGGCGTCGCGCCGCGCAGCTGAGCCTGACGCCCTCTCTGAGACTCTGCGACCCTGAGACTCTGCGACTAAAAAATCTCCTCCAACCCCACATCCATCAACGCAAACCCCTCCCACCCGCGAAAGTCGTAATGCCACCATTCCGACGGCAGCGCGTCGAACCCATGCTTCGCCATCACCTCGCGCAGCAACTCCCGATTCGCGAGCGCGTCGGCGGGCAGATCGGTGAACGCATGTGCGGCGCGCGGGGTGAAATCGTCGTAGCCGGTCGGCATCGGCAGTTCGGCGCCGGTGCGCAGATCGATCAGCGTGAGATCGACGGCCGCGCCGCGATTGTGGCGTGAGCCTTTCGCCGGATCGGCAACGTAGTCGGGATTCTTGATCGGTTCCCACATCGCCACCGTTACGCGATAGGGGCGGTACGCGTCAAACACCTTGATGCCGAGGCCGCGGGCGGCGAGGTCCTTTTGTACCGCGGACAACGCGCGAGCTGCGGGTGTGCGCAGATACGCCTTCGCGACCGGATACAGCGGCTTCTTCATGAAGTTGTCCGCGGTGGCGTAGCGGATGTCGAGCGGGATGTGCAGCGAAGCGAGATCGACGAGCTGGTGGTCCGGATCGAGATGCGCCTGCTCTTCGTACGTCGAGAGGTCCGGCACCACGTACAGCCCGGACGCGCATGCGGCAAGGAGGAAGACGGCGGCAAAGTTGATCGCGCGTTTCATGTCGCCTACTGTAGTGCCCCTCATGGAGCTCGACATCTTCTTCTCCATCTGCCAGACCGACGTGCACGGCTACCTGCCCGGCGAACGGGTCATGTTCCAGAACTTCTTCGAGCAGATCGAGCTCGCGGACGAACTGGGCTTCGGTACCGCGTGGGTTGCCGAAAGCCATCTCTCGACTGAAGTTCAGAAAATGAATCCCGGCGCGGTGATCCCGCACTTCGTCGGTGAGATCGGCCTCAACACCGACATCCTCCAGCTCGCGCATCGCGTGTTCGCGCGCACGAAACGGATCGGCATCGGCTCCGCGATCATGAACATCCTCTGCAACGGCGGACCGATCGCCGCGGCGGAGCGCATCAAAACCTTCCTCGCGCTGCACGGTCTCGATGAGAACGAACGCCGCCTGCTCACGATCGGTTTTGCGTCGGGACGCTTTCCGTTCATCAACGTCCCGTACGGCATCGTGCCGCGCAACGCGGTCGAGAGCGCAGCGTGGCCGGTCGTGAAGAACAAGATCTTCGAAGAGGCGACGGAGATTTTCCTGCGCCTGCTGCGCGGTGAGATCCTCAGCTCGGATCTCGTGACACCGCGTGCGCTGCGCCGCGCCGACTTCCGCAAAGACGAAGACTGGCAACGCGTGCTCGCTGCGCACGGACAGGCAACAGAGGAAGTCCCGCTCGAGCCCCGCTGGCGTTTCCCGAACCTGAAGATCGTCCCGCAGGAATCGCGCATGGACCTGCTGCGCCTCTCCATCGGCTCGCATGACGCCGCCACGCAGATCTTCGCCAACACGCTCCTGCCGGTCGGCGTCTTCAATCTCTCCATCACGCCCGGCGACGAGATCGAACAGACCAACGCCCGCATGGCCACGCACTACCATCCCGAGGGTGGCCCGTGGCAGCGCCGCCTCATGCCGCGCACCGTGCTCGTCTTCATCAACGACGACGCCGAACAGGCGCGCGAGGAAGCACGCGACGCGCTCACGAACTACTGGCGCGCGCTCGAAGGCACGCTCGACGAAGAGAAAGTCCGCCGCGCCACGAACAACGCCCTCGTGGGCGACGCCGACACCATCGCCGCGCAGATGCGCGAGCGTTTCCATTCAGATGATCGATTAATGCTCTGGTTCGATTTCAATAACCACGACTCGAAACGAGTCATGAAAAACATGACTGATTTCATGACTCGAATAGCGCCACACTTCTCATGACCATTACCGAGCATGATTCCGCAACAGTCGACGAGACCGCGGCTCCGAACTTCGCGCGCGCGATGCCGAACTGGCAGCCACTCGTCGAATACCGGCGCAACGGCGTCGCCGAGAACACCATCCACGGCGCCGTCTCCTGGGTGTCGGGCCGCAACGTCATCCACTCCTTCGGCGGCAACGTCGAGGTCTACGGCCGCTCCATGGTCAAGCCGATCATGATGAAGGTCTTCCGCAAAGAGTTCGCGACCGCGCTGACGAGCGAGCAGCAGGCCATCTCCTGCGCGTCGCACAACGGCGACACGGAACACGTGGCCGTCGCGCGCTCGATCCTGCGCGAGGCCGAGTGGGGCTTGATGCAGACGCCGCACGATGTGCCGCTCGTGCAGTTCGGCCGGCAGGTGCGTCGCCCGCGCCGCTGGTATCACTGCTGTTCCGGCGAGCACGCCGCGATCCTCCACGGTTGCCGACTCAAAGGTTGGCGCCGCGTAGGCTACGTCTGGCCGCATCACCCGTTTTTCCAGGAGTACCTCGGATACATGCGCAGCGTGCTCGGTCCCGAATGGAAAACGGGCGCAATCGCGAAAGACGGCTGCGGCTTGCCGACGGTCTCGAACACGGTCACCGATCTCGCCAGGCTCTTCGCGAACCTCGTGACCGAAAAACACCAGGACTGGATCTGGAACGCGATGGTGTCGCATCCCGATCTCATCGGCGGCTTCAATCGTCTCGATTCGACGGTGCTCAAAGCCTGCGGTGGACGCGTCCTCGCGAAGGAAGGTGCCGACGGTCTCCTCGGCCTCTCCATCGAGCATCCCGAGTTCCCCGAAGGCCTCGGCGTCGTCGTGAAGATCGCGCACGGCTGGAACCCGCAAGCCACCTGGTACATCGCCCGCTACATCCTCGGCGTTCTCGGATTCGAGTTCCGCAATCCTTACAAGTTGCGGCGCCAGAAGGCGTTCATCGTGCCCGAGGTGATTCCGCCTGCGTTGCGAGACCGAATGGCTGCGATCGTGCCGTGGGATTCGTGGGATCCGGACATCGATCGATGGGAGTTCGAGCCTGAGGAGTTTGCCGTTGCGCCTCGGTAACTTCATCGATGGTCGCTTTGTGCCGCCGCAAAGCGGCGAGTATTTCGACGACATCCATCCTGCGAGCGGCAACGTGCTCGCTGAGATTCCCGACAGCGATCATCGCGACGTCGCACTCGCGGTCGATGCCGCGAAACGCTCGTTTCCGTCATGGTCAACAACGCGCACCGAGGAACGTTCGCGCATTCTGCTGAAGCTCGCGGATCTCATCGAACAGAACCTCGACGAGCTCGCGCGCATCGAGAGCGACGACAACGGCAAACCGGTCTCACTCGCCAGGCGCATGGACATCCCGCGCGCCGTGGCCAACTTCCGCTTCTTCGCGACTGCGATCCTTCATCACGCGAGCGAAGCGCATGTCACCGACAACGTTGCGCTCAACTACACGCTGCGACAGCCGGTCGGCGTCGCAGGTCTCATTTCGCCGTGGAACCTGCCGCTTTACTTGCTGTCGTGGAAAATCGCGCCCGCGATCGCGTCCGGAAACACGTGCATCGCGAAACCATCGGAGCTGACGCCGCTGACCGCGAATCGATTGGCCGAGCTTTCGCTCGAAGCCGGATTGCCGCCGGGCGTGATGAACATCGTCCACGGCTACGGCGCGAAAGCCGGCGCCGCGATCTGCGCGCATCCCGACGTGCCGCTGATCTCGTTCACCGGCGGCACCGTCACCGGCGCGAAGGTCGCGTCCACCGCCGCGCCGCTCTTCAAGAAACTCTCGCTGGAGCTCGGCGGCAAGAATCCAAACCTGATCTTCGCGGACGCGGATCTCGATGACGCGATCGCAACGTCGATTCAATCGAGCTTCGCAAACCAGGGCGAGATCTGCCTCTGCGGCTCGCGCATCTTCGTCGAGCGCAGCATCTACGAAGAGTTCGTCGCGCGCTTCGTCGACGCGACGAAGAAGCTGCGCATCGGTGATCCGACCGAGCCATCAACCGATATCGGCGCGCTCATCAGCGAAGACCACCTGCGCAAGGTCACCGGCTACCTCACGCTCGCGAAAGAAGAAGGCGGCACGATCGTCACGGGTGGCAATCGCATCGACCGTCCCGGCTTCTTCATGGAGCCCGCCATCATTACCGGCCTCGGCACCGACTGCCGCGTTCTGCAGGAAGAGATCTTCGGCCCGGTCGTGACGATCACGCCATTCGATGGCGATGCGGACGCGATCCGCGCCGCGAACTCGACGCGCTATGGACTCTCCGCGACCGTCTGGACGCGCGATCTGCAACGTGCGCATCGCGTCGCCGCGGCGCTGCACGCGGGAACGGTCTGGATCAACTGCTGGCTGCTGCGCGATCTGCGCGTGCCGTTCGGCGGGATGAAGGAAAGCGGCGTCGGCCGCGAAGGTGGCTTCGACTCGCTGCAGTTCTTCACGGAGGCGAAGAATGTCTGCGTCAAGCTTGGCTGAGCCGACCGAGCGCTGGAGCCTGCCGACGCGCATCGCGTTTCGCTTCTTCTGCGCGTTCTTTCTCCTGTACTTCCCGATCCCGATGCTTCCGATTCAATTTCTCGGAAGTGTCTTCCAGACGTTCTACACCGCAACGGTTTCGCCCGTAGGGCAGCTGGTCTTCGGTGTCGAGGCGAAGCAGCGAACGACCGGCAGCGGAGACACGACGTGGGACTGGGTGCAGCTGTTCGTGATCGTCGTTCTGTCGTCGGTCATCACACTGGTCTGGTCGATCCTCGATCGCAAGAGAACGAGTTATCCCCGTCTGCTGGTCTGGTCACGCGTCTTCGTCCGCTTCGCACTGGCGGCGGCGATGATCGAGTACGGCCTCGCGAAGGCTCTGCCGACGCAGTTCGTGCCGCCTTCGCTCGATCGTCTGATGATGCCGTTCGGTCAGGCGTCACCGATGGGACTTCTCTGGACCTTCATGGGATGGTCGCCCGCCTACACGGTCTTTGCCGGCATCGGCGAGCTCCTCGGCGGCCTGCTGCTCACGACGCGCCGCACAGCACTCCTCGGCGCGCTCATCACCGCCGGCGTGATGGTGAACGTCGCGATGATGAACTTCAGCTACGACGTGCCGGTAAAGCTCTATTCGTCG
>DASYLL010000014.1:0-14320 GCA_036009605.1 Thermoanaerobaculia bacterium | reverse complement strand
TGCTGGCGTGGATGACGCTGGTGTTTCTGTCGCTCACCGGCGGGGCCGGCCTGATGCTTTTAGGCCTGGCGGGACTCTTCGATCCGTTTTTCGATTTTCGACATTTCAAGAAGCGAAAGGACGATTCTCATGAAAGTCATTCTGACTGAGGAGATCCGCGGCCTCGGCACGCGCGGCGACGTCGTGACCGTCAAGGACGGTTACGCTCGGAACTATCTCCTTCCGAAAAATCTCGCTCGGGAAGCCTCGACGGGAAATCTCAAGCAGATCGAGCACGAGCGCCGCAAGTGGGCGCTGCTCGCCTCGCAGGAGAAAGATGCCGCCCAGAAGGCCGCCGACAAGGTCAAGGGCGTGAAGATCACGATCGAGAAGCGCGTGGGCGAGCACGGACATCTGTTCGGCTCCGTCACCGCGAACGAGATCGCCGACGGACTGATGGCGAAGGGTATCGAGGTGGACAAACGCCGCATCGAGCTCGAGCAGCCGATCAAGAACCTCGGCGTTCACGAAGTCGACGTGCGTCTGCACCGCGACGTCATCGCGAAGATCCAGGTCGAGGTCGTTGCTCTCGGCGTGGAAAAGCTCGACGAGCCCGCGGCCGAAGCGTCGGCCGAGTAAGTCACTACTACAATGCACCTATTGGAGCGGCGGGCTCTCAGCCCGCCGTTTCCATGTCTGGCAAATGGCTGACGAAAACTACGTCGACGCTGCTCCCGCCGGCGCGGATGGCTGGCGCGAGGTATGGCTCGCCGATCGGCGCTACCGGCCGCAACCTTCACGTCACGAATGGCTGCTGCGCATCGTGCGACGGCTGTTCCGCCGCGCGGCGGAGCCCGATACCGAGCGGCAGAAGAACTTCAACGTCGCGCTGCTCGATCTCATGAACGACGTTCGCAGCGATATCGCCGCGGCGCGACGCGATCTGCGTGCGGACCTCGAAGCCGTGCAACGCGATCTTGCGACAGCGATGGGTGTCGAGAGCGCGAAGCTGCGCGAGCTGGTGTTCGTTGCTGCGCGTCGCAATGATTCGCTGATTGCGGCTCTCGATCAGAAGATTGAAAACGTTGCCGTTCGCGTGCGTGATGCTGTGAATCCTGTTGTTGCTGCGACATCGTCGGATGTTTTGTATCGTCGATTCGAAGACGCGTTGCGCGGCGGCGAAGCTCACGTGCGTGAAGATGTCGAACCGTACGTTGCGCTTGCAGCGGAGCATCAGCCGGTGCTCGATGTTGGTTGCGGACGCGGAGAGTTTCTCGCGGTCTGTCGCGAACGCGGCGTCGACGCGCGTGGTGTCGATACGAACGAGCGCTCGGTCAGCGATCTGCAGCAGCGCGGACTGAACGTTTCACTCGGCGCGATTCCGGAGTGCTTTGCATCGGTCGCGGATGAATCGCTCGGTGCGGTACTGGCGATGCATGTTGTCGAGCATCTGCCGGTGGACGCGTTTTTCGCGCTCTTTCGTGAATCCGCGCGCGTGTTGCGCAAAGGCGGGTTGCTGATGATCGAGACGCCGAACGCGGAGTCGATGGCGATGACGGCCGGCGATTTCTGGCGCGATCCGACGCACATCGCACCGCGGCATCCCGCGGCTTTGACTGTGCTCGCGCGCGAGCATGGGTTCGCGATCGAGGAGATTCGTGCGGTACACGAGCTGCCGGAGGGAACGCGCATTCCGGTGCGTCCCGAGGATGGGCCGGAACTGCAGCGCGTCATTCACGCGATGAATGACCGGTGGTTCGCGCCGCAGGATCTGCGGTTGATTTTGCGGAAGTAGGAAACCCCTCATCCGCCGAAGGCGGATGAGGGGTTCCTTCGAAGGCCCCTACTGCGGCGTCACATCAATCACGCCTTGCGACGGCGGAATCGGCGGTTCCTTCTGCGGCAGTGTTGCGCCGAGGAGCAGGCCGGCGGCGAGGCCGCCGAGGTGCGCGGCCATGTCGATCTGCGGGATCGTGAATCCGATCACGATGTTCGCGACAATCCAGAACATCAGCTGCGAAACGATGCCGCGCGCCCATCGCTCGTGGCGAAAACGCGGCGAGCGGCGGATCGAGAAGATGAAGGCGCCGAGGATGCCGAAGATCGCGCCGCTGGCACCGACGGACGGGCCGGCCTGGCGGAGCAGGCTGGTGAGCGATGCGAAGAGGCCGGTCGAGAAGTAGATGAAGACGAAGCGGCGCGTCCCGAACATCATTTCGTAGAGCCGTCCGAGCTGCCAGAGCGCGAACAGGTTCATGCCGAGGTGGAGAAGGTCGCCGCGAATGGTGCCGTCGCCGTGGAGAAACATCGCGGAGAGCAGGCGCCAGTATTCGCCGTCGTGTACGACGCGCGACCATTCGATCGCACCGATCTCCGTGAGGATTGACGAGTTTCGCCAGGCACCGGTGTAGACCTCGACCACGAAGCCGAAAAGGATGGCGAGCGTGATCAGGTACGTCGCCGGTGTGGATGGACGCTCGTTCATCGACGCTCCAGCCGCGCGGAGACGCGCCGCATGAGCAGGTGGGCGAAGCGGGGGAAGAGCTCTTTCAATCGCATGAAGATCAGGGCGAGCAGCGGCAGGATGCGGCGGTAACGCCCATCCTCCGCTGCGTTGCAAACCGCGCGCGCGACGCGATCGGGGGAAACGCCGGGCATCAATCGCGATGCGCCGGGCATTTTGTTGCGTTCTGCGGTCTCGAAGAATTCGGTCTCGGTCGTGCCGGGATTGACCAATGCGACGCGCACGCCGCGGTCGAGTACTTCATCACGCAGTGTCTCGGTGAATCCGATCACTGCGAATTTCGTCGCGCAATAGCCACCCATGCGCGCGAATCCCATGATGCCGGCGATCGACGAGACATTGACGATCGTGCCGCTGCGACGCTGCAGCATGGCGGGGAGAAATGCTTTCGTGCAGTTCACGGTGCCGAAGTAGTTCGTGTCCATCATTGCGTGGAGATCGTCGAGTTTCGCATCCGCGATCGAGTCGAAATTGGCGAACCCGGCATTGTTGACGAGAACATCGATCGAGCCTGCCATTTCTGCCAGTCGCGCGCATTGTTCCGGCTTCGTAACATCAGTCGAAACGGCCATTGCGCGTACGCCGAGAGCGCGGCATTCGGCGGCAACCTGTTCCAGCCGATCCGCACGGCGCGCGGCGAGAATCACGTTTGCCCCGCGGCGCGCCATTTCCAGCGCGGTGGCACGGCCAATGCCGCTCGAAGCACCCGTGATGACGACGTTCTTTCCGGTCAGTTCCATGGTTTGGACGCGCAGTCTATCGGCAGCGTTCCGGCATTTGACAGTCCAAAAGTGCGGCACCTATACTCCGCCCGAAGTCCAGCCTTCGACTCATCCGAGTCATCTGCGCCGTTGCCGGTCAACCTGGGAGGGTTCCAATGCCATTCGATGAAGTGAAAAAAGTGTGGATGAACGGCCGGCTCATCGATTTTGCCGACGCGAAAATCCATGTCTTCACGCATGCCATTCACTACGGCTCCGGGTTGTTCGAAGGCATCCGCTGCTACAACACGAAGCGCGGCCCGGCGATCTTCCGCCTGCAGGATCACACCCGCCGTCTGTTCGACAGCTCCAAGATCTATCGCATGGAGCTCCCGTACTCGCAGGATGAACTGAACCGCGCCTGCACGGACGTCATCGCCGCGAACGAATTTGAAGACTGCTACCTCCGCCCGCTCGTCTATCGCGGCTTTCACTCCCTCGGCGTCTTCCCCGGCGCCTGCCCGGTCGACGTCGTCGTCGCCGCATGGAAATGGGGCAAGTACCTCGGACCGGAAGCGCTCGAACAGGGCGTCGACGTGCGCGTCTCTTCGTGGAACCGCATGGCCCCGAACACGTTCCCCGCGCTCGCCAAGGCGACCGGCAACTACATGAACTCGATCCTCATCCGTCAGGAAGCAGCGATCGACGGATATTCGGAAGGCATCGCCCTCGACGTCAACGGCTACGTGAGCGAAGGCTCCGGCGAGAACGTCTTCGTCATCCGCGACGGCAAGATCTTTACGCCCCACCTCGGCTCCTCCATTCTCGGCGGCATTACGCGCGCGTCCATCATCAAGATCGCCCGCGAGTTCAAATACGAAGTGATCGAGAGCTACATCCCGCGCGAGATGCTCTACATCGCAGACGAAGTCTTCTTCACCGGCACCGCCGCGGAGGTCACACCGATCCGCTCGATCGATCGGATTACGATCGGCAACGGACGCCGCGGTCCCATCACGGAACGCCTGCAGAAGGAGTTCTTCGACTACATCGCAGGAGAGATCCCCGATCGCTACAACTGGCTCACGCCGGTTTACAGCGAGGCGGAAAACGCGGCGCGGAAGCCGGCCTTGGTCGCCACCTAGGCTACCTTGTCATCCAGCTCCCCCTTTTCTTTCATCGAGTGGAAGCGGTGTGCTCCGATGATGAGATGGTCGACGAGCTCGATGTCGATGAAGCTCAGCGAGTGGCGCAGCTTCTTCGTGAACTTCACATCGTCATCGGATGCCTCCGGGTTGCCTGACGGATGGTTGTGATACGCGACGATCGCCGTGGCGTTGTAGGAAAGAGCGGTGGTGATGATCTCGCGCGTCGACACGAGCGCGTTACTGACGGTGCCGACGTAAATCTCGCGTTGCTTGAGAATGCGATGACGTGAGTCGAGAAACACCGCGCCAAAGTGTTCCTGGCGTTTGTGACCGTACTTGCTGACGAGGGTCCGGCCGATCACCGACGCTTCGAAGTCGGGTGGATCTTCCGGCTGGCCCGTCATGATGCGCCGCGACAGTTCGAACGCCGCGAACACACGCGCGATCTTCGCCATCCCGATTCCGGGGATCTTCTCGAGTTGCTTCGGATCGCGCGTTCGCAGGCGAGCCATACCGCCGCGCAGCAGCTCGCGCGAGAGTTGAAGAGCGTTCTTTCCCGGCATGCCGGAGCCGAGAAGGATCGCCACCAGTTCGGAGTCCGACAATGTCTCGGGGCCGTGCATGAACATCCGCTCGCGCGGCCGGTCATCGCGCGGCAAATCACGAATCAGGTCGGTCATCAACGCACCTCCAGTAATGCTTCGACAATCGCAGGCGTCGCCTCCGCCGCACGCATCGGAATCGCGTACGTGCATGCGGAACTGACGGCGCTCATTTCCGGATTGATCTCGATCGAGAGACCTTCGTGCATCGTCAGGAATCCAGCCGCTGGATAGACGACGCCGGACGTACCGATGACGATCACGACGTCCGCCGCGGTCATCGCACCGATCGTGCGTGCGACTGCGTGAGGCAGCAGCTCCTCGCCGTACCAGACGACGTCAGGCCGCAATAGCGCGTCGCATTCGCATCGCGGAGGGATTGTGTCGAATGACTGCTCGTGAATGCGCGTCGTACTTTCGCGGACGCAGCGCACACGAAAGATGTTGCCGTGCAGCTCGACGATATCTGCCGAGCCGGCGCGCGCGTGCAAACCATCGACGTTTTGCGTGACGACGACCGCGTCAGCGATTCGTGCAATCGACTCGTGCGCGATGTTTGGTTTCGCTTCGCGGATCAGGCCGCGACGCCATTCGTACCACTCCCATACGAGCACGGGATCGCGACGAAAGGCATCGGGTGTCGCGAGCTGCTCAGGATGGAAGTTGCGCCATAAACCGCCCGGCCCGCGGAACGTCGGAATGCCGCTGTCGGCGGAGACGCCGGCGCCGGTCATAAAGACAATTTTGCGTGGCTTGATCTCGCGGATTGCTTCGATCGCTTCTTCGATGCTGCTCATGCCGAAGAGCGTAAAGGGGGAGGGCCAAAGTACCGAGGAAATCTACCCCCGGACGATTCGGGCTCGTCCGAGGGAAGGTTTTTTGGAGAAAGGAGATACGGGAGGTAGGAACCTCCCGATTTACACCTTCGGAATCATGTCGTCGTTGATCTGGATGAACGCGTCCTTGCGGAGCGTATCGATGTACGCCTTGTAGTCGCGCTCGAACGTCTCTTCGCTCGCGTCCTGGCGGAGCTTGTCCTTCACGGACTCGAACGCCGGAACTTCGGACGGGAGGCGCTGCTCCACCTTGATGATGTGCCACGCCGATTTCGTTTCGATCGGGCCGACCACGGTGCCCTGTGGCGCGTCGAAGACCGCTTTGTCGAGGTCGGCGACGAGATCGCCACGCGCGACTTCGCCGAGGTCGCCACCTTTTTCTTTGGTGCCGGCGTCGGACATGGTGGAGGCGAGGTTCGCGAAGTCGGTGCCCGGCTTCTTCGCGGCTTCCGCGATCTCGGCCGCGCGGGTGCGGGCTTCATCGGTGCTGCCGCTTTCCGGCTTCAGGATGACGATCTCGCGGAGGTGCGCGCGCTCGGGGAGACGGAACGAGTCCTTTTCGCGGTTGTAGCGGTCGCGGAGCTCGATATCGCTCAGCTGCTCGCGGCTGCGGAGCTCTTTTCCGAAGACCTTGTTCGTGGTCAGCGTGTCGCGGAGGCGCGCTTCCATGTCGGCGCGGGTGAGGCCTGACGACCGGAGCGACTCTTCGAACTGCTCATCGGTCGCGATCCCGTACTGCTGCTTCAGGCGACCGACCGCATCCTTGAGCTCGGCATCATTGACCGTGATGCCGAGGCGGTCGGCGCGGTCTTTGATGAGGAGCTCGTTGATCAGCTCGTTGGTGAGACCAAGGCGGGCTTCCTCGCGGAGTGCCGGCTTTCGATCGGCCGGAGCGGTCCGGTCGATCTCGCCGTACATATCGCGCAGCCGGCGCTCGTACTGGGTACGGGTGACGATGCGATCGCCGACGCGGACGACGATGCCTTCGAGGAGCTCGGCGGCAGAGGCCGTCACGGCAGTGAACGCGAGAATGGCGGACAGGATGAGTTTTTTCATATTTCGCTCAGGTTGAGACGTGCAGCCGGAAAAACAAGTTCCGAGGCGGTTTATTCGTCCTCGGACAACGGGAAGCCGCCGGAGTACTTGAAGGGGAGGCGACGGGTGAGGACGGCGATGGTCATATCGCGCCGGCTTTGGGCCACGATCTGGTTGACGCGCTCTCGGACGGCCTCTTCGCGGAGGCGCGTCGAAATGATCGGCGCGGCCGCTTGCGGGTCGAGCATTCCGGCCGGGCGACGCTCGTCGACCTGAAAGATGTGGAAGCTCGTGTCGGTGCGGAGGACGCCGCTGGTTTCGCCGGCCTTCAGGCGGAAGATCTCCTCCTCGAACATCTTCGGGAGGTCGCCGCGGCTGACAAATCCGATCTCGCCGCCGCGTTTTGCGTTCGGCGCGCGGGAGAACTCGGCAGACAGGTCGCCGAACGGTGTTCCGCTCTTCAGCTTTTTCACGATGTCATTCGCGAGATTCTCATCATTGACGAGGATCTGCCGGACGCGCACTTCTTCACCGCTGCGGAACTCGGCCTGGTGCTGATCGTAGTAGGACTGCAGGTCGGCAGGCGTCGGATCGGAGATCTGTGCGGAGAGGTTTGTGATCAGGCGCTCGCGGCGCATCTCATCGCGTTTCTCGATGACCGTCACGCCGGCCTCGGTGCGAACGGCGGCGGCGATCTTGTCGGCCGGGACTTCGACGCCGTGCGATGCCGCGTACTCGGAGATGATGATCTCCTCCACGAACTGATCGGCCAGCGCGCTGGCGACCTCGGGAGTCAGTTGCGCGAGCTCGAATCCCGCATTGCGCTCGAGATAGCGCTTGAAATCGGCGAGCGTGACCATTCGATCGTTGACGCGCGCAATGACGTCGGGGGGAATGGTCGGTTTGCGCTTGCAGGCGGAAAGCGCAAGAACAGCGAGGATGAGCGACAGCGCGACGCGGCGGGCGAGCACGGGACGCGGGAGTGTAGCACGCAGCTACGGACGCACGGTGTGCAACTCGGTGGCGCTGCTGCTTGCCAGGAAGGTGCTGCCAGCTGTTGGTATGTATTGCGCCGCAATCTGATGACTATTGGCCGTGAGTTTCGAGGTGGCGAACGCGGCGCGACCTTTGGTGTCGAGCTTGATCGGCGCGCCTGCTTTCTCGCCGTCGACGAGAAACTGCACGTTTCCGGTGGGAATGGTTGTGGTGATGTCCGACAGCAGCGTGACCATTGCCATGAACGTCACGGTCGTTCCGGGCGCCGAGGAGTCCTTGTCGCCTTTCACGGTGATCATGGTTGCGCCGGTTTTCAATTGCTGGCTGGCGAGGTACGTTTTCGCGATTGCGGGCTCGCCGGTCACGATCACGTCGGCGATGCAATCCGCTTTCTTCTTCTTGTCTTTGATTCCATTGCAGGCGGTCTCCGCCACAGCGGGCGTCGTTGGGATCGCCGACTCGGTTTGCGGCAGCTTGCATGGTGCTTTCGACGACAGAGTGGTGGGTAGCGTGAACGTGGCTGTCGATGTGCCGGGCGCGTAGTCGAAAAGGCCCGAGCCCGGAGTGACGCGCCACGCGTCGGCAAACGACGTATAGAGATCGAAGAATCGATCGTTCAACGTTTCGGGCATCGATCCCATCGAAGCGCCATGGGGAAGCGCCGGTAGCCAGCCGCCATGCGGGACGGCTCCCATGAGACCCGCGCTCACGCGCGTTCTTGCGACTTGAAGATTGAGATGCCATTTGTTCTGCGACGCCAGCCATCCGGGCGTTGCGATGAGCACGGTCTCGTCCGGGAAATGCACTTCGAGGCCGCCGACCGGCGACTGAGCGATGCGTCCGCCTCCGCCTCCGCTGAGATGGATTCCCTGTTGTGTCAACGGCGTCAGAACGCCGTCGATGCGCAGATGCAGGCCGTTTGGATCGGGCTGGTACGTCACTCGATGCGAGCCGATGCGCATTGCGACCGCGGTATTGAGAGTGACGCAGGTCGCGAGACCGTCATATGGATCGGCAGCGGGACTGGCAGCCGTAGCGATCGGCGATTGTCGGATCTGAATTTCCAGGCGATCGCTGCGCAGCAGTACGAACTCACCGGCGCTCTGAAAGTCGTATCTGGTTCCGTCGATGGTGGTGATGTGCGGACCATCGGCATAGGCGCCGTTGAGCGCTCCCCAATGCAGCAACTCGTTCGGAGAGTTGTTGCCGGGATTCACAATGCCCGCCCATCCGGGCGTGGTCGCGATGTTGTTGTTGGCGTGAAGCGCGTTCCATACGGTCGCAGGATTCGCGGTCGGGTGATATTGCAGATAGAGCGCAGCCACGCCTGCGACGTGCGGGGAAGCCATCGACGTTCCGCTGATCGCATTCGTCGCATTGTTGCTCGTGTGCCATGCGGAGAGGATTGCGACGCCTGGCGCGAAAAGGTCGAGGCAGTTGCCCCAGTTGGAAAAGGCCGCGCGTTTGTCATTGGCGGAAACACTGGCGCCGACGGTGATTGCCGTTGGCACCCTCGCAGGCGAGGAAGTGCACGCATCGACGTTTTCGTTTCCCGCGGCGATGACATAAATGATGCCGACGGCGATCGAATTCGTGACCGCGGTGTCGAGCGCCGGCGTTGTGCCTCCGCCGAGGCTCATGTTCACGACGGCGGGGAGGATTTTGTTGGCCGCGACCCAGTCGACGCCGGCAATGACGCCGGTGACCATTCCGTCCGCGTTGCAATCGAGCACGCGCACGGCGTGCAGCGTGACCTTCTTGGCAATGCCGTACTTCGCGCCGCCGATCGTTCCGGCGACGTGAGTACCGTGACCGTGGCAGTCGGAGGTCCCTTTGCCGTCATTGATCGCGGAATAGCCACCGGACGCGCGACTCGGCGAGCCGAATTCGCTATGCGTCGTGCGGATGCCGCTGTCGATCACGTACACGTGTACGCCTTCACCGGTTTCCGTGTAGCTGTATTTGTTTGGCGATGGCTGGGTGGGGAAGCGTTGGTCGATCCGGTCGAGACCGTTGGGCGGATTGACCTGCGCGATCTGCAGACCCTTCATTCTCCGATCTGCTTCAATCGTCACGCCGCGAATTTTGCGAATCTCGAGCAGGGAAGGCGGCGGCAACTTCGCACCGAAGCCAAGCAACGCCGTTCTGTACCGAAACAGAATCGTGCCGCCCGCTGCGATGCCTTTGTCTTCTGCTACCGTGACTTCGCCGATCGGAGTGCTCGGGTGGAACCAGACGACATACTGGTCGGGGATCCTGTCCGGGGCATTTTCATTGACGATCGGAGCCAACTCGCCTTCCGCCAGGACAGCTGTGACCGCAATGTTGTCCACCTCCGCCCACGACACCTGTGCGCCGCCATTGATCGCAATGTCATTGCTCGTACCGACCGTCAAACACGTGTAGTCGCGCGTTGGCGTGAACTGGAAGCGATATGGCGTCCACGCCGTTGCCGTCACGTTCTTCGGGCCGGACAGCGTCTCGCAGGTTCCGGCGGGGCAACTCGTATTCTTCAACGGTGTCGTCGAAGCGCGCAATTCGATGTTTGCGTACGAGATGTTTCCGGGGCGATAGCGGGCACAGAGCGAGATGTCGTAGGTGACGCCTTTGTGCAACGCAATCTTTTGTACGATCGCTTCGCCGGCGGTTTTGTTGCCCCACATGGCGATGGAGTGCGCATCATGGCAGCCGTCGCCGGTGATGAGCTGCGGCGTCCCGTAAGCCTGCGTCCAGTTGGTCACCTGATTCGGCGGAATCGAGCCGTCACCGACACGCGGCGCGGATTGGGTGAAACCGCCGTTCTGAATGACGTCTTGTGCGTGAAGCGTGGCAGACATCGCGAGGATGGCCACAAGAATGGCAAACCAACGCCCGATGAACATGACTGCTCCTTCCCTGCAGTCGCCGTAGACGGACGCACATCGCGGTTTCCGGACGGTGCTGCAGGGGAAGGAGCGATCGTAGAGCTAATTCACGGCCAGCGAGTGAATCTCTTCCGCGGCCGAGGTGCCGGATCGGCTGAGCATCACTTCGACCCAGTACGTGTTATTGGCGAAATCGAACGTGCTGGAACTGAACGAACAGCTGGCGCACTGATCCGACAGATTGTTCGTACTGTTGATCGTGCAGATCAGCGTTTCATTGCCCGTGCATTTGTCGATCTCGTACAGGCGCGTGGTGACCGAGCCGTTCGGAGAGTTGTCCTTGAACGTCGCCCAGAGCGTCGTCCATGGCGGGGTCTTCGACGTGCCGCTGCCATAGGTGTTGGTCACCGGATAGCGCGCGATGATGTCCCCGCTCGAGGTCGAGTTGAACTTCAGCGTCGGACCGGTGAAGGTGACCTTGAACGCGCCGGCTTTCGGATCGAGGATGCCGGTGCCGCCGATCGAGGTCCAGTCGTGCGTCTGCGCGAATGCGGACAAGGGCATTGCGGCGAGGGCGAGCGAGAGAAAGAGCAGGCGAGTAATGAATTTCATGATGTCTCCTTCCCGGCTCAATTGATGCCGACCGAATGCAGCGCGATGTTCGCGGACGTCACGGAGCGAGTGATTCGCACGTCGACGTAGTAAACATTGTTCGCGAAGTCGAATGTGCTCGAGCCGAAATCGCAGGATTCGCAGGTGTCGTCGTCGGCACTCGAGATCGCGCAGATCTCCTGTTCCTGCTTGCTGCACCTGTCGACTTCCATGAGCCGCAGGTTGACGACGCCGTTCGAGGAGTTGTCCGTGAACGCCGCGGTCATCGTGGTCCATGCGGGCGTCTTGTCGATGGCGCCACCGACGGTGTTGGTCACGTTGTAGCGCGCGATCAGCGTGCCGGTGCGGCTCGGCGAAAACGTGAATGTCGGGCCGGTGAACAGATGTCCACTGCCGGCCTGGGTGATGCCCACCGATCCGACGTTGCTCCAGTCATAAGTCTGGGCGGTGACGGGGAGTGCGAGCAGGAGCAGAGCGAAAACGCTCAGCGAAATAGTGGCTTTCATGCGTTTCTCCTTGTGGACGCCGTGCGTCAGTAGATCGCCAGCTCGTACAGTTGCGGCGCGGCGTCGTTCGCGCTCTTCACGATCGACACGTAGACGTAGTAGGCGTTGTTCGCGAAATCGAGCGGGCCGGTGAACGGGCAGGTCTCGCACAGCACGTCCTGATCGCTGTCCGTGCTCGTGACCGTGCAGAGCTGTGTCTCGGTATTCGAGCAGGCATCGACTTCATAGAGCGTGGCCGTGACCGAGCCATTGAGATATTGGTCGTGCACTGCCATCTGGAGCGTGGTCCAGGCCGGAGAGATGTCGGTTGCACTGCCCATGGCGTTGGTCACCGGATAGCGGGCATCGACGGTGCCGATGTTGCTGGTCGCGACCTGAAACGCCGCGCCGACGAATTGGTAAATGCCGAGGCTGGCCGTGCCGTCACCGACCGTTCCGGCGGAACCGGGCATACTCCAGTCCCAGTTGTTTTGCGCTGCTGCCGGAAGCGTCCACAGGCTGAGTACGAGAACAAATCGGACGATGTTCTTCATGATCCTTCCTTCCTTTTGTGGCCACGGCCGTGTCCTGTATGGAAGGTAGGGTCGGATTCAGCGTGTAAGTAGAGTCAATTTCTGTGTTGTCAGATTTCTACGCCAGCCGGCACGGCCGGCCGCGCTGGTTGCTTCGCCGATGCACGTACGGCTGCCAAGTGGATCGATCTCTGCCGCTCACGCTACTTGGCGGCGATCGTCTGTAACACCGCTTCGATTGCATCGATGACTTCCGCGCCCTGCTCGCGCAAGGGGAACGACAGCACGCCATTCGGAGAGAATTTCGCGAGCGGGTTCTCGCTGATGAACATCAGCAGTTTGTTGGGATCGATCTTCGCGTGTTGCGTCAGCTTGAGCACGCCGCGCGCGCCTTCGCGCACGATCGACAGGACGCCGAGGTGTTTCGCGTACCACTTCACGCGGACGAAGCGGAAGAGGTTCTCGACGTTTTCCGGCAGCGCCCCGAACCGATCCCGCATCTCATTGCGAATGTCATTCAACCGATCCTCGGTCGACGCAGACGCGATCTTCTTGTAGAACGTCATGCGCAGGTTTTCTTCGCTGATGTAATCGCGCGGGATGTAGATGTCGACGCCGAGGTTCATCGAAGTCTCGACTTCCTCTTCGATGCGCTCGCCCTTCATTTCGCGGATCGTTTCTTCGAGCAGCTTCGTGTACATCTCGAAACCGACCGTCGCGATCTGGCCCGACTGTTCGCCGCCGAGGAGATTGCCCGCGCCGCGGATCTCGAGATCGCGCGCGGCGATGCGGAATCCCGCGCCGAGATCGGAGAACTCCTGAATGGCCGCGAGGCGTTTGCGCGCGTCGCCGCTGAGAATGCGATCCGATGGAACGAGCAGATAGCAGAACGCCAGTCGATCGCTGCGACCGACACGTCCTCGCAGCTGATAGAGCTGCGAGAGTCCGAAGCGCTCGGCGTGATTGATGAGGATCGTGTTGCAGGCCGGGATGTCGATGCCGTTCTCGATGATCGTTGTCGCCAGCAGGACGTCGTACTCGCGACTGATGAACGCGAGCATCGCTTTTTCGAGCTCGCGCTCGTCCATCTGTCCGTGACCGACGATCACCTTCAGTCCGGGGACGAGGTTCTCGAGGTACTCCTTCATGTTGTAGATCGACTCGACGCGGTTGTGGACGAAGAACACCTGCCCGCCGCGGCCGACCTCGAACTCGATTGCTTCGCGGATGAAGTCGCCGTCGTACGGCACGACCGCGGTTTGAATCGCGAGACGATCCTTCGGCGGCGTCTCGATCACGGAGATGTCGCGGATGCCGGTGAGCGACATGTGCAACGTGCGCGGAATTGGCGTCGCCGACATCGCGAGAACGTCGACCGATTTCTTGATCGCCTTGAGCCGCTCTTTCTGCGCGACGCCGAATCGCTGCTCTTCGTCGATGACGACCAGTCCGATGTCTTTCCAGGCCACGTCTTTCGAAAGGAGACGATGCGTGCCGATGATCATGTCGATCTCGCCGGTCTCGATCTTTTTCAGGATCTCTTTGAGCTCTTTCGCCGAGTAGTAACGCGTGAGCAGCTCGATCGTCACCGGGAACGATGCGAAGCGTCGAAGGAACGTTCGATAGTGCTGGTACGCGAGCACAGTGGTCGGCGCGAGGATCGCCACCTGCTTGCCGTCCATGACCGCTTTGAACGCCGCGCGCATCGCCACTTCGGTCTTGCCGTAGCCGACGTCGCCGCACAGCAGGCGATCCATCGGCTTGCGCGATTCCATATCGCTCTTCACATCCTCGATCGCCGACTGCTGATCCTCGGTCTCATCGAACTCGAACGCATCCTCGAAGTCGAACTGCCACGGCGAGTCCTTGCCAAATGCATGACCGTGCACCATTTGTCGCGTCGCGTAGAGCTTGAGCAGCTCGTCCGTCATGTCGCGCATGGCCTTCTTGACCGAGGCTTTCGTGCGCGCCCATGAGGTGCCGCCGAGCTTGTCGAGCTTCGGTT
>DASYLL010000013.1:0-2405 GCA_036009605.1 Thermoanaerobaculia bacterium | reverse complement strand
CCCCGTTGTAAAGATAGGCGCTGATGCCGGTTGCCGGGAGAGATGAGATGAAGCGGCTGGCTGATCCGTGGTGGTAGCGTGGGCTCCACCAGGATGAAACGCGCTCAGGGCGCAAAGGAGCAGCCAGCCATGGAATATGGTGCCATCGACCGTATGTGTGGCCCGTTGTAACGAGCCGACCCGCTGGGCAGTCCGCGTCAGCACGTTTCCAGCACCCTTACGATGCCTCTGACGACGCGACGCTTGTCGTCGCCGCCGAGCCTCAGCGACGAGGGATGGCGCAGGAATATCGTGCGCACGGTTAAGCGGCCTCGCCGGCAGTATCCGGTGTGGAAGATGAATGCTCCTTGTGGCAACGCCACCGAGTGCGGGCGCGACTCGACCGCTTGCGCCAGCGTTAGGCCGAGCGGCCGCACGACGTTGAATCGACGATTCCGCCCTAGCAGCCCGTGGCACAAGTAGTCGTGACGATAAAATGCATGCGACAGACTGTGCGAGGTGCGCGTAAGTGATCAGGCGACACGAACGGCCGATCGCGTGTCCAGATCGCATCCCAGAGACGCGTCGGGGCTTGCAGAAGCGCCCAGAGGCAGCCGAACAGCCCCAGGGCGCGACCCTGGAGGCCGCGCGGCGTGCCGACGCCGACCAGGTGTCGCATCAAGAGGCCGAGATTGCCCGCGCCGGCCTGCAGCAACACGCGTTTCAGAATGTTCTCGTGACCCCGCAGGTGCACGCGTCGCATGCGGCCTGTCTCGTAGAGATGCGCAAACGGCCGTTCGAGGCGTTCGCCGCGAAGCCGGAGCAACCGTTTCCCTCGCGCGCCGTGGATGCGCCGACGGTTGCGATACACCGGCCCGCGCGCCTCCGGATGTTTGTCCCACTTCCGTCGGCCGCGATTCGGCTCCGAGATGTAGCTGCGGATGCCGACCGCCTCGAGATCCACCATCACCTGATTGCTGTGATAGCCCTTGTCTCCGACGACCTCCTGCACGCCCTCGCCGTCCGGCACCACAGTCTCGACTTGCTCCGCGGCTTCGATCAGCGTCTCGATGCTCGTCGTCGTGTCGCCCTCGTCGGCGTCCTGGATCGTGACGGCGACGACCGCACCGGTCTCGAGATCGACGGCGTGCTCGGCTTTGTGGGCCAAGTGGGTGCGATGATCCTTCATCTTCGTGATTTTCGCATCGGGATCGTCCGGGTGCGTCCAGTCGTCGTTCGACCCTTTCTTCTTCCGCTTCCGATCGATCCGCGCCAGGTCCTCGCGAGTCGGTGTCTCGATGCCCGAGGCCGTGGCGAGCTGCGTCAAGAAGTCCTGATAGGTCTCACCGGTGTCGCGCCGCACGATGCTCCGCAACGCGGCGTTGGCCTCGAGGGTCGTCGCGTCGATGCCGATCGTCGTGCCCTTCACGAGCCCCGCGTCCGCCAACTGCTGCAGGACCCAGGTGAAGACCGCCCGATGGGTCTCCAGATCGATCAGCCGACGCGTGCGCGAGATCGTCGAGTGGTCCGGCGTCGGTTCGTGCAGGTCCAGGTCCAAGAAGCTCCGGACGCTCAGCGAATCAGCCGCGCGCCAGGCGATCGCGCGCTCCGAGTCGAGGCCTTCGAAATACCCGAGCAGCAGCAGCCGAAAGTACCGGCCCGGCGCGAGACTGGGGCGTCCCATGACCTCGGCGTAGAACGTCGCGCACGCGCCCTCGACGAACGCATCGAACTGCGCCTCGTCCAGCACCCGATTCAGCCGTCGGTAGAACGGATGCGCCGCGCTACGCGGCAAATCTTGCGTGGCCACCCACATCGACGCTTGGCGCGCTCGCCGTTTGCGTTTACCCATCGCCATGCGCAAAGTTTAGGACACGCGATCGACGCTGTCGATCCCTATTCACCTACTTGCGCCACGGGCTGCTAGAGCCCAGTTCGCGATCGATTCACTCTCGACCCTTGTCAGCTTCCGCAACGGCCTTTTCCTCGGCGCGGGCAGCGGCAAGGATGCCATTCATCGCTCTGTTCCCTTCGTGGCAGGCGTACTCGTAGATCTTGGTCTTCAGTTGTGTTAAGCGAATCAATGCAGTCCACGGAGTGATCCACGTGGATGGATCGGTGAGAGTGACTTCGTAGTCGATCATGTCCGGGGCCGTGCGTGTGATCCGCTCAACTATGTGCAGGTTCTCCGCGGATCCCAGAAAATTGCTTTTCGAAGAGAGGTTCGTGGTGTCGATGACGAGCGTGTTGCCGTCCCATCGACCCCGGGAGTCTCCATGCCACTGACGAATGCTGTCGGAAAGATGCGGGCTTCCGTCGAGCGGAATGATGCGGGCATCGTGGAACACTTCCATCAAAAGCACGATGTATCCCGGAGATTGCAAAATCTGGTAGTACCCATTGAGCGGATCGCCGGTACCGGCGGG
>DASYLL010000012.1:0-68849 GCA_036009605.1 Thermoanaerobaculia bacterium | reverse complement strand
ACGTTCGTCCAGTCCAGCGGCTCTTCCCATTTGCCGTTTCTCTTGAGAATCGCCTGCACGGATGCACCCTTTTTCTGTTCGGGCGGCACGGCGGTCCATTTGTATTGATGGCCGAGGTCGAACGTGTTCATGAGAACGCGCGGCTCGGTGGAGAGAACGAAGGTGAGGCCATTGAGGAACGCGAAGGAGTTCACCTTGTCATTGAAGACGAAGTGTTTGTAGGACGCGGAGAGATGCGGCAACTCGACGTTGAGCGTCGCGTATTGATCGACCTCGGCGCCTTTGAGAAGCGTGTCTCCGGATTCTTTCGGGCGGGCGTTGAGCTGATCGATCTTCTTGTAGTCGTCGACCGGATCCTCGTTCCAGTTGTGGAGCACGAATTCCGGCCACACCTTTTCGAAACCGCCCAGGGGCTGCAACGCCTGCTCGATCGCAGGCAGGCTGGCCACACCCTCGGTATTCGCCCAGACCTGTCCGACGATGTTCGTCTGTCCTTTCAATCGCGCGAGAAAGAAGGGAAACAGGTATGCGCCATACCAGTGCGGATCCTGCTGATGGTTCAGCGGCGCTTCCGGCTCGCGCAGAAAGTGCGGGGTCGCCCAGTGTTCGTTATGCGGTGATGTCGAGCCCGGATAGATGTAATCCTTGACCCATTCCGCGGTCGCTTCCATGAGCCAGCGGTATTCGCCTTCGCCCGTGCAGTCGCCGCCGCGGACTTTCACGTTGAACGCGTACTGAAAGGCATGCATCAACTCGTGCGCGAGCTCTTCACGCGGCCGTGATTTGTTGAACTGGATGGACGCCCATGCGGCGCCATTGCACTTGTTGCTGAATCGCGCGGTGGTGATGCTGCGTCCGATGTCGACCAGCGCGATATCGAGACGCGAGTCGCCGCCCATCGCAGCGCCGAGCCATCCTTCGCCGTCGTCCGGCAGCGGCTCGCGTCCCATCAGTCCCTTGAGCTTCGGCCAGATGACCTGGTCGATCTCGTCAGCGAATCCCTGGGCCTTGAGCTTGTCGAGCGCATTGCTGGCGAAGTACCAGACCTTCACTTTGCCATTGGCGGTGGGGACGAATTCCCATTCGAAACTGAGAGGGCAGTCGGTACACGGCCGCTCGATGCCGAAGCCGTACGGCGTGATGCCGAGGGATTGAAATGGCTGTGTGGTTTGCTGCTGTCGCAACTCGTACCAGCTGTTCTTGTGAAACGGCGGAATCAGAAACGGCGCGACCTGCATCTGCACGTCGACCGGCAGCGTTTCGTACTTCGCGGCGACTTCGCTCATGTAGATCGTGTCGGCGATGCCGCTGTCGTCGCCGCGCATTTCCTGCGGCAGACGCGGATCGTCATAGATCGTGAAGATTTTGTAGAGCATGGCCTGATCGGGCGAGATGCGGCTTTCGGCCACGGCCTGATCGATGACTGCAAACGTGGTGATCTGCGCGGCCGGTGCGGTTCCAACACCCGACCGCACGGCGCGACGACGTCCCTGTGCGGCCGCGCTGTCGGCAACCACGAAGAGTACGAGACCGAGAAACATCAACAGCGAGATACGAGACCGCAAGCAAGACCTCCGATTCACGACAGCCTTGGCTGCCCGGACGCGAATGATGGTCATGGCCACTTACGAGGTGCTTACGAGCGCGCCAAAACCGCGTTTCGTCGCATGGCCGTTGACGCACCGCGGCGCACGGCCGCACCATCAACGTCAATGACCTCGCTCGCTCCAACCACCGACCTCCCCATCGCGCATGGGTGGCGGCGCGTGGTTGTCGCCCTGACACTCTCCGCTGCGCTGGGTTGGCTCCTGGGACAGGGATGGCGGGAGGGGATCGCCTCGATCGTCATGCGTGCGGCAGCGGTGGGACTCATCGCCACGCTCGTGTTTTCGGTCCTCGAGCATTGGCCGAAACGGTTGCCGCGGTGGCTGCCGCGATGGGTGCTCCAGGTCGTCGCCGTAGGCGTGTCCGTTCCGCTTTCCACTGTGTCGATCTGGATCCTGTCCACCAGACCGGGCGCTCCGCCGTACTGGGAGGATCCGGACCGGATGGAGGGCTGGATGATGCTCACGTTCTTCGCCCTTCTCGTCGCGCCCTGGACGGCGCTGGCAGCGCTGGTGCGGCAGAAGGAAGCGATGGCGCGACATCAGGCGCTCGCGTTTGAACTGGAGCGAAGTGAGCTCGGACGTCAGGCGCTCGATGCTCGTCTGCAGCTGCTCCAGGCGCAGGTTGCGCCGCACTTTCTCTTCAACACGCTGGCGAATGTTCAGGCCCTGGTCGACACCGGATCGCCTCGTGCCTCGTCCGTGCTGCGCAGTCTCATCGACTATCTCCGCGCGGCCGTGCCGCTGCTCCACGAGCCGGTGGCAACGCTCGGCCGTGAACTGCGCCTGGTCGAGGCCTATCTGGAGTTGATGCACATGCGTATGCCCGATCGTCTGCGATACGCGCTGCACGTGGACGACTCCGCGCGTTCCCTTCGCTGTCCGCCGACGACGCTGCTCACGCTCGTCGAGAACGCCGTTCGTCACGGCATCGACCCGAGTGAGGAAGGCGGCTCGATCGACATTCACGTCGAGCGGCGCGGCGATCGCTGTGTGATCCGCGTCAGCGACACCGGCATCGGTCTGCATGCAACGGATCACGGTTTGCGCAGCGGTCTCTCCGCGCTTCGCGAACGTCTGCAACTGATGTTCGGCGATGACGCGGAGCTGAGGATCACGTCGCAGGAACACGGCGGGGTCTGCGCAGAACTGGAGATGCCGGCAGTGGCAGGGACGAGTTGATGGACGCGCACCCAACCGCACTGATCGCCGACGACGAGCCTCTTCTGCGCGAAGCGCTGGCGCGCCAGCTCGCACAGGCGTGGCCCGAACTGGAGATCGTGGCGCAGGCGCGCAACGGCCGCGAGGCCATCAACTTTTTCGACGAGCTCGAGCCCGACGTCTGTTTTCTCGACGTGCACATGCCCGGCTTGTCGGGAATGGATGCGGCGAACCATATCGGCCGCCGCGCGCATCTCGTGTTCGTCACCGCATACGACCATTACGCCGTGCAGGCGTTCGCACAGGGCGCGCTCGATTACCTCGTCAAGCCGGTCGAGCCGGCGCGTCTCGAGGAAACGGTCGCGCGGCTCAGGGAACGTCTGGCAGCGGCGCGTCCGGCGACAAACACCGAAGTGCTGTTGCAGCAGCTCGCCGCGCAGCTGGCCGCGTTGCAGGGGACGTCCCTTCGCTGGATTCGCGCGCAGGTGGGACAGATCGTGCGAATGATCCCGGTCGACGAGATCGACTACGTCCGCTCGGACGCGAAGTACACCGTCATCGCCTGGCGAGGTGGCGAGGCGGTTGTGCGCATCCCGCTGAAGGAGCTCATCACGCAGCTCGACGCCAATCAGTTCGTGCAGGTACATCGATCGGTCGTCGTGAATCTCCACTCGATCAGTCACATCCGGAGGCACGACAACGAGACCGCCGAGATTCACCTCAAGGGCCGCAAGGACGTCCTGCCCGTCAGTCGCAATTACCTGCATGTTTTTCGGCAGATGTGAGGGAGAACGACCGGGGGCCTCCGGCGGGCCGGCGCGGCCGGCAGCGCTGGTTGCTGCGCCAGACCGCACGCTCATACCCGAAAAACCGCTGTTCGTCGCAATCAGGTGGGCCTGTTCGCGCGTAGCGCCGATATTCGCGACAGGAGATTACGAACATGGCGATTTCTTATGTCTTTCGACCCAATACTGAACGTTACGAGGGTGTGCGGCCGATCCACATCTATCTGCTGCGAACGTTGTTTTTGTTGGTGTTTCTATTCGTCGGCTTTGACGCGTGGTCCTATCTGCTGAAGCATCAAGGAGCATGGGACCCGATGAGGGCCGCGGCGTGGAGCATGTTCGCGTCGTACTCATTGCTGTCGATCTTCGGCGTGTTTCGGCCGCTGAAGTTGCTTCCGATCGCGATCTTCATCGTCCTCTACAAATCCGTCTGGCTGCTCTTCGTCGCCTATCCGTTGTGGACGGTCGGCCAACTGGCAGGGTCGCGTGCCGAGGGGATGGCGAAGGTGTTCATGTGGGTTCCGCTGATGATGCTGGCGGTGCCCTGGAAATACGCGTTCGACAAATACGTGCTGAACCGGCACGCGGTGCGCGTCTCATGAGAACGCGTGTTACGTCCGCGCGAAATCAGGAATCCGGAAACGCTTGCGATACGCGCCCGGTGCGAGTCCGGTCGTGCGTCGAAACAGCCGCCGAAAGAACGCCGGATCCTCATAGCCCACGCGCCAGCTGATCTCGTCGACCGGCGCCTCGGTACGCTCGAGGCGCCGCTTCGCATCTTCGATGCGCAGGCGCTGGATGTATGCAATCGGCGTGAGTCCGGTCGCCGCGACAAAGCGGCGTTTGAACGTCCGCTCGGCGAGTCTCGATTGCCGGACCATTTCCTCGACCGGACTGGCCACCGAGAAATGCTCGCGCAGCCATTGCTGCGCGCTCTGAATGTCGCCGTCGCCGTGATCGCTCTTCCCTTCGAAAATCATGTACGGCGTGAGGCCGTCCTGATGCCATTGCAGCGCGAACATGCGCGCGACGTCCTGCGCGGTGGTCGCGCCGGCATAGCGCGCGATGAGATAGAGCACGAGATCGTGCCACGTCGTCGATGCGCCCGAGCTCACGAGCTCCTCTCGCGCGCCGGCGATCACGAGCACGCGTTCCGGATGAATGGGAACAGCCGGATACGTCGTCGTGAAGGACCGCGCGTAGCCGTAGTGCACGGTCGCGTCTTTTCCGTCGAACAACGTTGTCTCCGCCAGAAGAAAGATTCCGGAGCACGCGGAACAGAGGAGCGCGCCGCGTTCGTGCATCGCGCGCAGCCATTCGACGAGACGCGGATAGCGCTCCTTCTTCCATCCGCCCGGCTGCAGGAACAGCGACGGAACGATCACGATGTCGGTCGTCTCGATCGTGTCGATGGTGCGCTGCACGTCGACCGATACGCCGCTCGCCAGTGCAACGCGACCCGCTGTCTCGCCAACGATCTCGATGCGAAACGGCGCGCTCTGGCCGGAGCCGAGAAAGTTGCTGAAGCCGTTCATGACGTCGTAGATGCCGAACAGCGTGGAGACCGCTGCATCGGGCAGGGCGACGAGGCTGACGTGACGGGGATTCGATCCGACGCTGGCTGGTTGTGGCACGAATGAACCTTTTCAGGGCGATTCCGCCACTCCCGCGGACGCGCCATCGATCCGATTATGAGGTGCGTCGCCGGACAACTTCAAATCGGCGAGCAGGAGCAACAAAGATGAACGCACAAGCAATCGATCAGACCAAACTGGAATCGTTTCTCGTCCGCGCCATAGGCGATCTCTCCGCGGGTTATGGCGGCGTGATGGTCAGCGTCGGCAGCAAACTCGGTCTCTACAAAGCGATGTCCGGAGCGGGACCGCTGACCTCTCACGAGGTCGCGTCGCGCAGCGGATGCGCGGAGCGATATGTCCGCGAGTGGCTGGGCTCGCAGGTCGCGGGAGGCTACGTCGGTTACCACGCGGTGAGCGATACCTACGAGCTGTTTCCCGAGCAGGCGATCGTCCTGGCCGACGAAGAGAGTCCGCTGTTTCTTCCACCGGCGTGGAACGTGCCGGCGTCGATGTGGTTCGACGAAGAGAGAACGCTCGACGCGTTTCGCACCGGCGCCGGCGTCAGTTGGGGGGATCACGACGCGCGTCTCCACAGCGGCGTCGCGGCCTTCTATCGCAACGCCTACAGCGGCAGTCTCCTTTCGCAGTGGCTGCCCGCGGTCGAAGGTGTCGTGAATCAGCTCGAAGCCGGAATCACCGTCGCCGATGTCGGCTGCGGACACGGTCACTCGACGATGCTGATGGCGCACGCGTTTCCGCAATCGCGTTTTCACGGCTTCGACGTTCACGCGCCTTCGATCGATGAAGCGACGCGACTCGCATCGAATGCCGGTCTCGGCGATCGCGTGCATTTCGATACCGCCCGCGCCGTCGACTATCCCGCCGACGGCTACGGCCTCATTTGTTTCTTCGATGCATTGCACGACATGGGCGATCCGGTTGGCGCCGCGCGCTATGCCGCCGGCGCGCTCGCTCCCGGCGGCACGGTCATGCTCATCGAGCCGTTCGCGGGCGATCGCGTAGAAGACAACATCTCGCCGGTCGCGCGGATGTACTACGCCGCCTCGGCCGCCATCTGCAGTGCCCATGCGATCTCCGACGGCGGCCAACTGGTCCTCGGCGCGCAAGCAGGGGAGGCACGTCTCGCCGAGGTGTTCCGCAAAGCGGGCTTCTCGCATTTCCGGCGCGCGGCGGAGACGCCGTTCAATCTGATTTTCGAAGCGCGCCTCTGAGGGGATTTCGACTGAGGCTTCGGCTCGCATACGACGCGCAGAGCGTCTCTTCGTCGAGTGCCCAATCCCACTTTTCCTGTTCTTTGTTTTTGACGTTTGCCGCGAGAGCGAGTGTGTCGACCGGCCGCTCGCTCTCGCACGCGTCGACTGCGTCGCGCAGTTTCTCCGGCGACCATTTCTCGACAGCGATCGCGGGACCTTCGGCCGAGACGCGAATGCCGCGCGCCGCGAACTGCTGCACGAGCGTGTTCATCGCCAGGCTGCCGTACCATGGAAAGTACAGCGCACCATCACCGGCGCGGATGAACGACGTGCGATCGAGTGCATAGCGCGCGAAGTTTTCGCGTCCTTCGTGCAGGAGATCCGAGGCGGTCGCGTCGAGGTAACGCGGAACGTCCGTGGTCGTGTAGATGGCGAGCATCTCGCGACGCACGCGATCGTGTACGTTGCCGCGCGACGCACCGTCGAAGATCGGCACGCGACCTCCGCCTGCCGCGACGAGATCGATGACGCGCTTCTCCTGATCGACGGAAACGATGCGCCATCGCCGTCCCGCGAAGATGAGGAACGAGCCTTCGTCGATCGGATTCACGATCGGCAGCGTGCCGAGGTTCGTTCCCGCGGTCATGAGGCGATATTCGTCGGCGGTGAAGAAGGCCGTGTAGAAGTCGTGCGTGTTGACGTACTTCTCGCCCTTCGCGCCGAGGTGCAGCTCCTGATTGCTCGTTTGCTCGATGAGCTCGTGCGAGCTCAACGTGCGCAGCAGGCCCATGAACATTGGCTTCGATAGCTCGTGAAACGGTCCGCCGGCGCAGAGCATCGCGTAGGCGTCCGAGGGAGACACGCCGCCGTGTTGCGCGATGAGCGAGAGAAATTGCTGCACGAACGTCGAGCCGTGCAGCATGCCGGCAGGCGGCGGTTCGACCCATTTCTCGAGCAGAAGGTTCATCATCGCGATCGTCTCGACGAGCGTGGCGCGGATCGCTTCCTGTGGCGAGCTGCGTTCGGTGACGGTCGCTTCTTCGATGTACAGGCGCAGCACCGCGGGCTCGCCGCGACGACCGGAGCGGCCGAGGCGTTGGCGTAGCGAGGCGACGTTCGGCGGCGGGCCGATCTGCGCGACGCTCGTGACGGCACCGATGTCGATACCCATTTCGAGCGTGCTCGTGCAGATCACGGTGAGCGGTCGATCGCCCCGCTTGAGTTGATCTTCGACGTCGAAGCGCAGCTCGCGCGAGAGGCTGCCGTGATGCGCGAAGAACTCCTGCGGCAGGGACGCGGACTCGCACATGCGCGAAAGAAGATCGGTGTACTTTTCGACGCTGCCGCGCGCGTTTGCGAAGACGAGATTGTTTGCGCCACGCAGGTTTTTGAAGAGATGCTGTGCGATCGAGCGCGCGGTTTCGTCTTCTTCGTCTTCCTCGGGAACTTCGATCTCGGGCTTCAGCGCGCGACGGAAACCGTAGAGCTTCAGTTTCATCCCGGCGCCCGCTTCCTCGGATTTCACGACTTCCGGTGGTGTCGTGCGGCGATTCGGAGGACGAAGAAAATCGGCGGCAATGGTCATGTCACCGAGCGTCGCGCTCAGTCCGATTCTTCGCACGGTCCGGTGCAACACGAGCTCGATGCGATGCAGCAGCGATTGCAACTGCATGCCGCGCTCGCTGCCGATGAATGCGTGCAGTTCGTCGATGACGACGAAGCGCAATCCCGCGAAGATGCGCCCGACTTCGGAGCCGCGTCGTACGAACATCGCTTCGAGAGATTCGGGTGTGATCAGCAGGATGCCGTCGGGTTGCCGGATCAGTCGCATGCGCGCGGACGAGGTCACATCGCCATGCCAGCGATGCACCGGAATCTCAAGCGATTCACACAGACCGTCGAGCCTGCGCCATTGATCGTTGATCAGTGCCTTCAGCGGTCCGATGTACAACACCTGCACGCCGGTCGAAGTCTCATCGTCGACGAGCGTCGAGCAGATCGGCAGAAACGCGGCTTCTGTTTTTCCGGCTGCGGTCGCAGCGGTAATGATCGCGTCGCCGTTGGTGCCGAGGATCGTGCGGATGGCCGTCTCCTGCACGTCGCGGAGCTCGGACCATTGCTGGTCCCAGATCCAGCGGCGCACGCGCTCGTGCAGCCACTCGAACGACGACGAGCCGTCAGAGCCGGAAGGAGGCGAGATCGTCATCGTCGTCCGCGACGCCTTCGAGATCGGGATTGCGGTCGGTCGGAATCGTGACCGCTCCGAGCAGCTCGTGCCACTTCGCTTCGGCGTTCTGTTCGAGCACGGAGAGCAGACTCACGAATGCGGTCACGGTGTTGCGCGGCGTGCGGAAATAGGCGTCGCCGATGCGCGTCGAGCAGTGATGCATGAACGCCTCGAGCGCGTCGTCGGGGATGAGGTATTTCGAGGCATCGCCGAGCGCGTATACGTTGCGGATGTTCGCGAGCAACACGTACAGGTCTTCCTTTGTGAGCTGCGAGAGCGGCAATACGGGACCGCTGTAGTCGACGAGACCGTTCGTCGCGAACTGGTTCTGCGCGAGTCGCGATTGCAGCGCCGAGTAGCTGTAGAGACCGCGGCGCGTGTCGAGCAGAAACTCCGGCGTGCCGCCGAGGAGGACGCCCATGCCTTCGGCGGATCCCTGCAGCATGTCATTGAGAATGCGCAGGATCTGTTCGTAGTTGCTGTTGCGCGCCTGCGTGTTCGCGAGCTTGTAGAGATTCACGAGCTCGTCGAGCACGATCAGCAATCCGCCGTATCCCGCGAGACGTACGAAGCGCGAGAAGAGCTTCAGCTGATCGTAGACGTTCGCATCGCTGACGATCGTGCGGACGCCGAGGTGCGTGCGCGCGTCGGTTTTGCTCGTGTACTCGCCGCGCAGCCAGCGCAGCGCCGATTCCTTCAGGTCTTCGTTGCCGCTGTCGTGTGCGCGCCAGTACGCCTCGATGACGTGCGCGAAGTCGTAGCCGCCGACGAGCTCCTGGAGCGATGCCAGTCGCGTGCGAATTACCGCGTCGACGCCGATTTCCGCGGCGCGCGCTTCGGCGAGTGCGCTGGAGACGAACTTCTCGACGACGCTCGCCAACGCGCCGCCATCCGGTTTCGAGCGCGTCGCGAGATTGCGCATCAACTCCGCGTACAGCGATCGCGCCTGTCCGCCGGTCGCGTGCAGGCGGCGATCGGGCGAGAGGTCGGCGTTGATCGTGACGAGGTTGCGTTCGAGCGCAATGGAGCGGATGAGATTCAGGAAGAACGTTTTGCCGGAACCGTACTCGCCGATGATGAAGCGGATCGATGAGCCGGCGTCTGCCACGCGATCGATGTCCGTGACGAGCGCCTTCACTTCGTCGTGGCGGCCGACCTGGATGTGTTGCTGTCCCGCGCGCGGCACGACACCGGCGCGCAGCGATTGAATGATCGATTCGCGATGCTTTGGTTTGATCATCGAATGAAGTTCCTCGCTACTGCGGCGTTGATCGCGATCGGATCGTCGTCTTCCCAGAACGGCTCATCCGCGGTCGCGTAGGCGTAGTCGTTGATCGCTTCGAGCGCGCCGTCGGTCATCAGCGACAGTTCCAACGTGATGCGCTCGACTTCGTCGCGCGTCCAGCTCTCGCATTGCGCAAGACGGCGCAGCAGTTCCGAATGCGCGGCATCGAGTGTGCCGATCGTGTTTGCTTGCGCAGCGATGGGTGCGATGCGCGCAGGTGCTTCGTCTTCGACGAAGATGCTGCCGAGAAGCGCGGACACCTGGCGCGTTTCCGCGATGCGGAGTCGGACGCGCGACATGTCGAGGCCGGGTGTTGGCTGCGGCTTCGGAGGAATGGTGAATCGCTTCGAGACTGACGCGGGCGTGTCGATCACGAGCGGCTCATCGTCCGCGGATTGCGCGGAGTGGACGTCGCGATAGAGATCGGTCTCATTGAGTCCGATGAGGTCGTAGAGCTTTTCGAGGATCTTCATCTCGCGCGGATCGACGCGCGTGTCGGTCGTGGCGATGCTGACGAGCAGTCGTCCGATGTGATGCCGCGCGTCGTGCGACAGTGCGGCGAGGCGTTTCTTCATGCCCGCGGTTCCGGGATTTGTTTCGATCAGCCACGCGAGGTGCGCGCGGAGGCGTTGGCGTTCGCCCGCGGAGAGCAGGAGCGCTTCGGCGATGTGTCGCTCGAGGAGTGCGCGTTCCTGTTCAGAAACGTCGTCGTCGGCGGCACTGACCATCGTGCCGAGGCGCATGCAGATCGTGGCCGTTGCGTATTCATCCGATGCAGTGGACGGACAGTCGGGGAGGCGGCGAAAAACGATCACGCGGCCGTCGCTCTCGAACGTCGGACCGCCGAGGCGCACGTCGGGCTCGATGCCGTAGCCGAGTTTTTCGAGCGCCTGCGCGAGCAGCATCGCTTCGTTCTTCGCGATCTTCTCCGGCTTCGCGATGCGCACGAATTGCAGCAGCTCAGCCGCGCCGAGTTGCGCGCGGCCGTGCTCGTCGAGACGCGAGGTGACGAGCGCAGCGAGTGATTTCGCGTCGGCGGAATGCGTGCCCTCGATCAGCTCATCGGGCAGCAGTGCGAATGCCGCGAGCGATTCGCGTGCGCTGGGATTCTTGCCGAGGAGACGGCTGAAGGCGTCGAGTGCGCTGCTGCATTCCTGGGTGAGCTCGGTGAGTTTCGTGCGTGGTCGAGCGAGCTGCGTGACGTCGGGAATGTCGCGCTGGTTGACGCGGATCGCGTCGAGTGCGGCACTGGCGGGTTGGTAGGTGAAGTCGAGGAACGTGCGGCCCGGCTGCAGATAAAGTCCCTGCCCGAAACGTTTCGCGTAGCGGATGTGAAAGAGCAGTTCGAATTCGTCCGCGCAGCGTATGGCCGGCATGTTGAAATACCAGATCGACCGCAGCCAATCGAGCGCGAGTCCTGCGGGAACCGGCTGTTCTGCAACCGCAAGCTCACCGAGTGCGATAGCGATGCGGCGCGGGACGCCGTATCCGGGCTGGATCGTGATCTCACGCGGAATCGTTCGCGCGCGCGGTTCGATCAACTCGATCAGATCGAGCAGCTCTTCCGCGTAGCGTTCGAACGAGCCGCTGCGGTTCGCGTGCAGCGCGTACAGACGAGCCACTTCGTTCGCGATGGCGAGAACTTCGTCCGCGTTCGAGCCGCGGCGCGCGATGAAGTCGTAGACGCGGCGTTCGAGGCCGTAGAAGAAGACGAAGACGTATCCGATGGCGACGTACGGATCCGTGCGTCCGCCGTGCAGCCACTGCAGATACGCGGCACGGCATTCCGCGGGGATCGAGTCATAGGCCGGCCAGTACGGCATCTGTTCGCCGGACGTGTTCGGATACGCGGCGTCGATCGGCAGACGCGGATCGATCGCCGAAGGTTCGGTCCCAGCGCCGTTGCCGATGTAGACGAAGTCGCCTGTCGCATAGCCATGCACGTTCGCGCTGCCGCCTTGCGCGATCCACTGGAACGACGGGCTCTCCGCCCGGCGTTTTCCGCGGTCGGTCCACTGTCGGCGTGCGATCGACGCCTGCAACACACGCTCGAGCTCCGTCGGCAACATTCCATCGTCAAGACACGCTCCGCGCGAAAACGGGGCGTCACGCCACCGTCGCCGCGCGTTCGTGTCGATCCGTGTGCAATGCGATACGCCGGTTCGACTCTGCTCTTCGCCACGGGCGATCTCACGAAGTACGTGCGCTGCGAGCATGCGACGTTTCTCGATCACGGGACCAAGAGCGGCGTGATCAAACCGCTCGCGACACGGCCTCCGTCTGCATGGACCGATCTGATCGCAGAGAAGGGCGATGAGCACGAGCACGCGTATCTGGCCACTCTCCATGCAAGCGGCAAACGCGTCGTTACCATCGATCGTCCCGACTGGCTTCCGTCGGATCTGCGCCACGCCGAAGCCGCGACGCTCGACGCGATGCGCGGCGGCGCGGACGCGATCTATCAGGCCGCGTTCTTCGACGGCCGCTGGGTTGGCTACGCCGATCTCCTCGAGCGCGTCGAACGCCCTTCGATCCTCGGCGACTGGAGTTACGAAGTCCTCGACACGAAACTCGCGCGCGCCGTGAAGGCTCACTTTCTTCTACAGCTGTCCGATTACAGCGCGCACCTCGCACGCCTGCAGGGCGTCGCTCCCGAGTCGATGCACATCATCCTCGGCACGAACGAGCGCGTCTCCTTCATCGTCGCCGAGTACGCCGCGTACTACCGTCATGTCCGCGCATCCGTCGAAGCATTCATCGGACGTGGCGACGCGCCCGCGCCGTATCCGGTCGAGTTCTGCGCGCTCTGCGATTGGTCGGCACATTGCTGGAAGCATTGGAACAACGTCGACCATCTTTCACTCGTTGCGAACATCCGCCGCACGCAGGCCACGCGGCTGGAGAAAGGGGGCGTAACGACGCTGACTGCGCTTGCCGAGGTGCCGCCGGAGTTGCGCGTTCCTCGGATTCAGCCGGAGAACCTCGGCGTCCTCGCGCATCAGGCGCGCTTGCAACTCGAACATCGGCGTACAGGCATTCACACGTTCGAATTGCTGCCGCAGGAATCGGAGCGCGGCTTTCTCCGTCTGCCGAGGCCGTCCTCGGGCGATGTGTTCTTCGATGTCGAAGGCGATCCGTTCGTCGGCGAGGGACTGACGTACCTCTTCGGCGTTGCATGGAGCGAGAGCGAGTACCGCGCATGGTGGGCTCACAACGCTGCGGCGGAGGCTGAGGCGTTCGCCGAGGTGATGGACTTTCTCGTGGCGCGTCGCGCGGCGGATCCCGATGCGCACATCTATCACTACGGTGCGATGGAAGTGGCCACGCTCAAAAGATTGACGGGACGACACGGCACGCGCGAACGCGAGCTCGATGATCTGCTGCGACAGGAGGCGTTCGTCGATCTCTCTGCGATCGTGCGTCAGTCGATGCGCATCTCGCACTCCGGATACGGCCTCAAGAAGGTCGAGACGTTTTACTTTCAACGCGAAGAAGAAGGCGTTGCCGACGCGGGCGGCGCGGTGCTCGCGTACGAGCAATGGCTGGAGACGAACGATCCGGCGATGCTCGTCTCGATCGAGCGATACAACCGCGAGGACTGCATTTCCGTGCTCGGCCTGCAGCGGTGGCTCGCGGCAATCAAGCCTGCCGACGTCGCGTGGAAGGATTCGGAGCAGGCGCAGCCGCTGAAGGAAGAGCGACGCGACGAGGATGAAGAAACCGCCGCTCTGCACGCGCAACTGATCGATGAGCAGCCGCTGCTCGCGCATCTTCTTTATTACCACCGGCGCGAAGAACGGCCGGCGTGGTGGTGGTACTTCGCGCGGCAGAAGATGACGGCCGATGAGCTGTTCGAGGACAGCGAATCGATCGCGGGATTGATGCTCGACGAGACCGTCGCGCCGGTGAAGATGAAGAAGTCACTGCTCTTCACGTACCGCTTCAAACCGCAGGAACACAAGTTTGATGAAGGCGACGTCGTGTGCGACGCGCGCGACGGCGAGAGTGCGGGCGAGATCGAGTCGCTCGAGGATGCGACCGGTGTGCTCACGCTTCGTCGCGGACCGAAGCTCGCGCAGCAGCCGCATCCCATCGCCCTCATTCCGAAGCCCTCGATCAACAGCGGTCCCATTCGCAAAGCCATCCGTCGTTTCGCGAAAGCAGTCGTCGAGTCCGGTACCCCCTATCGCGCCGGTCTCGACATCCTCCTCAATCACGCGCCGCGCGTGCGCGGTCTCGCGGAAGGTGAGGCACTGCACGATCCCGCCGAGGTCACGCGCAATCTCGACGACTCGTATCTGTTTGTGCAGGGACCTCTGGGCTCCGGCAAGACGTACACCGGCGCGCACGTCATCGTCGATCTGCTGCGCGCCGGAAAGCGCGTCGGCGTGACATCGAACTCACACAAGGCCATTCACAATCTGCTCGAGCGGGTCGAAGAGTTCGCGCGCGAGAAAAACTTCTGGTTCCGCGGTTTGAAGAAGAGCAGCACCGGCGAGGATTCGATCTTCGTGTCGAAACTGCCGAATCCGATGATCGAGCCGACGAGCAGCAACGGCGCTTGCGCCGATCCCGCGATCGCGCTCGTCGCCGGCACTGCCTGGCTCTTCTCGGATGACGCGATGGACCGCACTCTCGACTATCTCTTCATCGACGAAGCGG
The DNA here is from genome assembly GCA_036009605.1 of Thermoanaerobaculia bacterium. Lineage (GTDB taxonomy): Bacteria > Acidobacteriota > Thermoanaerobaculia > Gp7-AA8 > Gp7-AA8 > QHVT01. The sequence goes on along the minus strand of DASYLL010000012.1, from coordinate 54,334 downwards.
GACAGGTGTCGCTCGCAAACGCAATCGCCGTCTCGACCGCCGCCCGCAATGTGATCCTCCTCGGCGATCCGTTGCAGCTCGCGCAGGTCTCGCAAGGCGCACATCCCGACGGCGCCGGCGGCTCCGTTCTCGAACACCTTCTCGGCAAGCACGCAACCGTTCCGCCCGATCGCGGCATCTTCCTCGGACACACGCGGCGCATGCATCCGAAGGTCTGCGAGTTCGTTTCTGAGGTCGTCTACGACTCGCGACTCGAATCTGCAGATGAGTGTGCGAATCAAGCCGTGACAATCGGCGGGGTGGTGGAAACCGGATTGCGATTCCTGGCCGTCGAGCACGTCGGCAACGCACAGTCCTCGGAAGAAGAAGCGCAGGCAATCGCGGCAGAGATTCGACGCATGCTGCGCGGCACGTTCACCGACTCGAAGGGAAGAGTGTCGCCGCTGCGTCCCTCGAATTTCCTCATCGTTGCCGCGTACAACGCGCAAGTGCGTCGCATCACGAATGTCCTTTCCGAGGCTGGGTTGAGCGATGTGCCGGTCGGAACGGTCGACAAATTTCAGGGGAGAGAGGCGCAGATCGTTTTCTTCAGCATGGCCACGTCGAGCGCCGCCGAGCTTCCGCGCGACATCGAGTTTCTCTTCAGCCGCAATCGATTGAACGTTGCGATCTCGCGCGCTCGCTGCGTCGCAACGGTCGTCGCCAGCCCCCGACTGCTCGACGTTGCGTGCAAGACGCCCAAGCAGATGCGACTCGTGAATGGTCTCTGTCGCTTCGTCGAGATGGCCAACGGTTCGCCGGATGCCGTGCGAACGCTGCCGTACAGTTATGCGTGAATCTCTGTCCGATACCGCGCCGCCAGTTGTCCGCCGTCGAATCCACGCAGCTCCAGAGTACGGGCCAGCGGAGCGTCGAACTGCACGAGGCCGTTTTCCACTTCGATGGATTGGTTGGGGCGGTCGTCCAGATAAACGTCGAGGCGCGTCATTCCTTCTGTTTCTGCGATGACTTTCGCGTGTGTCGAGGAGATGCGCTCGAACTTCACCTTCAGCGCGCGCACTGGGCGAGCGGCCAGCAGAGAAGCCGCGTTTCGGATGAGATCTTCGTTGTCGTGGAGGACGTCGTTGCGAGTGAGGAAGTGGCGCTCTTGCGGGATCACGCCGAGGTCCTCGACGGGAGCTCCTGCGTGTCCGCCGACGCGCAGCGTCCGGCGAATGGAGATCCGCATGCCGGCTCCGTTCGGCAATTCTTCGTATCCGGAATCGGGAAGGATGTCGCTTACGAAGGATTGATGTTCCCAGACGTTGGCGCCTCCCGCACCTGTGTTGCCGTCTGTGCCGAGGACGGTGCCGATGCCGTGATCCTGAAAGCCTGCGGCGAAGATATCGGTCGTGCTGTAGCAGAGTGCGTCGGTGATCAGAACGACCGGTCCGAAGTAGCGTTGGCCGATGGCGTTGCACTCTTCGGGATCGGAGATCGGAAAGCCCGCGGAGAAGACGGCGCCGGTCTGGAGCGCCTGAGCGATCGAGTCCCGCCATGCGGAAAGATCGGTCCATTGCGACTGCGGCCCGTTGCGGCGACAGATCTCGAGATTGCGAGGCGTGTTGATGAACTGGACCGGCTCCGGCTCGATGGTCCGTGGCGTGAGCGTCTGCAGGATCAGTTCTCCATTCATGATGACGCCGCCGCCGTTGCCGCGGACGTCGATGATGAGCCCGCGTTGCGGGAGAAGGGCGATCAGCCGAAGAAACTCTCCGACGAACTGCTCGGGCGGCCAGTGATTGAACGTCCGAATGCGGAGGTAGCCGAACGTTCCCGAGGGAGTGACGACCTCCTTCGCAGTGAAGATGTCGGGATAGCGCGAATCGCGCGCTGCGAGCGGCGCTGCCGTTTCGCGGGATGCGGCGAGGACTTCGGGAGCAAAGAGCGCGGCCCGCATTCGGCGAATGATCTCGTTCTCGAGGTCGATGCCCAGCGCGACCGAGGCCCCGCGACCGGCGGAGTCGGGATCGACTCGGCTCGCGATCGACGGAGTGACCTGCCAGTTCATCCGAATCTCCAGCCGTTCGCCCGTCCCGGTCTCGTACCCGACGATCACCCAGTCCTCATCAGGCGGCGGTGCAAGAAGCAATGCGCGGATGGTGAGGGTCTCCACGCCGCGGGCATGTCGTGCCTCTCGGTTGCTGCCTGCATACCGCTGCCCGTTTTGGGAGACCGCACGCTCGATCGGCATCCCGTTCCAATGGAGGACTTCCACTCCCGGGACGAAGGTCGGATGCGTGAACCAGGTTACAACGTGCGAGACGACGTATCCGCGCTGGCCATCCGCGTGAACGTAGTCTTCCACCAGGAACGGCAGAAAAGCGGTCATCTGGTTGTACGGCGCGGGCAGGAGGTAGTTCGTGTGGAGATCGCGGAGCGACATGAAGATGTCGGTCATCTCGCGATGGAACTCGATCTCGGTCGGCTGGTCGGGCTCCGCTGCCGCCTTCAGCGTCTGAAGCAACAACCTCAGACGCTGCACGGGATCGATCGAGTGCATGGCGCGCTTCAACGGCAGGTGCGCGTAGTTCTCTCCGACCAGGATCAGCGCCTGCTCCACGATCCGTTGCCGTTGCGCACACGTCAATTCGCCTGCTTGCGCGAGGAAGGTCGGAAGATCCGTGGCGGCCGCGAAATGTTCGCGGCCGCTCGAATCGCTTTTCACGAATGCAACCCGTTTCATCTGAGGCCTCGGGTACGAATGCCGCTCACGATGCGTAGCTGTTCACGTCCACGTCTTCGCTTTCGGGCCAGTCGTCCGACGTTTCGGAACAGCCCGTCGAGGCGGCCGCGAGGCTTCGCGGGTAAATGCGTCCTGCGAACGCGTAGTCGCTGTTGTTGATGTCGGTGCCGCCGCGGATCGGACGTCCATTGGTCGTGATCGAGCCCGGAAGCTGGTAGCACATGATCGAATCCTGATCGACCGGCGTGCCCATGATCGTCCGCTCGTCGAGCGCGGTCAGCACCTGCTGTTTGACGGTGGTCCTGTCCCATCCATACGTGCGAAGAAAGTAGTCGTAGGCTTTTGCCGGGTCGATGAGTTTCACGAGATCTTTGCGCATGTGTTCGTGCGGGAACCCCAGCGTGTGACCCGCCTCGTGGCGGACGACGCGCGTGTACTCCTTCTCCGCGGTGTTCATGGTGAAGGACTGCAGATTCATGGTTGGCCGGCCGGGCGGGATGAGCAGGACGTCGGTCCCGAGGTAGGACCAGTAGCCGCCCGCGCCACGAGAGATTCGCACCTGACCGCCGCTCGCGGTCTCCTGAAATCGCACACCGCCGGTTCTCGTCCAGGCATTCAGATGGCCGAGGATGCGTCGCCGCAGTTCCGTGGGTGTCGTTTCCAGGAAGCTGACGGTGAGCGTGCGTGGTCTCGCTCCCCAATATTTCGCGGTCGCGACCGCGATGGCCAGCGGTGTCGGCAACACTCCTTCAGAGACTGCTGCAGTGAGCCCGAAGGATGGTTCATTGACCGGATTGATCAACGATGCGACCTCGGCCGCTTTGAACTGGAGACGCGATGGCAACTGCTTGATCGCACAACTCGGCTCGTCGCCCGAGCCTTCGTCGACGGTTCCGCTGGTGTCGTCCTGATAGCTTTGTTCCGGCTGACTTGCCTGTCGCGTGGAATTGTCGATGTTCTGCGTCCGCTCCGCTGCAGCCGCGATCGCAGCCGCTCCGGTCGTTCGTTTCGCCATGGGTTGTCCCTCCTTTGTAGGTAATCAGGAGAGAGACGCGAAACGCGGATTCCTTTTAAAACCGCCGACTATACCCAGCCGCGATGAACCAGTCCGGATACGCATCGCCAACGACATTCACGCCCGCCGAAATATCCAGCTGCGTATTCGGGCGAACCACCCACGCCACTCCTGCGTCGGCGATCAACGACGTGTCGCCACTGCCAAAGCTCGTCTCGAAATCGACAAACGGCAATGCACGTCCCATCTCCCGTTCGAGCGTCATCGCGAAGATCCCAACCGCGTCATCGCCCTCGGCGAATGCGATTCCGACGTTCGGTGTCAGCGACAGCCCTTCCGCGATTGCGATGTCGCTCACGAGACGTGCCTCGGTTTCGAATGCATCCGATCGAAGGCTCCCTCCGCCGGACGGCGGTTGCACGCTTGCGATGAGCGAGAGCGGAATCGCGCCTTCGCGAAGGCGCAGTTTGAATCCGGCGGAGATCGGAGCGATGTCGCTGTCGTCCGAGTTCCATCCGAGGACGTCGCTGGCGATGCGCAGCTCGAAACGATTCGTGATTCCATATCGCACGAGGGTGGGGAGCGCGAAGTTATCTCCCTCTTCGGTAGTCACGCCGGTTTCCAGCTGCGCGACTCCCTGCGGGACCGTTGTCGAACCGTCGGCGAGACCGGGGCGATCGGCGACGATCGACTCTTCCTGCGCACGCGCGAACACCGGAATCAGCATCAGAAACAACGCAGCAGCGATACGCATCAGACTCTCCTTCATGAGGCAGGACCCCGAGGGCGCGGCAGGGTAGCACGGCGTACCCGTAGGTCTTGTCGCAGGTTTGCCCCGAATGCCGGTTCGCAGCGCATCTTTACGTTCGGCTGACGCACGTTTCACGAGACGTGAGCGCTAGTCTCTGCTACCGTCCAACCCGTCCATATACCGGGTCGGGACCATTTCAAGAGGAGTTCATGAAAACTTTTACGCTCCGGCAGCGTCTGCGCTATGCGTTTGACAATACGCTCTCTCGCGGAACGCCTGCCCTGATCGCGTGGCTCGCGATCGTCACCGTTGCATTTCTCGCGGTCGCAACGATCCTGCTCACGCTCCTCGGCGCAGCTCCGCCGGCCGAGGATGGGGCAGCGCTGTCGTTCCCTGCGCTGATGTGGCACAACCTGATGCGCACGCTCGACGCCGGAACGATGGGCGGCGACAGCGGACCCGTGTCCTATCTGGTGATGATGCTCCTGGTCACGCTGGGCGGTGTCTTCATCGTCGGCACGCTCATCGGTCTCATCTCCAACGGTGTCGGCAATCAGATCGAAGAGCTCCGCAAAGGCCGCTCGCTCGTCGCCGAGACCAACCACATCGTGATCCTCGGCTGGAACGATCGCATCTTCTCCATCATGGGGGAGCTCATCCTTGGCAACGAGCACCGCAAGCGCAACGTCATCGTGATCATGGCCGATCGCGACAAGGTCGCGATGGACGATGAAGTGCGCGAGCGCATCGACGATGCGAAGACGACCACCGTCGTCTGCCGTCGCGGCAATCCCATCGACCTCGGCGATCTGCGGCTCGTGAATTTCAACGCTGCTCGCGCGATCGTGGTTCTCTCACCCGAGGGGGATGATCCGGATGCTGAGGTGATCAAGTCGATTCTGGCGGTGACGAATCATCCCGATCGGCGAGCGGAGAAGTTCCACATCGTTGCCGAGATCAAAGAGCGCAGGAACATGGAGCCGGCCCGCCTGGTCGGACGCGACGAAGCGCAGCTCATCGAGACCGGCGAGACCATTGCGCGCGTCATCGCGCAGACATGCCGGCAGACCGGCCTCTCCGGTGTGTACACGGAACTGCTCGACTTCGGCGGAGACGAGATCTACTTCAAGCGCGACGCGGCACTGGACGGAGTGTCGTTCAAGGACGCACTCTTCGCGTTCGACACGTCGTCTCTCCTTGGCGTGAAGACCGCTGACGGAATCGTGCAGCTGAATCCTCCGATGGATCGCGCTTTTGTCGCGGGTGACGAAGCGATCGTCATCGCTGCCGACATGGCGGCCGTGCGGATCGGCAGGCACACGCCGACGATGGACGCGTCGCTGCTCGTGGAGAGGCCGACATCGGTTGCCACTCCGGAGAAGACGCTGCTCCTCGGATGGAGCGCCCGCGCGCCGATCATCATTCGCGAGCTCGACAACTATGTTGCTCCCGGTTCGGTGATGACGGTCGTTGCCGACAGTCCGAGCATTGCCGACGACATCGAGGCGCTTCGGCCTCTTCTCGTGCGGCAGGAGCTCGATTTTCGTCGCGGCAACTCCAGCGATCGCGCCACGCTCGAGAGCGTCGATCCCGAACAGTACGAGCACATCATCGTCCTCTGCTATGCCGACGACCTGCCGGTGCAGAAGGCCGACGCGAAGACGCTCGTCACGCTGCTGCATCTGCGCGACATCGAGGCGAAGAGCGGCACGAACCGCTACTCGATCGTCAGCGAGATGCTCGACGTTCGCAACCGCGAGCTGGCCGAGATCACGCAGGCCGACGACTTCATCGTCAGCGAAAATCTCACCAGTCTCCTGGTCGCACAGGTCACGGAGAATCGCGATCTCCGCGCGGTGTTTGACGACATCTTCGACTCCGACGGATCGGAGATTTACCTGCGTCCCGCGTCCGACTATGTCGCTCTCGGAAAGCCGATGAGCTACTGGCACGTCGTCGAATGCGCGCGCCGCCGCGGAGAAGTGGCCATCGGATATCGACTGGCCGGAGGCAGCGGCGATGGAGTCCATGTGAATCCTCCGAAGGCTGCGAGTGTCACGTTTAGTACGGATGACCGGGTCATCGTCGTAGCGGAGAACTGAATCGTATTGATGGTTGCCACGGGTTGCCGTGGAGCACTCGCGACGGGGAAACCGCGCGAATCATTTTTTTGAAAAGGGGAAGTCCAATGAAATTGAAACATTTCGTCATCGCCGCCGCCGTCCTTCTCATGAGCGTTTCCGCATTCGCCGACGAGTATTCGTTCAAAGTCACGAACAACACCGACACGAAGATCTCGAAGATCCTCGTCTCCGAAGACGGCGAGGAGTTCGGATTCTTCGACATCGGCAATGGCATCAACCCGGGCAAGACCATCACGCTCGTTTGGGATTCGTCGACCAACGGCGAGAGCTGCCAGCAGTACTTCAAGGCCGTATTCTCGAACAACGAGGAGTCCGAGCCGCAGCAGTTCGACTTCTGCGAAGACGAAGTCCACATCGAGTTCGAGTAAACACTCGCGAGGTGAAGCTGCCCGGATCCGTCCGGGCAGCTTCCAACCGCGTACGCCTGCGCACCCCGCGCCAGGGCGTCCCCCCCACATAAGAGAGGAAACCATGTCATTTCACATCAGCGTGATGCGCATTGCAGCGGTCTGTCTATTGACGGCCGTCCTTGCGCCGACTGTGTTCGCGCAGCGGGCTCCCGCGAACTGGACACAGCTCGGCGACGAGGGCGATTGGGAAGGAACCGTGGCCATGACCGGCATGGACGGTTCACTGTGGAGCATCGAAGCAGACGGGTCACTGTTCCGCACGAATCGCCGCGGCGAATACGAGCAGATCGGACCGGCCGGATCGTTCAGCGACGCTTCTTTGCTGGAAGCGCTGGACGGAAGCCTCTATACGATCGAGAACGGGACGTTGTATCGAACCGATCCGCGCGCGAAGCGCTGGCAGCAGCTCGGCAAGAAAGGCGATTGGGCCAACGTCGTTGCGCTGGTCGGAACTGCCGGCTACCTCTGGAGCCTGGAGAGCGACGGTACGCTCTACAAGACCGACAAGAACGGCCGCTACGAGCAGGTCGGGCCGCAGGGCGTTTTCGCGAACGCCAGTCAGCTCGCCGCGATGAGAGGGCAGTTGTGGACCATCGAGGCCGGCACGCTCTATTCGACCGATCCCGCGCGCGGAAGATGGCGGCAGGTCGGAAAGAGCGGCATCTGGAGAAATTCGGTCGGACTGGCCGCTTCGCAAGGCGTGCTCTGGAGCATTCAGAGCAACGGCACGCTCTACAAGATCGACGAGAACGGCAATTACACGCAGGTCGGTCAGCGCGGCGAGTACGCCGGCACGGAACTGCTGATCGCATTCGATGGAAAGCTCTACACCGTCGAATCGGGCACGCTGTACATGACGCGATAAACGAGAGCTTTGAGGTGGTGGCGGGAAACCGCCACCACGTGCGCGCCCTGGTGACGCAGCGCACGCTTGCCCGATCGGCGCATCTCTATACTTCCCTCCTGCGACAAACGTCTCCGTTTCTCGATCTTCAGGAGGCAGCATGCGTTCGAAAGCCCGGTTCTCATTCTCTTTTCTCGTAGCACTCCTTCCTGTCGTTGCGTTCGCGGCCGATGTTGAACAGCGAGCCGCACGGCTCGTCACGACCGACAGAACGATCGAATGGCAGTCAGCGATCGATCCATCGGCCACAGTTCTCTCCGTACAACGACCCGACGGCGAGGTGATCACCGATACGTTCGCTGCCGGCCGCAATCCGATGCTGCGGGTCGACAAGCTCGCTGACGGCGTGTACTCGTACGAATTGCGCACTGCAAACGCGGATGTGCAGTCCGGCTCGTTCACGATTGCCAACGGAACGATCGTTTCACCGGACGGGGTCGAGCGCGCGACTGCGTCGCCGCGGCATCTGCGGCCGGCCGTGGAAACGTTCTTCTCGGACGATGTCTCCGCGCAGGGCGGCGTCTGCGCCGGTGCCGATTGCACCAACGCCGAGTCCTATGGGCTCGCCTCAGCCAAGCTGAAAGAGAACAACACGCGTCTCAAGTTCGAAGACACCTCGGCCGCCGTCGGCTTCGCGACGACCGACTGGCAATTGAGCGCGAACGACATCAATAGCGGCGGTGCGAACAAGTTCTTCGTCGAAGATCTCACCGCTGCAACCGTACCGCTGCTGATCGAAGGCGCCACGCCGAACAACGCGCTCTATCTCGACAGCACCGGTCGCATCGGTCTCCGCACGTCGACGCCCGCGCGAGACCTGACCATCAGCGTGCCCGTCTCTCCGATCATCCGTATGGAGCAGAGCGCATCACCGTTCCAGGCGTGGGACATCGTGGCGAACGACGCGAATTTCTTTGTGCGCGACGTCAATCACGAGTCGAATCCGTTCATCGTCCGTTCCGCCGCGCCCGGCAACTCGCTCGTTGTCGACTCCACCGGCCGCGTCGGCCTCGGCGTCGCGGTGCCGACGTTCCAGATTCACCACAGCAGCGGCGCGCGTCTCGACGCCGGCAACTGGGTCAATGCCTCCAGCCGCGACGTGAAGCGGGACATTCATCAACTCGACGGCAACGCCGCACTTGATGCGTTGAAAGCGCTGGAGCCGGTGAGCTTCGCGTACAAAGCGAATCCCGGCGAGACGCACATCGGCTTCATCGCTGAAGACGTGCCGGATCTCGTCGCAACGAACGATCGGAAGGGGCTCTCGTCGATGGACGTCGTTGCCGTGCTCACGAAAGTGATTCAGGAGCAGCAGCGGACGATCGAGAATCTGGAAACGCGCCTCGGCAATCTCGAACGCAAAGAGTAAGCACGACGCGACTACGCCACCTTTTTCAGGGATGAAATAGCGAATCGGAATCCATCCGGATCGCGAAACCGGAACACGCGCCCCCATGGCGTGTCGGTAGGTTGCAAGTCCAGAGACACTCCGTGGTCTTCGATGCGCTTTGCGATCTCGTCCACGTTCTGATCCGTCGTGATCTGGAGCGAGAACCCTTCGCCCTTCACGCGATCGAGACCCCTGGCACCGTCGTCCTGACCGAGCAGAATCCGTATCTGGCCTGAGCGGAGGGACACCGCGACCAGTTTTCCACCGCGTTCGTGCTTCTGGTCAATCGCGAAGCCAACGACGTCCTGATACCACGCGACACTTTTTTCGAGATCGGCGACGGTCAGCGCGGCCGATAGTTCAAGGCCGTTGAGCGCTGCAGAGCCGGGCGTGGACTCTTCGGAGGGAGCTGATGAATTGGTCATGATCCGAAGGATAGCGCAGGCGTCCGCTCCGCGCCGTTCGGCGGGCACGAGTCCTGGTGCGCTTTCATCCTCGCTCGCGTTTCGTGACGAACAGACCGTAGCTGATCGCCGTCAGAAGCAGAAACGAGACGAACGCCATCCAGTGCAATTGCGTGTACGACGCGAAATGAGCCCCTTTCGGGTGATCGCGCACGTAGTGAATGATCGTGTAGTCATACGGCCACCAGATCGCGAAACGCGACTGAACGGCGGCCAGCGCGCACACCCAGGCCATGAAACCGATCCCGATCGGGAGCAGTACATTATTGGAGCGCAAAGCCATGAGGTATTGCGCGCCGACGATCGGCAGGGCAGCGATGAAGTAGAGCGCATTCTCGCGCAGCAGCGGCAGGTCGAGAAAGCTGCCCTTCGGATGCGGTACGCCGGGAACGATGAACGCGGGGATCATTCCTGAGAGGTAGATCCCGATATTGAAGAGGATCAGGAACTCGACCAGCATCACCAGAATCACCGCGAGTTTCGACAGAAAGATCACGGCTGTGCTCATCGGAAGCGTATGGAGCTGTTTCCACGCGTTGCTCTTGAACTCGATCTGCAGAATCATGCTCGTCGCCAGCATCGCTCCCATCGGCAGAAAGAAGACGGCCATCGATTCCCACGTGTTCTGCCAGTGATTCTTCCAGAACGCATCGGCTGCGTAAATGCCCGGCAGTTTCTTGTAATAGAGCAGGCGGACGGCCATGACGATCGCCGGCGTGAACAGCGCGCCCGCAATGACGAGAGTGGATGCGAAGCTGCGCTTCCGTTTCAGCCACTCACTGTGAAAGGCGAGGATGAATGCGTGCATCGGCGGCTATTCCTTCACGAGATTCAGGAAGATGGTTTCGAGATCGTTGTGCACGCTGCGGATTTCGTAGACATCGAGATCGTGCATGATCAATTTGCGGTTGATTGCCGCGATTCGGTTGCTTGCAAGAGCGGGAAGCACAATCTCGTCATCGACGAGCTGCGCTTCGATTCCGTCCTGCGCGATTGCACGCAATGCTGAGTCGTTGTCGCTGGTCGAGATTCGGATCGACAACACTTCCTGCCGGCGCTGCCGAAGCTCCTCGATCGTTCCCTGAAACAGGAGCTTGCCCTTGCCGAGAATCCCGACGTGCGTCGCGATTCGCTCGATCTCGGGGAGCAGGTGACTGGAAACGAGAATTGTCACGCCGTGTCGTTGATTGAGCTCCATCAGGAGATTGCGGATCTCGATGATCCCGTGCGGATCGAGTCCGTTGGTCGGCTCGTCCAAAATGATCAGCGTCGGGCGATGCAGGAGCGTCGCGGCGATGGCGAGACGTTGGCGCATGCCGAGGGAGAATTGTTTTGCGCGCTTGTTTCCGGTGTAGGACAGGCCGACGAGCTCGAGAACTTCGTGAATGCGGCTTTCCGGGCAGCGATGGATCAGTTGCAGGAGCTTGAGATTCTCGAATGCGGTCAGGTGGTCATAGAGAGAAGGGCTCTCGATCATCGAGCCGATGTTGCGCAGGATGGCGATGCGCTCGCGGTCGAACTGCCTGCCGAAGATGCGGATCTCGCCGTGCTGCATTCGCAGCAGGCCGAGAATCAGTCGGAGAGTGGTCGTCTTGCCGGCGCCGTTGGGGCCAAGGAAGCCGTAAATGCTGCCGGTGGGGACCTGGATGCTGACACCGGAGAGCACGTCGTGGTCGGCGAAGCGGTGGGAGAGGTCGGTGGTTTCGAGGCAGTACATGTCCGTTTTGCGTTGTCCTTGAAATTTAAGTAAGACTTAAACTAACATGGCGTTGCAAAGTGGTCAACGCGAAATTGTGAGGCACGTGTGACGAGTGATCCGACGGCATCTCTGCAGCAGCACAGCGCGCGCATGCGACGCTTCGTGACGGTCCTCTGGATCGTCTCATTGGCGATGGTGATCCTGGAGCGATTCAGCAACGCGACGATCCAGCTCATGAAGAGCGGATTTGCCGCGGACGCATGGCGCTATCTGGCATGTCAGGCCGTTGCCGCGTTCCCCGAGTTGTTGTTCGTTCTGGGACTGTGGTGGGTGCGCGAGGCGCTATCCGCGTTCTCGCGCGGCGAGCTGTTCGCGGGACACATCACACGCATGCTCGACCGCGTCGGCATCGTTCTCGTCTGCGGCTCCGTGGCGCGAGTCTTCATCGTGCCGGGCGCCTGCCGTCTCCTCGGATTCGACGCCGGTCACTGGATCGCCTTCGACGCAGCCGGCATGGTCCTCGGTGCCATCGGCCTCGCGCTCAAAGCAATCGCCGCGGTGCTGCGCCACGCATCGACGATTCAATCCGAGCTCGACGAGATCTTCTGACATGCCGATCGAGATCACAATCGACCGCATTCTCGCCGCGCGAAAACTTCGTGCGAAAGAGCTCGCTGCCATGATCGGCGTGAGCGAAACGCACCTCTCGCTGTTTCGCTCGGGCAAGGTGAAGGGCGTGAGGTTTTCGACGCTCGCGAAGTTGTGCTCTGCGCTGCGATGTCAGCCGGGGGATTTGCTGGCGTATCGCGAGGGGGACGAGGAAGACGAGGATTGAAGACCGGACGCGGCTCGGTGACAGCCGCGTCCGTTGTCTCTATGTCTCTTGCGTTCCCGTTGCGCGTCGCACCTGTACTTCTGCGAGCTGCTCTCGCGCGAAGTCCTCATCGACGTGCCAGCGCCACATCGTCTCCGCCAGGTTTCCTTCGAACAGAGGATCCGTGCCGCCATAGGCGATGAGCAACGCGCCGATGACCGTGGGGACATCGAAGGTCGCCAGTCGATAGTTGATCAGTCCATCCTTCATCCCGAAGACGTCATTGGCCGGTACGAGAATCTCCTTCCGGCCTTTCGTCGTGACGAACGCCCAGGTAATGTGAATCTCGTTGTCGTTGGCGGCGTATGTGATGTGCTTTCCGCTGAGGTGCGGGAAGAATCCGAAGAGCAGCTGAAAATAGAGCGACGAGTGAATCGGGCCGCACATCGTTGCGAACGAATCCGTCAGGAGACAGCCCGGGTGAAAGATGTCGGGACCGAAATTCGCCGGATCGACCTGGTACTCCCAGATACTCGTGTGCCACTCGTAGAAGCCAGCCGGCGTCTTGTACTTTCCGAGATTGTCCTTGAGCGGCGGGCACCAGATCGGATTTGGCTCCGCAAATTGGCACTTGCGCTTGGTCCGGATGTATTCGGGCATGAGGGTCTACCTCCTTTGCTTTCGGACGATACAGTCCGGAAATCCGGATGTCGGTTGCAAAGGAGACAGACCCGACCTCCGCGTTATCGTCCCATGTCGAGCACGAATCGATAGTGAACGTCTCCTTTGTCCAGTCGTTTGAACGCAGCGCTGAGGTCATTGGGTGTGATCACTTCGACGTCCGCAACGATGTCGTGCTCCTTGCAGAAATCGAGCATTTCCTGCGTCTCGATCGTGCCCCCGGAGCCGGAACTGGAAAGGCGGCGGCGTCCCATCGCCAGCATCACCGGCGAGAATTCGAAACGATCCGGGATGCCGAGGGAGCAGAGAGTGCCATTGAGGTTGAGAGTCTGGAGGAACGGGTCGAGCGGATAGCGCTTCGACACGGTGTCGATGATCAGGTCGATGCGAAACGCCTGTGCTTTCATCTGCTCCGGGTCGGTGGAGAGCACGACTTCATGCGCGCCGAGTTTCCGGGCGTCTTCGACTTTTCCGGGAGAAGTCGTGAATGCAATGACGTGCGCTCCCATTGCGCGCGCGAACTTGATGGCCAGATGTCCGAGGCCGCCGATGCCGACCACGCCGACGGTCTTGCCGGGGCCCGCGTTCCAGTGACGAAGCGGGGAGAACGTCGTAATGCCAGCGCAGAGAAGCGGCGCCGTCGCGGCGGGGTCCATTCCTTCGGGGAGGTGATAGACGAAGCGTTGATCGGCGACATAGAGATCGGAGTAGCCGCCGCGCGTGCGCGTGCCGTCGACGCGATCGATGCCGTCAAACGTGAGCGTCGGGTACGCGCGGCAATACACCTCCATCCCCATCCTGCATGGCTCGCAGACGCGGCAGGAGTCGACGATCGTGCCGACCATGACCTGATCGCCCACGGCGAACCGCGTCACCTCGCTGCCAACCTCGGTCACCTCGCCGACGATCTCGTGACCGGGGACGATCGGAAACTCCTGTCCCCATTCATGAATTGAATGAAGGTCCGTGTGGCAGACGCCACAGAAGCGGACTCGCAGCGCCACGTCCTGCGGTCGCACCTGGCGTCGTGCGAATGAAAAGGGCACGATCGGTCCGCCTCGCTCGAGCGCGGCGTATCCCGCGGCGGATGTTCCGGCGAAAGCCGTCGTGGAATGGCTCAGATTCAATTCAGTCATCTTTTCTCCTGGCGTGCTAACCTTTACAGATTGACACGATATGTAAAGAGTTTAACGACTTTACACATCGCGTCAACTGTAAAGTGAGGCTCGATGGATCCGAAGAAACAGAAGATCGCCGAAGCTGCCCACCGGCTGTTCCTCCGGCACGGCTTCCGGAAGGTGACGATCAGCGACATCGCCGAGGCGTGCGAGATGTCGCGGCCGTCGCTCTATGCCGCGTTCGCGAACAAAGAGGCTGTGCTCGGCGATCTCGTGAATCGACAGCGAGAAGAGCTTGCGATCGAGACCGCGAAACGTCTGCAGCGCAAAAAGAACCTGAAGGATCGACTCGAGATCATCTTCGGGACGTGGATTCTCGAGCCGTTCGCCAGCGTCATCGATTCCGAGAACGCCATCGAGTTGCTCTCCATGTGCGCTTCTTACGTTCCTGATGCGATCGGTGACCTCTATGCACACTTCGAACGTCAGCTGCTCGAAGTGCTCGAGCCGGAGATGAAAGGTCGTCGCAGCCTCACCGCGGCCGATCTCGCGCACATCATGGCGCTGGCGACGAAGGGATTGAAGACGTCGAGCGCGTCGCTCGCGGAGCTCCGCCGCATGACGGATGGACTGATCGCGATGGCATTGTCGGCCGTCAGGTAATTGGGATTACACAGCGCACGACGTCAATACCAATCGGTATTGTGCGGTGGGCCTGGTCTTTTTCGACTACCATCGCACGTTTATGCAGGCGCGACGGAAATCCCTCGGATGGATTCTCCTATTGGCGCTCGTTCTTCGCGGCGCAGTGGCAATCGGTGCATGGTCCGCTACCGGTCGGTCCGTCTCCTTTGCGATCGACACGATCACCTACGTTGGCCTGGCGGAGGATCTGCTGGCGTACGGGACGTTCACGTTTCGCGGCGAACCGCATGTCATTCGCACACCCGGCTACCCGCTGCTCCTGGTTCCGGGCGTCGCGCTCGGACACGTGCAGGGCGTGACGATCGCCATCCAGATTCTCCTGTCTCTTTTGACGACCATCGGTGTCTGCGCGCTCGGACGCGCACTGAGTAGAAACGATCGCGTCGGACTGGTCGGCGCGGCACTCTTTGCAATCGAGCCCGCATCGATTGCACTCACGGTCTACATGCTCACGGAGACCATCGCCGCGACGCTCCTGGTGTGGGCGGTATATCTCTCGGTGCGGTATTCGCAGTCCGCGCGTGCGGCGCATCTCATCGGCGCAATGCTCCTGTTCGTCACCGCCGCGTACGTCCGTCCGGTCACGCTGTTCCTGCCTGCCTGCGTCGTTGGCTTCCTGGCGTTGCGCGCGTTGTTCGCGCGACAGTGGCGCGGTGTCGCTCACGCCGTACTCGCCGGAACGCTGGCGTTCGCGCTGCTCGCTCCATGGTCGCTGCGCAATCGCGCGTACGGTTTCCCGGGCTTCTCCGCGATCAGCGCCATGGCCGCGTACTTTTACGGTGGCGCACAGATCCTGGTCGAGCAGAAGGGGATCTCGCAACACGAGCAGGCGCTGCAGATGGGATGGAAAGGCGGCGAGGATTGGGTGGACGACGATCGCTACCTGCAACTGCACCCGGAGCAGCGCACCTGGAGCCGCGGCCAGCGCTACGCATACATGCGGCGCGAAGGCATGAAAGTGATGAAAGGCAATCTGCCGCAGTACGCGGTGATTCACGCCAAAGGGATGTTCTACACGCTGATCTCCAGCGGCGGAGGCGAGCTCGGCGCACTCTTCGGGCTGCCGTGGCCAAAGGTGCGATTCGCCGAGCGCGTGCAGCAAGGCGGAATCAGCGCGCGAGACCTCCTGCATGTGGGACTCGGCGTCTTCCTGTTGCTGCTATATCTGCTGGCGGCGTACGGATTCGTGTCGATGCGCTGGACGGCTGCCGTTTTGATCGTGGTGGGGTCGGCCGCGTACATGATCGCCGCGGCCGGAGGGACTTTTGGTGAGACGCGGTTTCGGGTGCCGGTGATGCCGCTGGTTTGTGCGATGGCGGGGGTCGGGGGTGTCCTGGCGCGGCGCCGGATACCGTAACTACCGCGCCATTGCACTGTTCCGCGTGCCGGCGGCTCTGACGGCGTGCATGACATCGACGAGAGTTGCGAATCGTTCGAAGCGTGCGGTTGCGCCGTCACGGACGAGGCGGCCGAGATTTTGGCCGGAACGCACAAACACCGGCAGAGAGTTTGCGGGGGTCGAGCGCAGCAATTTCCAGCGCGTTTCACCCGGCGGGATTGGTCGCGCCAGTGTCGCGATGTCGATGAACGTCACACCGGATCGGGCCAGCAGTCGCGCAAGGCGTTCACCGTCGCGGGCTGCGTCGATGGCGAGCGCCGGCCCGCCGCCGTCGACGAGCAAACCAGGAAACGACTCAAGACCCACGAGGATGGATTGGAGATCGGTGTCGCTGAAGCTGGCGAGCGTTAGCGAGCTCTCCGTGGCGGACGCGATCACGGCGTTGGCGGTAACCGCGTCATTGTTTGATAGCGCGGCGGATAGAAACACCGCCACCAGTCCTGGCAGGGTCGCTTTTGGCGTGTTCGTCGCGATTGTGCGCCAGACCTCGGGCGTGCGTGCGGACGCTGCACGCAGACGGGCGCGCCGCAGGGTCTCCGCGGCGGCGGATCCCAGGGTCGATTCCGTGCGCGCCAGTTCCTCGAGCTCGCGAGCCGTCGGCTCGGCTAGTTCCCCGGAGTCGCCGGCGATGAACGCTTTTGCGGTCGCTTCCGCAGGCGAGGGTGCAACGGGCGCGGGGGCGGCCGGTCGGGGGGACGCCGTGGAAGCGCCGACGCGGGTCGCGGAGAGGAACTCGAACTCCGATGGCTGCAGCAGGGCAATCGAGTGATCGACGACGAGGGTATCGACCCAGCGCTCCAACTCCCTTTCGCGTTCGTCGATGGCTGCCTTTCGCCGCGGTTCCGGTGGCAGCGAGGTTCGAACCTCGAACGCAAGAATGTACTGGTGCAGCGCCGTAGTACTCGGGGGTTCCGAATACGCCAGCGGCACCTGTTCCATCAGGACCAGCGTTGGTGTCGACCCGCCCGCCGCGAAGGTCAAGCCGTTCCCGCTACCGACGAGTCTCACGCGTGTGACGGCCAGCCGCGACGGCGTCTGCCTCGTGGTGAACGCGGAGCTCTTCTTCTGCACGCGCCATGAACCGGGCAGTTGATCTTCGGCCCCGCTGACGAGCGTATCGACCGAATAACCGGTGCGCGAGGTCGACAGATCGGTGTAGGAGAGCAGCAGTATCGCCCCCGCGTCATCGCGGCAAGCGAGGATCGGAGGTCTCGTGACTCCCTCAGCGACCAGCCACTCCGGCGCTTCCTCCGGCCGCTCGCACTTCCACCGTGACGGCGGATCGGAGATGTGAACCCGAGACGGAAGGCCGGTGGGCTCAGCAGCCGCACCAAGGACGAGGAGGGACGCGGCGATAGTGAGAGACACGAGGTGGCGCATATTCATGATTCGGCTCCTGCATTGGCGGGACATGGGACGGGCAACCCCGGGCGGAGTGAGCTCCGAGCGCGGACGACCGCGTCGTAGAGCGACAGTCCTTCTCCCGATCGCCCGGGGAAGACCCAGGTGCGCCATTCGTCGCGCGTGAGTTGATCGAGAATCACGGCTTCGAGTGCGCCCGTGATCGAGAAGTACGGCACCATCGAGAGATCCGGTACGACCCCGTAGTCGAATATCTGTTCGAGAACGTTTGTGTCGGAACGCCCGAGGAGAGTCGCGGCTTTGCGCTCCAGGTAGAGCGGAACCCCTTCGGTTCGCTCCCAGAGGTCCTCCTCCATTACGGGAGTCGGAAGCTCGCTGTGTCGGATCCGCCGTAATTCGAGGAACTGATCGAGACAAGCGCGCAACTCTCCGTCGTCGGCCCGCTCCTTCGCGCCTGCCTTCGCGGCCCACGCCAGCGCGCGAATCTCGCGGGAGAGGAATCCGTTCCGTTCCGCCGCGGCAGTGTATGTGTTCTGAAGCTCCGCGCGTGATGCGTATGCACTACGTTGCGCATTGCCGGGAAGGCGCATCTCGAGCGGTACGTCGTTTTCGCGGTCGGCCTGATAGTAGGCGTGAAATCCCTCGTGAATGGCTGTGAAGACGATGTCTTTCAGAACCTCGCGATTCGGGTCGAAGCTCACGATGAGGACCGTTTGTTCGTCGGCCAGCCCGACTGTTGTGCCGGGAACGAACGAGTATCGTCCAGTGAAACGGCCTGCGATCTCGTCGGTTCGCAGAGGACCGTCCAGTCCGGCCACGCAACGGCCGATGCAGTACAACGCCTCTCCGGCGACATCGACCAGCAGGGGATGCGACGCGAGCGTATAGCCTGGCCACAAACGGCCATCAAGGAGAAGGGTGAGATCGGCGATCACGGCCGCAGTGTGTATCGGCAGGGATGCGATCCCGACCGCATCCCATTGAATGGCGCTGCGGTCGGGCGTAGCGATTGGTGTTGGTGGTTGATCGGGGCCGTCCACCGTTGTACATGAGAGAAACGAGAGAACTCCGGTGATCGCTGCAGCGGCCGCTCGCAGGGAGAGACGGCCGAACCGGCCGGAGCGCATACTCACTATGGGCTGCCGCTGCATACGCTAATCCTTCTTCTTGTATGCCCACCCCGGCGTCTTCGTGGAAATATCGCGCTTAATGACCAACGCCGCCGAGTCGAGCCGTTTGGTATCTGCCACCTCGGTGTACTGCTTGACGGCGTACGCGTAGAAGTTGCTGTTCGAAAGCGGCGAGCGATCGACCCGGTAGACGGCGTCCTTCAGGTACTCGGCACGCGTGTAGATGTTGTAGACCTGAACGCTCGACTCGGCGGACGTGCACCTGTACTCGTACTGGTCGTACGTGACCGACCCCGAGTCGAGACAGGGACGCAGCCACTGCCGCTGTACGACAGTTCCCGGCGGCGGGTCATCCGCAAAGACTGCAACAGCGCTCAGGACAAGAAGCAGTGAAACGAAAAGCCTCACACGAG
Source organism: Thermoanaerobaculia bacterium (assembly GCA_036009605.1). Classification (GTDB taxonomy): domain Bacteria; phylum Acidobacteriota; class Thermoanaerobaculia; order Gp7-AA8; family Gp7-AA8; genus QHVT01. The sequence continues at coordinate 35,210 of DASYLL010000012.1, read as the reverse complement.
ACATAGAAACCTCCGATTGTTGGTTTGTGGTGGACGACCCCGATTCACCATTGTTTCTGCACCGGCTGTGCCGCGAATTCAGTCCTTTTCCGGCTCAAATTGCCAACTTGCTGCGCACGTCATGACAACTATGTGCGCCGGTCTGCCACGATTCTGTGCAATCACAGATGCAGGTGCGCAGGGACTCTGTATCGTGCTGCGGAAGGTCGTGCAGAACGGCGCTGGCAGAGTCGAAGCGCTTTCGCGGTTGCTTGTCGAGAAGACACGCGATTAATTCGGAAAGCCATTGAGGTGTGGTGGGGCGCAGTTTCCGTACGTTCGGTGCCGGCTCCTGAATGTGCGCGAGCAGCGTTCCCAATGCGGATGCGCGACGGTGCGGCACTGCTCCGGTGAGCATCTCGAACAGGACGATTCCGAGGGCATAGAGGTCGGTGCGGGCGTCGAGGCCTCGTCCCAGTGCCTGCTCCGGGGCGAGGTATTCGAGTGTTCCGATCACGCCCTGACTGCTACAGACGTCTGCGCACTCGCTCGTTTGACGCGCCAGTCCAAAATCACCGAGGACGACCCGTGCTCCGGCGTCGATCAGAATGTTCCCCGGCTTGACGTCACAATGGATGATGAAGCGGTCGTGCAGTGCAGACAGCGCACGAAGAACCTGTCCGGCAATCTCGATCGCTCGGCCGATGGGCAACGGTCCGTCCTTCAGAGCTTGTCGAAGCGACCCCTCTCGCGCGAGCTCCATGACCAGATATGTGGGAGGTCCCTCCGCGTAGTCGAAAACGCGCACAATGTGCGGACAGTCGATGCCCTGTGCAATCAATGCCTCGTTCCGGAAACGAACGAGCGCCGTCTCGGTTGACCGATCCGGCCTCAGGACTTTTACGGCCACGGCACGAGACGTCAGGGAGTCGTCAGCGGCATAGACGACTGAGGAACCACCGATCCCAAGGGCGTCACGAATGACATAACGGGATCCGAGACGCGTGCCGGGTGGGATGACCGCAATCCCCGGGTCGAAGCTGCCGGAGAGTACATCGATGGTTTCGGTCTCGGCACGGCGGTTCATTGCGAGAGCCCCAGTCTTCGCAGCTTCAATGCGAGTCCGTTGCGCGTGATGCCCAGCAGCCGTGCCGCGGCGCTGCGGTTGCCGTGACACTGGAGAAGCGCTTTCGAGATTGCGCCGCGCTCGAGAGCTTCGACTTGCTGTTGCAGCGGCGCGAGCGGCTCAGCCGGCGTGGATTGCTCTGTCACAGCGTGTTGAGCACGAGGAACCGGATGCGCGGACGACTCCAGCTCGAAGTGCGTTCCATCGAGCAGTCCGTTCGGCTCACAGATCAGAATCGCGCGCTGGACCTGATTCCGTAACTCGCGGATGTTTCCGGGCCAGTCGTAGGCAATCAATGCCGCCAGCGCGGAGCGGCTGACACCGCGCACGTTTTTCCGGTGACGCGCGGCGGCCTCATTCGCGAACGCAAGCGTGAGCCCGGGGATATCCTCGCGCCGGTCCCGCAATGCGGGAAGGTCAAACCGGAGGGCACTCAGGCGATAGTACAAATCGGGACGGAATGTGCCGTCGCGCGACAGTTGGAGGAGATTGCGGTTCGACGCGGCGATTACGCGAAGATGAATCGGACGTGCATGGACGGCACCGAGCGGAAGAATCTCGCGCTCCTGAAGCACACGCAACAGCTTTGCCTGAAGGCGGTCCGGAAGCTCGCCGATCTCGTCGAGGAAGAGCGAACCTCCCTCGGCCTGCGCGAAGCGCCCGACCCTCGGATCGACGCCAGTGGCGACGCGGCCGTGCACTCCGAACAGCTCCGCCTCGAGCAACTCGGAAGGAATTGCGGCGCAATTGATGGCCACGAACTGTCCCGATGGGTATCTGCCGGCGGCGTGAACGAGCCGTGCAAAGAGTTCTTTGCCCGTACCCGTCTCTCCTGTGAGCAGCACGTCCAGATCGCTCCCTGCAGTGGCGCGGAGCTGGTCCATTGCCTCGCGCATGCGCGCGGAAGAGCCGATCACCATCGATTCGGGAACGGGTAGTGGCGTGTCGGCCGAAACCTCCGCTGCAGCGGGTTCGGACTCCTGCCCAAAGGATTTACAGGCCAGATATTCAATGAAGTCCAGTTGCCATTGTGCAGGGCGGTGATTTCGTCCGAACACGGCCATGCACCAGTGCCGGCCGTGAACGGACTCTACGACGTTCTCGGATTGTCGTCTGGTGACCTGCCGTTTCCGTCTTCCTGGGGAGATTCGCCTCAGCACGTCGTCATCAGGCAGCGAGCCCGCGATGGTTCGGATCGAGATTCGGCCGTCGCCGGTCCAACTCCCGAGCGCCACGGTGTCGGCGGCCAGGACTTCGCACGCTTCGTTCAGTCTCGTGCCGAGGGTTCGCAGAAAGACGCGGTGTGACATTCCCTCGTAAGTGCGAACGAGTTGCAATGCCGCCGCGGGGCCACCCGTCGAGGATTCGTGTTCGGTGCGGGTCTCTTCGGATTGCGCATGGCTTTTCTCCGCAACCGCGAGTGCGAGGTGCAGGTCGGATGTCCGGGCTTCCTCGAGCGAAAGCGTGGCGCGGCCGACGCGAATCGTGCCATTGAGAGGCAATTCCGCGACGGTCACCGCCGCGCCGTTGACCACGAGCAGGTTCTTGGAACCGAGGTCGCGAATCACAGCGCCGCGCTCCGTACGCTCGATCTCTGCATGTCGCCGCGAAATGCCCGGGAACGGTATATACAGGTCGTTATTGGGCGCTGAACCCAAACGGACGCGCCCAGGTGCGAGCTCGAAACGAAGAACCCGGCCCGCATAGCGAGCCACGATGCACAGCATGGTGCTGAAGCCCTCAGTGCGAAACTTAATGATCGATCCGATGTGGACGTGCACCGATCAGTTATGGAAAGCAGTCCTGATGGACGGAGGCAGAAACGTCATATTGGATCCATACGTACGCCGGACCCATTCCTCTGTAGAGACACGGCAACGATAAAAACGTGCTTCGCGGTCGCCGAGCGCGTGGCGGCTCACCTCGTACAGCCGGAGGCCGGTGCGACCGCGGCATTGCGGCAGGCTGCGACAGGCATCTTCTTCGCCTGACCTTCCCACATCACCTGCGTTGCGCGCGCGACATCGATATCCCTGTGACTGCGGATCCAGGCAAGAACGCGCTCCTCGACGAAGGCAGCCAGGGCGTCGACCGTTACGACGCCGCGCTCGTCGATGGCGGCCTGGCAGCGGAGAGCATCGATGACGGCGGCTGTAAAGACGCCGTTGCGGCGGGTGTCGTCGTAGGCATATTGGCCCGCCGCCGCGGCGGACAGGATGACTTGCCCCTGTGAAGCGCTTGTAGCGCTGTTCGGACGTAGAGCAGATATTGCGTCCCGCCGTAACTCACGCCATGCGTCGCGAACGCGACGATGAGCATGCCGTTCTCGCCGGCCGCGTTCGCCATCCCGAGCATGGCTTCAGCGCGCTAATAGCGTCTGCCCGTAACACGTCATTGTCGATGATGGCAACGGGCCGACGATGTTCTCCGCACAACCGTTTCCTTCATTCGGCGGATAGAGTTTCATGTAGATGTCGCACGAGATCGGTGGCACGTCGAAAAGCACGAACAGATTCCGGTTCGAGAATGGCACGACGTCCTCGAGCCAGTGTGCGGGAAGCTGATTGTTGGGGGGGTAGAAGTCAGGTGTTCCCGCCGCCAACCCGCCGGTGATCAGTTTGTTGTGTTTGTCATAGGTGCATTGCTGCCCCGGACCTTCGTCCGTTGGCGTCCAGCGCGCTTCTTTCACCGCGTCCGGGTGATAGGTCTGCAGACCGCAGCCGTTCGTGGCCATCCAACGGCCCGGACGTCCTTTCTTGTCGGGCCTGGGCTGGTTGAACTTGATGTCGCTCCAACGACACGGACAATCGGGCAGGGATTCGAACCATCGCTCGCCCGGCTCGCGCACCGGTTCGCCGCCCGAGGCCAGGCGCTGTGAGGAGGTGTTCGCCGGCACGGCGACATTACCCGACGCATCGAACGTTACCTCCTCGTTGCGCAAGCCATCGAGCAGATCGGCCAGCGCGGAAGCAGGCAGATTCCAGAGCCGCGATACGAACTCTACCGAGCAGGGGAAGTTCTCCTTCACGTACGCGGCGAGTGCCTGCTGTACTACCAGGGACCACACTGCCGCCTCCACGATACGGCGGGCGTTCGACGCGGGGAACGGCGCATCCGACGCCAGCGTCATCGCCGAGAGCTGCGTCTCCATCGAGCTCACGCGCGAGGACACGCGGGCGCTGGCGCGCACCGCGGTCGGCTTGCGCTTGATCGTCTTGCCGAACGCGGTCAAACGCACTTCCGTGATCGTGCTTCCCTCGTAGCTCGTCTCGACGCGAAACGTGCGTCCGTCCGCGACCGCGGCGATCCGTCCTTCGTCATCGCGCTCGATCGTCATCGACGGGGGTACGTACACCTGCATCTTCGTGCGCTGATACCCCTGCGGAAAGTAGCGGATGAAGTAACCGTCGGGATGCCAGGACCAGCGCCCTCGCGGGGTCGGACGAATGATATCGGCGGCCGGTGCGAGACCTGCCAGCACGGCCAGCTGTTCATACTGCTGATACGTTGCGTTCGCGCGCGCCAGGTGCTGCCGCAACTGCTGCTCAGCGCGAAAGACTTTCTGCAACTGCGGCGAGAGCCTGGCCATGTACTTGTCGATCATCTCGGGAGGGATGAGGCCGAGCGCACCGCCATTCAGCTCGAAGAGCTCGCGCGCATCCAGAAGCGCCGTTGCCGTCTGCTGCAGTTGCGGATTCATGTCGCGCAGCTTCGCTCGCGCGATCACCGCCCACAGCAGGACCTGCACATCGTGTTGCTCGATTTCCGGCTTCTCGGCCGACCGCCGGAGAATCGCGCGCACGACCTTCTCCCGCGGTCCCTTCAGCGGCGCATAGAGATAGCCGTCGCCCTCCGATGGTGCGTACGTACCAGCTTTGATGCAGTAGCTCTGCGCCTCCAACTCATAGAGACCGGGACCGAGGAGATAGCGCCCTTGTGGGTCGCGCGGCATGGAGGTCATCGGAAACGCGCGTGCGTTCTCCGGGATCGTGTTGTCGAGAAACGCGACCTCGGCGTGCGCGTCGGCGAACGAAGTCGTCACTGGCGGCTTGTTGAGTAACGATTCGAGCGTTGGAAGTTGCGGCAGCTTCTTCAGCTTGTCGAGGACGGCGGGGTCGAATGACGAGCAGGAGCCCAGGAGCAAGAGCAAAGGGACGAGAGCACCCGTCATGGCATTACGCGAGACTCGCTGCTCTGGTCCGTCAACGGTCAGTCTCTGTCGCATCACAGTTCCCCGCATGAAGGAGGTCATGTAAGACAGACACGGATCGGTGGGTTTTGGGGGGCGACGTCCTGTGTGTGCGAGCGAAGTCTATGGAGACGCGAAAGCACCCTCACGAACGGTGTCGACACACACACCAAACCAGCGCAGGCGTGTCTTTGGTAGTGGGTCACCGAAGTCGCCAGTCACGAACGAGTCGACGCATCGCCATCGCCGCCGCGCTGCTGCTCCAACTCATCGGAGTGTCGCTCGCGGCACAACCGCAGGAGTCGGCGAGAAAGATCCCGCAGCTCAGGGAGGCCCTGCAGGAGTATCGGGAGAAAGAGGACGTTCCCCGCGAGGCCATCACGCTCTTGCTCCTTGGTGCTGCCGAGGCGGATATGGGCAATGTCGACAACGCCCTGAGCAACGCCATCGATGCGGCGAATAAGAACGACGTCCTGGTGACATGGATGGCTCACTTCACTCTGGCTCACGTCGAGAACGCGGTGGGACGGCCAAAGGAAGCGGTGGCCCAGATCGAAAGAGCGCTCACCGTGATTGGCGACGCCAGCGCGTCGGGTGCGCCGTTCAGCGTGAGGGCTCTCGCGGCCTCGGGATTACTCCCCGAGACGATCGCCTCCGAGTCCAACGCGGCATGAATGTCCTCGAGGATTCTTCAGGAGCATTTCCAGCCGATCACACACGGCATGTACGGCGGTCTACTGACGTACGCGCAGAAGGTCCGCGACGGCGCGCACATCCTCAAGATCGTCAAGATGATGGGCGACACGAACGTTAAGACGGTCGAAAAGCACTACTTCAACTTCGACGCCGAGATGATGGCGGACATGATCGAAGGGTGGGAGGCGCCCACCGCAGCCGCGCTCACGCAGCCGCTCGATCGCTCGAAGACTCGCCCGAGCTCACCAACTGGCGGGCGTCGCCGGCGTGCGCGCCGCCGTCACTTAAAACCGCGCCGGCACCGTGCAGAATACAAAACCGCTTAATGAGAGTGCTAATGAGAGTTTGCATCGGGGGAGCGTCGAAGTTTCTCTTGTCCAAAAAAGACAAACGCCGCCTTTCGGCGGCGTGGGATGAATCGTAATTTGGCGGGGCCGACGGGACTCGAACCCGCGACCTCCGGCGTGACAGGCCGGCGTTCTAACCAACTGAACTACGACCCCGCGGTCGTTTGCGCCTTTCGGCGCGAGGAATCCCTGCTAACCCTCGTCGGCACAACTGCATTCCCGACGAGGAGGCGCATCGTAGCCGCGCACTTCCGCACTGTCAATACTCGAAAACTTCGGCGTCGCGAAGCAGGCTGCCGGTGGCGTCTTTTGCCGAGACGGAAGCGCTTGCAACGCGCCAATCGATCGCCAGTTCAGGGTCGCTCCAGAGGATGCTGCGGTCGCTGTCTTTGTGCCAGCGCGTGGTGCATTTGTAGAGCACATCGGCTTCGTCGCTGAGGACGCTGAAGCCGTGCGCGAAGCCGGGCGGGACCCAGAGCATGCGGCGGTTCTCGCCGGTGAGCTCGGCGCCCATCCATTGGCCGAAGGTGGGGGAGCCGCGGCGGATGTCTACGGCGACGTCCAGGATTGCGCCACGCGTGCATCGCACGAGTTTCCCCTGCGGGTCGACGAGCTGGTAGTGCAGGCCACGTACGACGCCGGCGCGCGAGTACGAGTGATTGTCCTGCGCGAACGCATCGGGGAGGCCGTTCGCGCGAAAGACCTCATCGTTGAACGTTTCCATGAACCAGCCGCGGTCGTCCCCGAACGCTCTTGGTTCGAGGAGCAGAACGCCCGGAAGGCTGGTCTCCTCAATGTTCATCGAGCTCGCCTTCCACGTCAGCGGGCTCGATCTCCGGCGCTTTGGGCCAGATGACGGACGCGATGACGGATAGGAAAAGGGTGAGAGCGATGATCGCGAGCGACGCACCGATCGAGACTTTGTACCAGTCGACGATCACCATCTTGGTGCCGACGAACAGCAGCACCGTCGCGAGGCCGTATTTGAGGAAGTGGAACTTGTCGATGACGCCCGCGAGGAGGAAGTACATCGCCCGCAATCCGAGAATCGCGAAGATGTTGGACGTGTAGACGATGAAGGGGTCGGTCGTGATGGCGAAGATCGCAGGAATCGAGTCGACTGCGAATACGACGTCTGTCGCCTCGATCGCGATCAGCACGAGCAGCAGCGGCGTCGCGTAGCGGCGTCCTTCCTTGATGATCGTGAACTGCTTGCCGTGATACTCCGGCGTCGCCGGCATCAGTCTTCGCGCGAACTTATAGATCGGATTTTTTTCAGGATGTGGTTCTGCATCCCCCTCGGCCATCAACTTGAAGCCGGTGAAGATCAGGATCGCGCCGAACACATACATGATCCAGTGGAAGCGCGCGACGAGCGCGGCACCGAGGCCGATGAAGATTGCGCGCATGACGATTGCGCCGATCACGCCCCAGAAGAGCACGCGGTGCTGATAGATCTTCGGCACCGCGAACGAGGCGAACAGCACCACGAACACGAAGATGTTATCGACCGACAACGCCTTCTCGATCAGATAGCCCGTCAGGAACTCGAGCGCTTTCTGTTTTCCGAACTCGTGGTAGATCCACCAGTTGAACACCATTGAAAGCGCGACCCAGACGAAGCTCCACGTCAGAGCTTCCTTGAAGTGGACTTCGTGCGCCTTCCGATTGAAGACGCCGAGGTCGAGAGCGAGCATCCCCAGGACGAAGACGCTGAAGATGACCCAGAGGTGTGGCGAAGCGATCGTTTCCATCAGGCGGCGTATCCTACCCGGAAGCCGCGCAGACGGCGCACTCGCTCAGCCATCGGCGGGTGGGTCGAGAACAAATTCGTGAGCCTGCTGCGAGTGCCCGAGAACGGATTCACGATGAAGAGACTCGCGGTTGCGGGCGCCGCGGTGGCGGGCGGAATGACATGCGCGGTCCGATCGAGTTTCTCGAGCGCGCTCGCAAGCGCCTCGGGATCGTTGCTCAATCGCGCGCCCGTTTCGTCGGCGAGGAACTCACGCGAGCGCGAGATGCCGAGCTGCACGAGCGTCGCCGCGATCGGTGCGATGAACGCCAGGGCAAGCGCCGCGATCGGATTCGGCGCGTCGTCGTCCTGACCTCCGCCAAAGATTGCGGTCCACTGCAGCATGTTGGCGATGAATGCGATCGCCCCCGCGACAGCCGCGGCGATCGTCGAGACGAGAATATCGCGATTTTTGATATGACCGATCTCGTGTGCGAGCACGCCGCGCAGCTCGCGCTCGCTGAGCAGTTGCATGATGCCTTCGGTGACTGCGACGACGCCGTGCGCAGGGTTGCGTCCGGTTGCGAACGCGTTCGGCTGCGCCGACGGCATCATGAAGAGACGCGGCATCGGGATCTCCGCACGCGTGGCCAGCTCACGCACGATCGCGTAGAGCCGCGGCGCTTCGTGCTCGGTGATCGGCTGCGCGCGATGAACGCGCAGAACAATTTTGTCGGAGAAGAAATACGCTCCGAAGTTGAAGACGATGGCGAGCAGGGTGAACCCGACCACCCATTGCCGGCCCAGCAGTGCGCCGAAGCCGATCAGGATGGCGGAGAGCGTTCCCAGCAGCAGGATCGTTTTGATCTGGTTGTGCATAACGCGAGGCACAACGAAGCGTTGTGCCAATGCATTCATAGAAATGATGCGTTGTTTCGATTGGATGGATTGATTTATCCTATGAGTTGAAGTCGCAGAGTCTCACAGTCGCAGAGTCTCAGAGAGGTTGTTGCGGCGATCTCTGAGACTCTGCGACTCTGAGACTCTGCGACTAAACCGCGATGGAATGGCTGAACTACCACCACCTCTACTACTTCTGGGTGGTTGCGCACGAGGGGAGCATTGCCGCGGCGACGCGGAAGCTGCATCTCACGCAGCCGACGATCAGCGCCCAGCTCCGACAGCTCGACGATTCGCTCGGCGAGAAACTGTTCGAGAAATCGGGGCGCGGCCTCGTGCTGACCGAAGCGGGACGCATCTCGCTGCGCTATGCGGACGAGATCTTCGCGCTCGGTCGCGAGCTCCGCGACACGTTGCGCGATCGCCCCACGGGCAAGCCCGTGCGCGTGACGATCGGCGTCGCGGATGTGCTTCCGAAGCTCATCGCGTATCGTGTGTTGCGCGCCGCATTCGCCGCGGGCACGGAGATCGAGATGGTGTGCCGCGAGGCTTCCTCGGAAGAGCTGCTGCGATTGCTCGGTCAACACGAGGTCGATCTCGTGCTCACCGATGCCCCCGCCGCGAGTGCGCCGTTGCGCGCGTACAACCACCTCCTCGGCGAGAGCGGCACGACGTTCTTCGCCGCGCCGTCGCTGGCAACGTCCGCGCGCAAGCATTTCCCGAAGTCGCTCGATGGCGCGCCGTTGCTGCTGCCCGGCGATGGAACGCAATTGCGGCGAGCGCTCGAATTGTGGCTCGACTCGAACGGCATCACGCCGCGTCGCGTCGGCACATTCGACGATCTCGCGCTCATGACCGACTTCGGCCGCGCCGGCGTCGGCATCTTTCCGGCGCCTTCGGTGATCGAGCACGAGATCGAAACGCAGTACAACGTGCGGATCGTAGGACGCCTGCCGGATCTGAAGGAGCGTTTCTACGCCGTCGCAGCGGAACGAAAGATCAAGAATCCGATCGTCAGCGCGATTACGAGCGCGGCGCGTCGTGGAGTTTTCGAAGGAGGCTCACGTGATCGAAACGCCTGAATCCTCGGTGGCCGAGCTGGAACAGCGACCGCAGTGGAAGCTCGCCGGCGTCATCTTTTTCGCCGTGCTGGCGCTGCTGCTGCTCTATGCCGCGTTCAAGATCCTCTGGCCGTTCATGACCGCCATTCTGATCGGCATGATCCTGGTGATCCTCACGTTCAACCTGTTTCGGCTCGTGCGGATGACGACGAAGGGCAGCTCGAATCGCGCCGCGGTGGTGATGCTCCTGGGCATCACGTTCGTGATCGTGCTTCCCGCGGTCGTGCTCGGGATTCTGCTCGTGCAGCAGGCGAACGTCGTCGTCGAGAACCTGCGATCCGGAGAAGCGCAGCAGATGATTCAGCGGATCGACGTCGCGAAGTATCTGTCGTTCGTGAAACGCGTCGCACCGAGCTTCGATCCGGAAACGCTGAGCCCTCAGCGCATCCTCCTGCCGGCGATCCAGCAGGTTCCGGGATGGGTCGCGCGACACGGTGGCACGTTCATCGGCGGGCTCGCGGGCGCGCTGCTCGGATTCGCGCTGGTCCTGCTGTCGATGTTCTTCTTCTATGTGGAAGGGGAGTCGATCGTTCGACAACTCTCGATTCTGTCGCCGCTGCCAAAACGGTACGACGAAGAGTTCAAGCAGCGATTCAAAGACGTGATCGAAGCGACGTTTCGCGGACAGCTTTTCACGGGAATCGCACAAGGCCTGATGACCGGCATCGGACTCGCGATCGCGGGCGTTCCGGGCGCAGGTTTCTGGGGCGCGGTTGCGGCGTTGCTGTCATTGATCCCGATGGTCGGCGCCGCGGCGGTATGGGTGCCGGCGTCGATCTATCTGGTGATCTCGGCGTCGATGGGTGGGCGGCCGTGGTGGCAGCCGATTTTCCTGATCGCGTGGGGCGCGATTCCGGTCTCGCTCGTCGACAACATCGTGCGGCCTTGGGCGATGAAAGGAAAGGCGCAGCTGCCCGCGATTCCGCTGTTGTTCGCGGTTCTCGGCGGACTGCAGGCGTTTGGGTTCGTCGGGCTCGTGATCGGTCCGCTCGTGTTCTCGCTGCTGATGTCGATCATCGACATCTACAAGAAATCCTTTTCAGGAGTGGTCACGCCGACGGAAACGACGATCATCAGCAGCTAACGCATTGTTGGCAGGCGACTTGTAAATGTTGTGTCCGATGGGTGGGTCCGTTTCTCGGGTTCTGATTGCCGACGCCGACATGGCGCTGAGGCAGGCACTTTTCAGCGCGCTTCTGAACCTCGATGTGTTCTCGGACACGGTCGGAACGACGGCGGACGCGCTCGCGAAACTCGACGAAGAACCGTACGGCGTCCTGGTGATCGACGTGGGCTTGCCGTTCGGAGATGTCGAGAACGTCATCGGCGCCGTTGCGCGGATGCCTGTGGGCAAGCGGCCGGTGGTGCTCGTGCTTGCTGCGAATCCCGAGGCGACGCGCGGACTCGATGTGGAGATCGTGCAGATCGTTTTGCGGAAGCCCGCGCTGTTATCGCAGCTGGTCGATGTGGTGGTCAGTTGTTCGCGCAGCTCACGCGATCGGGCGGTTGGGGAAAAGCCGGATGAGAAGACGAATGGCGATCACCTGACGTCGTGAGCGCTTGATCACTGCGCGATGACGCGCGCGATGGTCGCCACGAGCTCCGCCGCTTCGAACGGCTTCCGCACCACACCATAGATATCGCCCTTCATCCCGCGCAGCAGTGAATCCGGCGAAGCTGTCAGCAGCACGACACGCTTGAGCAGGGCCGGGTCCGCTTCCTTCAGATGCTTGATCACGGTGAAGCCGCCATCGGTTGGCGTCATCACGTCGAGCAGCAGCACGTCGTACTTCTGCTTGCCGATTCTCTCGATCGCTTGTGAGCCGGAGCTGACGATGTCGACGGCGTAGCCTGCGCGGCGGAGGAGTGCGGCGACGAGTTTCTGGATGGACGTGTCGTCGTCGAGAACAAGGAGGCGGGCTTTGCGTTTGAGGAGCCGGATCATAGGAGGCGAGTGAAGGAGGCCGATGAAGTTGGTGCGGAGTAAGGGATTCGAACCCCTGGCCCCCTCGGTGTAAGCGAGATGCTCTACCGCTGAGCTAACTCCGCACGCAGAGAAGACACTAACACAGCGGGCTCCAGCTACAATCCATGCGGCCCTGCCATTCATGAAAACGAAGCCTCCGGTGTTGTTTTGCCGGGTCCAGGTTGTGCTCGCCGCGATCTTCGTGGCTTTGAGTTTCACGAGTCATGTCACGCGGCCGAAGTCCGGCGGAGCGCGCGGGTGTAGCGATCGGCGATCGCGTCGTGACGTGGAACGGTAACTCGGTCGGTCCCGACATCAATCCGCTTCCGATTCGCGAACGTGCGCGTGTTTTGCGCGAAGCAGGTGATGCGATCGATCGCGCATTGGCGAAGAACCGGCGGATCGAGTCGGGAGCGTCGGGGAGTTTGCGGCGCGGCTGGTCTAGTCACACGACCATTACCGGCACGCGTGCGTGACGGACGATGTCGATCTTGCGCTGGCTCGGCTCGGATGCGCGATTGAGAAAAATCGCGTCGGCATCGACTTTCATCGTGTAGTCGAGCAGCTCATCTTCCGGATCCTTCCCGCGGATCACGGCGATCTTCACGTTCGGCAGATTGGCGCTGAGCCCGCGCAGCATCTCGTCGGCGCGGTTCTGATCTTCTTCGGAGCAGACGGTGACGAGATGAATTTCACCCGCTTCGCGCGCGGCCAGCTCGAGTGCGCGATGCGATGTCTGCTGCAGATGCACCGGCACGACGACGCGTTTCATTGCGGCGCGTTTGCGGATGCCGTAGCGAATCGCGAGCACGGGCGACGGCGGATCTTTCAGCACGGACATCGTCGTCGATCCGACGAGCAGATGCGCGACGTGATGTCGTCCATGCGTGGCGATGACGATGAGATCGACGTTCTCCGATTTCGCAGTGCGGCAGATTTCATCGCCGGGATCCGGTGCCTGTCGCACGATGAGCCGCGTTGCGACGGATGCATTCGCGCGACGCACACGATCGCGCAGCCGTTCCAGCTCGAGCTTTTCCGCGTATTCGTAGAGCGAAGGATCGGCAGGGAAGCGCAGCTCATCGGGATGCGATGCCCAGGTCATCCGCACGTGCAGGATGATCAACTCCGCGCCGCTCGTGCCGGCGATGCGGACGGCGTCCTCGAACACCCACTCGGAAGCGGTCGAGAAGTCGGTCGGGATGAGGATGCGGTGGAACATCGTCGGTAAGTCTCAGAGTCGCATAGTCTCAGAGTCTCAGAGGACGCTTCGCGTTCGCCGAAAGCTTGCCGGGAAGCGAAGCCCTCTGAGACTCTGAGACTATGCGACTCTGAGACTCTATCGTGCTACGGGGTCCGCGGTCACGCCATTCGCGGCCGTTGCCACCGGCACAGGCACCGCCGCCGGACGCGGCGTCACGATGTAGCGGATCACCGTCTTCGGCTCCGTTTCGGTTTCCGCGACCTGCAGCATGACCTGCTTTCCGAGCAGGTCGAGGGCTTCGCCGGGGATGAACGGATCCTGCATTGCCTGATTGAGCTGCACTTCGAGCGTGCGCCAGTTTTTCTGTGAGGACGGATACGGGTTCTGCGAGGGGAACGCGCGGAACTGCGCGAGGTAGGTCATGTAGTAGTGATAGACCTGCGGGAAGGAATCGTCGCTGGCGAGCGTGTAGACCTGCGCGTCTGCGCCGTAGCGATTGCGGATCATGACTTCGTCGCGGCGGGTGAGGTCCTGTCGGAAATCGGCGCCGTCGTAGATCGGGATGGCGCGGTTGATCGAGCCCAGCGCGTCCTGCGCGTCGAGCTGCGGCTCTGTCGCGGTCGCAACGTCAGTGACGGTGGTTCGTTCGTCGGCGGCTTTCGTTTCCGAGCCACCGGTGCAACCGGCCGCAAGGACTGCGGCGAGGGCGACCGTAAGCAGCGAAATGCGCGTGTGCATTACGCTCCGATAGAGCAATGAGAATGCCACGCCATTAATTATTCTGAGCGCTGACGGCGACCGTGCGATGGCGTTTGGCATTGCTCCGCAGACGCTCCAGCGCGGTCTCTCCGCCGTATCGCGCCGCGAGCTTTTCGCCGTAGAGATCGGACACGCTGGCCACGTTGCCGAGCGAGGCGATGAGCTGCTCGGGAGGCACACGGCGCCCGAGGAATGTGTGCGAATAGAAGATGTCCTGTTCCACCACACTGAACGCCCCCATGCGGACATCGGAGTTCAGGAGCAGCAGCTCCTTCATCAACTCGAACGTCGGCTCCACTCCCTGGACACAGAACGCGAGGATTTCGATGACCGCATCGTCTTCCTCGTAGGCATCGATGGAGATCTCCAGCACCGTCGAACCGTACTTGAGATAGAAGTCACAGTGATCGGCATCGTCGAAATGTTCGTCGACGAGCTCATCCAGGTAGGTCTTGACCTGACGGTAGACCTCTTCCTGACACTGCGTGTGAAATTCTCTGGTTCGCGTTAGGGACATTTGCAGGGATTATAGGGCAATCGATGAATGACTCACTTTTTGCCACTGACCAGCGCCGCCGACTCGTGCTCAAGCGAGGCAAAGAGCGCGTAATCGCGAATCGCCATCCCTGGATCTTCGCCGGCGCGATTCAATCCGAGAAAGGTCCCGAGGATGCCGCGATTGCCGACCTCGTCGATCCCGACGGCAAGCGCGTCGCGTCCGGTCTCTATTCACGGCATTCGCAGATCCGTCTTCGTGCGCTCACGTTCAGCGAACAGGAGCTGACCGCGGACGTGATCGCGTCGCGCGTCGCCGATGCGGTTGCACGGCGTCGGTCGATCTTCGACGACACGACCAACGCCGCGCGCGTCGTGCATGCGGAAGGCGATGAGCTCAGCGGCATCGTCGTCGATCGCTATGACGATCTGCTCGTCGTCGAGATTGCGAATCGCGGCGCGGAGCAGCTGAAGCCGCTGCTCGTCGATGCGTTGCGCCAGCAACTCTCGCCGCGCGTCGTGTACTTCAAGAACGACTTGCCGGTGCGCGAGCTCGAGCGACTGACGACCGAAGACGAACAGATCGGCGAAGGTGACGCGGTGACGACGATTCGTGAATCAGGACTGCGATTCAAGCTCGATCCGCGCGAAGGACAGAAGACCGGTTTCTTCCTCGATCAACGCGAGAATCGCCGCCTGACGCGCACGCTCGCAGCAGGAAAGCGCGTGCTGAATCTCTTCTCGTACAGCGGCGCGTTCGGTATTTACGCGGCATCAGGCGGCGCGACGAGCGTCACGAACGTCGACGTTTCGGCGAAAGCGATCGACCTCGCGCGTGAGAATCAAGCGCTCAATGGCGTCGAAGGCGAGCTCACCGTCGCAGATGCGTTTCAGTACGTGCGACAGCATCGCGAACGCTACGACCTCCTGATCTGCGACCCTCCCGCATTCGCGAAAAGTCGCGGGGAAGTCGACCGCGCGGCGCGCGGCTACAAAGACGTGAACCTGCACGCGATGCGCATGATCGAGCCCGGCGGACAGCTGATGACGTTCTCGTGCTCGGGCCACATGTCGATCGATCTTTTTCAAAAAGTGATCTTCGCCGCGGCGCTCGATGCGGGGCGGCGAGTATCGATCGTGCGACGCTTGACCGCGGGGCCTGATCATCCGGTGTCGGTCTATTGCCCGGAAGGGGAGTATTTGAAGGGGTTTTTGCTGGAAGTGCACTGAGCCCGCTCGGGGTGACAGAGTTAGAATATCCATCCATCCATGACTACCGCACCCATCGCCGCAGCGCGACCGAGCCGTGAGATCACGGTCTCGTACCTCGGTGACCTGCTGTTCAACTCCGGATTCATCGACGAGAAGCAGCGTACCGAAGTCGAGAACGCGGACAAGCAGTTCCGTTTGCAGGCGCGCAGCTCGAAGTCGCGCGCGGACGAAGATGCCAGTCCATTCAAAGTCCTCGCCGCGATGAATCTCACCGACGCGAGCGGCAACGGCACACGCATGGACGACTTCCTGCTCGCGCGACTCATCGCCGAGGATGCGCGGCTGCCGTTCTACAAAATCGATCCGCTCAAGCTCGACGTGCAGATGATCGAGTCGCGCATCTCGCGTCCGTTCGCGCGCAAGAACCGCATGGTTCCCGTCGCGATCCGCGACGGAAAGCTCGTCGTCGCGATCGTCAATCCGTTCGACAGCATCGCCATCGATTCGTATCGCCCGATGGCGAAGCAGGATCTCGAGATCGTCGTCTCCGCCGAGAGCGACGTGATGGGCGTGATCAACGAGCAGTACGGTTTCCGCGCCTCGGTCACAAAAGCGCAGCGCGATCTCTCCAAGGGCGCCATCGACCTCGGCAACCTCGAGCAGTACATCAAGCTCAAGTCCGGCTCCGAGATCGAGACCAGCGATGCGCACATCGTCAACGCCGTCGACTTTCTGCTGCAGCACGCGTACGAATCGCGTGCGTCCGACATTCACATCGAGCCGAAACGCGAAGAGGCCGCGATACGGTTTCGCATCGACGGCGTGCTGCACGAGATCCAGCGCGTGCCGAAGCTCGTGAACCTGGCCATCACCTCGCGCCTCAAGACGATGTGCCGCATGGACATCGCGGAGAAGCGTCGTCCGCAGGATGGCCGCATCAAGACGGAGCACAACGGACAGGAAGTCGAGCTGCGCGTTTCGACGCTGCCCACTGCGTTCGGCGAGAAAGTCGTCATGCGCGTCTTCGATCCCGACGTCATGCTCCGCGAGCTCGCAGGCCTCGGCTTCTACGAGGACGAGCTGAAGATGTTCGCGGAATGGATCAAGCGTCCGCACGGCATCATCCTCGTCACCGGTCCTACCGGGTCCGGTAAAACCGTGACGTTGTATTCGGCGCTCAAGAGCCTCGCGTCCCCCGAGGTGAACATCACGACGATCGAAGACCCGATCGAAATGGTGCACGACGAGTTCAATCAGACGTCGGTGCAGAACAAGATCGGGATCACGTTCGCGTCCGCGCTGCGAACGATCCTGCGTCAGGATCCCGACATCATCATGGTCGGGGAGATCCGCGATCAGGAGACCGCGCAGAACGCGGTGCAGGCGGCGTTGACGGGACATCTCGTGTTCTCGTCGCTGCACACGAACGATGCGTCGTCGTCGATCACGCGCCTCGTCGATCTCGACATCCAGCCGTTCCTGATCTCGTCGACGCTGATCGGTGCGATGGCGCAGCGTCTCGTGCGCCGCATCTGCGACGACTGCAAACGCAATCGTCCGCTGAGCATCGAAGAAGCGGGCATGCTTAACCTGCAGGCACCGGCGGGGAAGCGCATCATCGTCAAAGAAGGAGCGGGCTGCATCCGCTGCCGCAACACTGGCTACTACGGCCGCACCGGCATCTTCGAGATCCTCCAGATCGACAACTCGATTCGCGACCTCATCGACCGCGGCGAGGATTTCATCAAGATCAAGGAAATGGCCGTCAAGCGCGGCATGCGCACGCTGCGGCAAAGCGCGCTGCGCAAGCTCGCCGAAGGAATTACCAGTTTCGAGGAAGTGGTTCGCGTGACCGGTATCTGATAATCGTCCCCATGCCCGCGATCCGCGTAGTCGGAATCACCCTCATCCTCTTCCTCGGCGCCCAGGCAACGCTCGCGGCCGAGCCGCTCCATTGGCATTCCGATGTGAAGTCCGCGCTTGCGGCTGCGCGCGCGCAGCAGAAGATGCTGCTCGTCAATCTGCGCTCCGCTTGCTCGCGATGCGATCTCGATGAAGCGTTCGAAAAAGCGGCGGCGGATCCGATCTTCGTGCATGCGCTTGATTCGTTCGTGCTGTTGCGCGTCACTGCGAACACGATGGAGTCGCGCGATCCGCTCCTGCAGAAACTCGCGCAGAAACCGGGAGCGCCGCTGCGCATGCTCTTCGATGCGTCCGGCCAGCAACTGTTCGTCCTCCCTCAGAAACACACGTGGAACCATGTCGTGGAAGAGCTGCTGCGCTTTCGCGCGGAGCGAGCGCTCATTCGTCGTTCCGTCGAGCGTCGATTCGCGGGACAGATCGCGGACGCCGAGCTCGATCTCGGCAACGCGCTGCTGAACGTGCACAAGGGCCAGAACGCGGCCGACCGCCTGGAAAAGGCGGCGAAAGCGTTTCGCGCGCAGAACGACATCGCGTCGGCGCAGCTCGCGGAGGTGCTTGCCGGATGCGCGCTCTGGGACATCTCGCAGAAGCACCGCGGCCGGCGAATGATCGAACAGGTCCTCAAGAGTCCCGCGAATGACGCGGTCGCGGCGGATGCGCATCTCGCGATCGCGAGTCAGAGCGAGGCTGCGGCCACGAAGCAGGTCTACGCGCGCGATCTGAATGGCAAGACGACGAGGCGCCTCGAGACGGACTACATTTCCCTCAACAAAGCCGTCGCGGCGTATCGCAAGGCGTACGCGCTGGCGCCCGTCGGATCGGTCACCCTGGCGCAGGCGCGTCTCGGGCTTTTGCGTCTCGACGATCAGCCACTGCCGCCGAAGAGCGGCGCAGCAGCAGTCGCGAAGAGCGCAGCTGCAATCGCACCGCTCACAAACGACGACGCACTGATTCGGATCGTGCCGCCGGCGCGACGCACGATCGTCGGCGATGCGGACTTTTACCTGCAGGCGAAAGCGGGCATCACGCGCGTCGATTTCTATCTCGACGAGACGAAGGTCGGCTCCGCGAGCGAGCAGCCGTTTCGCGTGACGATCGACCTCGGACGCATTCCGCGTGCGCGCATCGTGAAGGCGGTGGCGCTCGATAGGGCAGGGAAGGCGATGGGCGAGGCCATGGTCACGGTCAACGACCGCGCCGACGCGTTCTTCGTGTCGATCGTGAACCCGGCGATGACGTGGATCAGTGGTGCGACCGACGTCGAGCTCGACGTGAGCCTGCCGCCGGAGCGATCCGTTCAGCGCGTGGATCTTCAGTGGAACGACAAGCAGGTCGCGACGCTGAAGGCTCCGCCGTTTCGAACGAAGATCAACGTTGCGGAAGGCGAGTTCGGATATCTACGCGCCGTAGTAACGCTCGATGACGGCACGACTGCCGAGTCGACGAGGATCTACAACGCATCGGGCGTGAGCGAGTCGGTCGAAGTCGGCGCGGTCACGCTCATCGCCAGCGTCACCAGTCGCAAAGGCGAGATCGTCGGCGGCTTGCAGGCGAAAGACTTCAAGATCGCGGACGAAGGCAAGCGCGTCAGCCCGACACTCCGTTCCTCGGACGACGAGCCGGTGACGATCGGTGTCGCCATCGACAGCTCGTCGAGCATGCGCGGACGACAGCTCTACGTGATGCGCGCAGCGGCCGAGTTTCTCGGGCGCGCGTTGCGTCCGCAGGACGTCGCGTTTCTGCTCTCGTTCGATCATGGCGCGCGCATCGTGCATGGCCGCACGAGCGACGGACAGCGTCTGCGCAGCCTCGTGTTCGACATGGTCCCGCAGGGCGGCACGTCGATCTTCGATGGCGTGACATTCGCGCTGCAGCAGTTCCAGGGGATCAGCGGAAAGAAAGCGCTGCTCGTTCTCTCGGATGGTCGCGAAGGCACGAGCAGCGGGAGCGCGAAAGAATGCGAGCGGCTGGCGCGCGCGGTTGGTGTTCCGATCTATGTCGTTTCGCCGCCCGAGGAGAGCGCGCGCTCGCGTCCACCTCACGCGCTGATGCACATCGCGGAAGTGACCGGAGGAACGATGTTCACCGGCGAGCCTGAAGAGACGTTCCCCGCGATGTTCGATCGGCTGGCGGCCGAGATGCGCGGCCAGTACGTGTTGTCCTTCACGCGACCGACGGGCATCAAAGCCGGGGCATGGCGCAACATCCGGGTCGACGTCGAGCGACGCGACGCCAACGTGCGAACCATTCAGGGGTACTGGGCGAACTGAGGGGCTTTGCGCTCTCAGTTCGCGGTTGTCAGGTTATCGGTTATCGATTCTCGGTTGTCCGGGGTGTCTGGTGAAAGCGATCACGGACAGACAACGGAACACGGCTTCGCGGTTGTCAGTCATCCGCTGTCCGGTGAAAACGACCCCTCACCGACAACCGACAACTGACAACCGACAACGCCCTCAGGCTGACAACCGACAACGCGGTCGAAGACCGCGGCTACAGGCTGCGCTTTTTGCCGCGGATGTTGCGTCGGCTGCCTTTCGGCTTCGCCGGCGCGCCGTAGCGATCGCCGCCGCCACCGCCGGTTCCGCCGCCGCCACCACCGCCGTAGCCGCCACCACCGCCGCCGCCATAACCACCGCCGCCGTAGCCGCCACCGCCACCACCGTAGCCACCACCGCCGCCGCCGCCGTAGCCACCGCCGCCACCACCGCGGCCGCCGCCGCCACCAGTGCGCGGACGGTCTTCCGCGGCGTTCACGCGCAGTGCGCGTCCGCCGAGCTGAAAGCCGTTGAAGCGTTCGATCGAAGTCGCCGCATCTTCATCGTTCGCATACTCCACGAACGCGAAGCCGCGCGGACGGCCGCTCTCGCGATCCATCGGCAGAAATACGTCGCGCACTTCTCCGACCTGAGCAAACAGATCCTGCACTTCATTGCGCGTCGTATTGAAATCAAGGTTCCCAACAAATACTTTCGAAGGCATCAATCCGTCACTTTCTACCCATACGTTGCCGACAGTCTGACAGGGCACCCCGAGGATTCGCAAGCTTTGGGCCGTATCGTGACTTGGATTTGACGGACTCGGCGGCTTTGCGCACGACCGTTCGCTATGTTTTTCGCACCAGAACGAACTCCTGCGTGTCGTACTCCGCGGCCACCGCAACAACCGTGTCGCGACGCAAGAGCTGCTGCCGGAGGTAGGTGTGGATGACCACCTTCGCGCGCAGTTCCTTCAGCTGGCCAGGCGTGGCCGGTGTCTCGTCATCGAAGACCGAGTGCGCGCGGATCTCCTCCTCCAGTCGCGAGGTTTGACGTCGAAGCCAGTCGGTGTAGCTCATGGTGCTGTGCATAGTCGGTTCGCGCGTGGAGTGGTGGCGTGAGGAAGCTCACGCGTTTGCGGTTTCGTGACGCGGCGGCGCGGTATCGTTCGCGCCGCAGCAGGAGGCAACAAATGGATACGAAAGAAGTCGGAACGAAACTCGTGGAGCTCTGCCAGCTCGGAAAGAATCTCGAAGCGATCGACACGCTCTACAGCGATGACATCGTGAGCGTGGAAGCGCGCGGCGACGAGACGATGCCGGCGGAGATGCGCGGCATCGCCGCGATCCGCGGCAAGAGTCAGTGGTGGCTCGAGAATCACGAAGTGCATGCCGGGAGCGCCGAGGGACCGATGGTGAACGGCGATCGCTTCACGGTGATCTTCGAATTCGACATCACGCCGAAGCAGACCGGGGAGCGCGTGAAGATGAAAGAAGTGGCGCTGTATTCGGTCGATGGCGGGAAGATCGTGCGGGAAGAGTTCTACTACTGATCGGACCGCATAGCTCGTTCGTACTAGAAACGTGCCTGCGATTGGTGTTAGAAAAAGACTCCTCTTCTTCATGATGGCGTCGGCCTCGCGAGAACCGACATTGCGCCAACGACTGCGACTGCAGTCCATGAAAGGACAGGAAACATGACGCAATTATCGGTTCTCGCAATGATGACCATCGTCCTCGTTCACGGTGGATTCGTGGACGGCTCGGGATGGCAACCCGTCTACAACATCCTCACAAAGAGCGGTCATAAGGTCTACGTGGTCCAGAACTCCACCGTGTCCCTCGCTGACGACGTGGCGGCGACCCTGCGGATCGTCGACGCGCAGGAGGGCCCGGTCCTTCTCGTCGGCCACTCCTACGGCGGCGTGGTGATCACGGAGGCTGGCAACCATCCGAAGGTGAAGGGGCTCGTCTACATTGCTGCATTTGCTCCGGACGCTGGCGAGTCGGTCTCGACGCTGATTCAGAATCCGCCGCCCGGTGCGCCGGTGCCGCCGATTCTGCCGCCGGTCGACGGGTTCCTGCAGTTGGACAGGGCGAAGTTCCGCGATTCCTTCGCGGCCGACGTGGACGCGGACACGGCGCGGTTCATGGCCGACTCGCAGGTGCCGTGGGGAGTCAACGCGCTGAGCGGGGCGATCACGGAGCCGGCGTGGAAGACGAAGCCGAGCTGGTATCTCGTCGCGACGGACGACCGGATGATTCCGCCGCCCGCGCAACGCTTCATGTCCAAACGCGCCGGCTCGACCGTCACAGAAGTCGCCGGAAGCCACGCCGTGTACGTCTCCCAGCCCAAACCCGTTGCGGCGCTGATCGAGAAGGCCGCCAGGGAAGAAACGGTCACGGCGCGGAAGTAAGCACACCTCGCACTCTCACGAGACGCCGCTCGAATCTGAGTGAGCGGCGTCTCGGCATTAAAGTGTGCACGCATGCCAGACCGCATCCGCATTCTGTGCGTCGACGATCATCCGCTGATGCGCGAGGGCATCGCCGCGCTGATCGCCAAAGAGGCAGACCTGGTCCTGGTGGCGGAAGCATCGAGCGGGCTCGAAGGAATCCAGCAGTTTCGCGAACACCGGCCCGACGTCACTCTGCTGGACATCCGCCTGCCCGACATCAGTGGCATCGACGCGCTCATCGCCATTCGCAAGGAGGATTCGGGTGCTCGCGTGATCATGTTCACGACATCCCAGGGAGACGTCGAGATTCAGCGCGCGTTACGCGCGGGAGCGCGTGGCTACATGCTCAAGAGCACGCCTCCGCGCGAGTTGCTCGATGCAATCCGCAACGTTCATCGCGGCCTGACGCGGATCCCTGCCGATGTGGCCACCCATCTCGCCGAAAATCTGGCCGCGGCGGCGCTGACGGCCCGCGAGCTCGAGGTCCTGTCTTCCATGGCGAGCGGCAACCGGAATCGCGAGATCGCCGCGACCCTCGGCATTACCGAGATGACCGTGAAGATTCACGTCCGGCACGTGATGGAGAAGCTTGGTGCGAGGGACCGCACCGAAGCGGTCGCCATCGGCCTGCGTCGCGGCATCATCCATCTGTGAGTCTCGACCGATTCGCGATTTCACGCGGGACACGCCGGAGCAGAAATCGCGTCCGGACCGAGCCGCGATGATCCTCGTAGGCGATCGGCGCCGGCACCACGATCTCGACCTCCGTGCCGTTCGCTCTCGTTGTCCGAATCGTCAGTTTCGCGCCAATCTGCGCGGCGCGCTCGCGCATCCCTGAGAGACCCCAATGGCCTTCGCGTCCCGATCGCAGCACTTCATCGTCGATGCCGATGCCGTCGTCGCGAACATCGACCCTGAGGGCCCGCGACCCGTAGTTGAGCCGCACGTCGATGCGCTCCGCCTGCGCGTGCTGGAAGGCATTCACGAGTGCCTCGCGCGCCACCTGATAGATCTCGTCGCGAATGTCCAGCCGCAGCGGCCTGACCGCGCCTGTGACGACGATCGGCACCTGCGACTGCGACAGGCCGATCTCCGCGCTCACATGCGACAGTGCGTTCGCCAGATCATCCTCGGCGATCTCCGAGCGCAGACCTTCGAGCACGCGCCGTCCTTCGTCCACGACACGACCCATCAGGTCCTGAACCCGTTCGAGGCGTCCGCGCCCTTCGACTTTCGGGGGCAATTCCTCCAGTGCGACGTGGAGTTGCAGCGACGTACTGACCAGACCCTGAAGAAGGCGGTCGTGAAGCTCGCGCGCGATCTTCGTCCGCTCGTCGAGCCTTTCCTCAAAATCGTGCTGCATGCGCCGGCGCATGACGAGGATCCGCCAGCGCAGGAGCAGGATCACCAGGGTCAGGGCCGAGACGATGCAAATCAGAAGAAACGTTCGGGTCTGATGAAACGCCGGAGGGATGACAATTACCATCGAGGCGCCCGTCTCGTTCCATGCTCCACCGTGATTGGAGGCGATGACGCGGAAACTGTACGTTCCGTGTCCGAGGTCGCCGTAATACGCCTCACGCCGCGTGCCGACGTCGCGCCAGTCCGAATGCGCTCCTTCCAGCCGACAGCGAAAGCGCACTTTCTCCGGGATCGAGAGACTCAACGCCGTGTAGTGAATCTCGAGATCGCGCGTGAGCGCCGGGAGCCGCAGCTCGCGCTGAATGTCATAGCTTTTGCGATCCGCAACGACGCGCAGGATCTGCACCGGCGGCGGATCGGAGCGTCGGTCGAGTCGTGATGGATCGAGAACCTGCAGACCTCCGGCATCGATCGCGAACCAGAGGAGGCCGTCATTCGACCTCGCAGCACGGGGTGCGAACGGAGTCACTCCGGCCTGCACGCCATCGAAGGCGTCGAGGGTGCGTACCGCCACGCGTCGCGTGGGATCCGCGGCCCATGTGTCCAGCTCGCGCGGGCCAACCCTCATGAGACCGCACGAGCCTTTGAGCCAGATCGCGCCGTCACCAGCTTCCACAGCCGCGTCGAGGTCCTGACAGGCGAGCCCGCTGCGTATGCCGAAAGCGTGTACGTGATCTTCACGGTAGAGCAGCAGCCCGCGGTTGGTAACCGCCCACGTTCCGCGGCCGTTGACGAAGAGGTCGCGGAGCTCGACATCGCCGGGACTTCTCAGGCGTGACACGACTCGACCGGATCGGTACAGAAGCAACCGTCCGTCGCGCGCGCCGAGCCAGACACCGCTCTCCGCATGCGCTGCGAGCAGCACGGAGGGAACTCCGATCGCATCGCGAGGAACGGTCTCGATCACCCGGCCGTCGCGGATGCGCAGCAACAGATACGTCGCGTGCGTGGTCGTGAGCCACAGATCGCTATCGCGATCTTCCGCCATCGAGAGAACCACTCCGGTTCTCGAGCCATCCGGAAGAGTGATGATCGAGAAGCGACCATCCACGAACGACGCGAGGCCTTCGTCGACACCCACCCAGAGCCGGCCTCGCGAGTCTTCGAACAGACTGGCCGTCTCCGCGCCGGGCGGCCGTACGACCGCGGGTAACGAGCGGGCGTCCATCATGCGAACCAACGTCCGATGGTTCGCCAGCCACACTCCGCCCTTCGACGAGCTCGTCACCGCGCCAACATGCCGAAACGGCAGGCCTTCCCGCGTCGTCACGGTGGCGACCTTCACATCGCGGAATCGGTCGAGACCGCTCGTAGTGGCGACCCAGACGTTTCCTTCGCGATCTTCGAGCACGTTGACAACGGAATCCCCGGACAGGCCGTCCGCTTCCGTGAATCGTTCGACGCGGGCGCTGATACGGCGGATGAGTCCCTCTTCCTGCGTCCCGATCCAGAAACTGCCGGCCCGATCGAGTGTCAGCGCGAAGACCGGCGCGATCTCACCCTTCGACCACTTTCCTCCGAGGAGTCGCTGTGCGCCGAAGTTGGCCGAGTCGACCCAGAGCACGCCTTCCGCGTCGTGGCCGATGCGGAACACTCCGGTCTTGTTCATGCGTGTGAGGAGCTCGGGGATCGGGAAGCATTCCGGATTCCCTCTACGCCACCGGCAGATTCCTCCGGCGCCGCCCATCCACAGTTCTCCATCGCGATCTTCATGAAGCGCGCTGATGAATCCCAGTGACGGGTTTCCGGGTGCCGCGAAGCATCGCAACTGGCCTTGCTCGACACGGCAGAGCGGAGGCAACCCGCGTCCACGCGTACGCCCGGCCCAGACGGTTCCACTGCGGTCCTCGAGAAGCGACCCGAAGCGGCCGGCCGTTGCATGCACGGTGTAGCGGCCTCGATTCCATTGCGCCAGGCCACTGTTCGTGCCGATCCAGAGACTGCCATCGCTCGCGCCGAGGAGCGCGACGACGCGACTCGGAGACTCCATCGCTCCGGGGGGAACCCACAGCTCGAACCGAACTCCGTCGTAACGCAACAAGCCGCCATCGGTTCCGACCCACAGATAGCCGTCGCCCGTCTGCGCGATCGAAGTGACGGCGGCGGGAAAATGACCATCACGAACCCGCCAGGCGGTGTGGCCGTACTGCGAAATGTTGTGGGAAGGGTCGAGCGCGAGCGACGTACGCGCGATGATCAACAGGGCGCAATGGAACAGCGCGCGCTTCACCGCGACAGTGTAGACCCGCGGCGGGCGCAGGCAGGGGAGGACCAGCGGCCGCGAGAAGGAACGGAACCCTTCTTTACACGGGAATCACGCCCCATCCGCAGCGCTGCTGCGTCCGCACATTCGACGTCTCACCTTGGCTTCGATTTCACCTCGCCGTGAACTGCCCCTTCCATCGTGCGATGCATCGTGCGTCGTCTCGACACGACACGCAAAAAAGGCAGGTACACGATGACGAAAAAGATCCCGTTGCTGCTGTTCGCTTTCGCTCTCTTCAGTCCCGTCACACTCACAGCGCAGTCCGCGGTTCGCGTGCGGATCATGCCGCCGAATCAGGCGCAGTTTCTCCAGTTCCAGAAGTTCGACGTTCGCATCGAAGCGACGGCGCCGGAAGGCACCGCGCTCGGCGATCTGCGCGTGACGCTCGATGGCCGCGACATCACCTCGCTCGCAACCGTCACCGGCTCCGGCAACGCAAAGAGCTGGACGTTCCGCTCGATGTACCTCGGCATCCCCGGCGCCCGCAACATTGGCGCGAACGTGGCGCTGCAGGGCTCCTCATCGTCGGTCGCTTCGGCGGTCTCGAACATCAACGTGCGCACCTGGCAGAATGCAGAGGCGATCGGTCTCGCGAAGCAGGTGAACCCTGTCGAAGAGCTGATGGCGCAGCAGCCGCGTTTCTCCGTCGAAGGGGAGAGCAACGATGCGCAGTTGCATCTCGGCGGCACGGTTCCGGCGTTTCATCGCGTTCGTATCGATGCCGTCGATCCGGTGCAGCGGCGCGCGAAGAACGTGATCCTGCTCATCGGCGACGGCATGGGCGTCGCGCATCGCACCGCGGGACGCGTTCTCTCCAAGGGCTACACGCAGGGCAAGGCCAACGGCACGATGGCGATGGATCGCCTGCCGTTCAACGGCCTGCTCATGACGTCGTCGATGGACTCGCTCATCACCGACTCCGCGCCCGGCGCGCACAACTACTCGACCGGCAACAAGACGAACAACGGCATGGAAGGCGTCTTCCCCGACAACACGGCCGCCGAAGACGACAACCCGCGCATCGAAAACCTGCCGGAATGGGCGCATCGCTCGCTCGGCATGGTCACGGGTGTCGTGTCCGACGCGTTCATCACCGACGCCACGCCGGCCGCGATGATCGCGCACACGCAGAACCGCGGCAACGGCACGATGATCGCCTCGCAGTTCATCGACGAAGCCGACAAGACCGGCCTGAAAGTGTTGCTGGGCGGCGGCGCGTATCACTTCATCCCGAAGAGCCAGACCGGCTCGCGCCGCACCGACGAGCGCAACGTCGTCAACGACTTCAAGTCCGCCGGCTTCGACTTCCTCGAAACGCGCACGCAGCTCAACGCTTACGGCGCAGCTCCCAACAGGAAGCTCCTCGGCCTCTTCAATCTCGACAACATGAACGTCGCTTTCGACAAGCTCGGACTCGGCGATCCGGCCATCACGTCCGCGTTTCCCGATCAGCCGTTCCTCGCCGAGATGACGAAGAAAGCGATCGACGTGCTGAAGCAGTATCCGAACGGTTTCTTTCTCATGGTCGAAGGCGCGCACATCGACAAGCAGGCGCACGCGATGGACGCGGAGCGCTCGATCTATGACGTCATCCAGCTCGATCATGCCGTGCAGGTCGCGCTCGATTTCGCGCTGCTGACCAACACCGACAGCGACCCGAACAACGACACGCTGATCATCGTCAGCGCCGATCACGAGTGCGCGGGCGTGACGCTGCCCGGCGTCGGCAATCCGCTGTACAAGGAGTCGGCGCGCGATTACGTGAAGACGTACAACTACAGCGCGCCGCGCAACGATCCGGCCACGTTGAACTTCACGAACTACGTCGACGCGAACAACGATGGATACCCCGACAACCCGGATCCGGACCGCAAGCTCATCATCAACTTCGGCGCGAACAGCGACCGCTTCGAAGACTGGAAAGCGAACTGGCAGCCGAAGGCTCCGAGCTCGAAGGTCGGCAACATCGCGGTTGCGAACCCGGGTGATCCCGACAAGACCACCGGCATCATGATCGCCGGCGTGATCGAGAACGGCGAGAAGGGCGCGGAAGGACAGACGTCCGCCGTGCACACGCTGTCCGACATTCCCATCTCCGCGTATGGCCCGGGCGCGTCGCAGTTCTCGCGCGTTTCGGACAATACCGAGGCGTTCTTCTACATCGTCAATGCGATCACCGGGCAGTATGCGGTGCCGACGCTCTACTGATGACGCGCAATGACGGAGGCTCGCAAGGGTCTCCGTCATTCGTTTCCGGAGACACTCATGAGCACATTCGTCCTCGCTATCGCTTTGCTTCTGGCTCCTGTCGTCAGCTTCGAGAAGTTCTATGCATCGATCCGTGCGGAAGGCCTGACGTTCACAGACGAGATGAAGAGTCTCGACGGCAAACGCGTGCGGCTGCGCGGCTATGCGGTCGATCATCCACGTATCGAGAACGGCCTCTTTCTCACGCGTTTCGAGCATGAGGATCCGCACGGCGTCGAAGAGCACGACCTGCCGTTCGATTCCGTCGCCGTGATCTGGAAGAAGGACATCGTGCTGCCGCCCATCCCGCGTCGGCCGACGGTCGAAGGGGTTCTGCGCCTCGGCAATCGCACGTTCGGCGAATCGCAGGTCGTGACGATCACGCTCGAGGACGCGACGCCGGTGGTTCCCGAAGCGGACGCGAAGAAGTGAAACGTTTTGCGTTGGTGATCGTGTTCGCGTGCGGCGTCGCGGCGCTGCAGCGCGGTGTGTTGTTGCATCTCGCGCATGACGCAACGTCGCGCACGAATGTCGGCTTCGTCAACGCGAACGACACGGTGCGAACTTGACGCTGCGTCCCGAGGGTGCGGCCGCGGGCAGATGGTCGTCTCGGAGTGAAGCGCGGCTTCAGACTGCCCGGAGACCGCTGGCGAGGTGGTCCATCTCGAACGGCTTCTGCAGAAAGTACCAGCCGCGTCCGTCTGCGTTGAGGCGGGACTCGTCCGAGAAGTAGCCCGACATCAACACGATCTTCAGGCCCGGCCAGCGCGCGCCGAGGAGGTTGCCGAGATCCGCTCCGCCCATTCCCGGCAACGTGATGTCGCAGAGCAGGAAATCGGGAGCGGGCTCGAACGAAACGGCCAGGGCTTCTTCGCCGCTGCCGACGGCGGTGACTTCATACCCCATCACCTTCAGCAGTTCGGTGATTCCCTCGCGGACAGTCTCTTCGTCCTCGACCAGAAGCACATGGCCTGTGCCTGAAGAGGGCTCCGCCTGAACGGGGAGCGGGGGAGGACTGGCGATGGCGAACGGCGTCGCCTGAAGGATGACGCGGAAGCGGCATCCTTCGCCCGGACGGCTGTTCACTTCGATTCGTCCTTCGTGGTTCGTGACGATGCCCTGCACGACTGCCAGCCCGAGGCCTGTACCTCTGCCTGTCTCCTTCGTGGTGAAGAACGGTTCGAACAGGTGGGCTCGTGTCCGCTCGTCGATGCCTTCGCCGGTATCGACGACTTCGAGGAAGACCTCGTCGCCGAGCGAGCCCGCGCGCAGCGTCAACGTTCCGCCGGCGGGCATGGCGTCTCTGGCATTGATGGCCAGGTTCAGCAGCACCTGCTGGATCTGTCCTTCGTCTCCCCTGGTGGAGATCCGCCGCCCCGTGGTCTCCACGAGCACGACGATGTTCTCCGGAATGAGGCGGCTGACCAGCATGCCGGCCTTCTGAATCTGGTCCTCGAGATCGAGGTCCACCTTGTCGATCTCCTGGCTGCGCGAAAAGAGCAGGAGTTGTTGCGTGAGCCCGGCTCCACGCCGAATCTGAGCCTCCATGTCCGCCCCGATGCTGGCGGCCTCCGGAGTGGCAGCGCGCAACCGAGTGAGCGTGGCCATCGACATGAGCCCCTGGAGCAGATTGTTGAACTCATGGGCGACTCCGGCCGCGAGCTGTCCCACGGCCTCCATCTTGTGAGCCTGCCGAAGCTGCGCTTCGATCCTTTTCCGTTCCGTGAGATCCGACTTGATGGAGATGAAGTGAGTGATCTCGCCCTGCTCGTCGCGCAGCGGCGTGATGGTCTGCGCTTCGGGATAGAGCGATCCATCCTTGCGACTCTTGATCGTCTCGCCGCTCCAGACCTCTCCCGAATGAAGCGTGGCCTCGAGATCATCGAAGTACTTCGTATCGCGCATTGAGGGTTCGAACAGATCGCGCGGCTGGCGGCCGATCGCTTCTTCTTCGCTGAATCCGGACAGGAGCGTGTAGCTGGCGTTGATCCAGACGATGCGGAAGTCGCGGTCCAGGATCACGATGGCATTGGCCGCGGCGTTCAGGGCCGCGCTCTGCAGGAGCACCCGCGCCTCGGCCGCTTTGCGCGAAGTGATGTCCATGACGAAGGAGCTGCCGAGTCCCACCGTCTCTTCCAGCAATGCGGAGCTGACGAGGACCGTGATGTGGCTTCCGTCTTTGCAGATGAGCCCCTGCTCGAAAGGCAGACAGGTGCCGGTGGCCAGCATCTCCGCGCGGGCCGTTCCGTCGGCTGAAACGTATTCCGCCGGCGTGAGATCGACCCA
Source organism: Thermoanaerobaculia bacterium (assembly GCA_036009605.1). GTDB lineage: Bacteria > Acidobacteriota > Thermoanaerobaculia > Gp7-AA8 > Gp7-AA8 > QHVT01. The sequence continues at coordinate 4,627 of DASYLL010000012.1, read as the reverse complement.
TCGGAGCGACACGATCTCCTTGAGGCTGTAGCCGGTCATTTTCAGGAACAGACCGTTGGCGCTGAGGATGTCGCCGTGCTCATCCCAGAACACCACGCCGATGATGTTGGAGTCGAGCAGGCGGCGCAATCGGGCTTCGCTCTTCAGCAGCGCGGCGTTCGCGCGGTTGTGGTCCGTCACGTCGCGGCCGATCGTGGAGAAGAACTCCACCGAGCCATCCGATTGCTTGTGAGCCAGGATGATCTGGGAAATCTCCACCGACCTGCCATCGAGCGTGACCAGTTCGGAAACGCCGCGCCACGTTCCGTCGCGCTCGGCGCCGGGGAGCCCGTCGACGATCAGCGTGTGATTCTCCGCATCCCTCAGGAAGTCAGCGATCCTGTACTTCAGGATGTCGTCGTCCTCGGTCACGCCGAGCATCTTCCGGCCGCCGGGGTTGAGGTAGACCATGCGTCCGTCGGGATCGCTGATGCTCACGAGGTCGGGAGTGGCTTCGTGGATGGCGGCGAGCCGGACCCAGCCCTCTTGACTCCGCTGCCGCTCCATGGACAGCTCCTCGTCGCTCCTGCTGCGCTCGATGGCGTAGCGCATGGCGCGCAGAAGAGAGTGTCCTTCGAAGTGACCCTTGACGAGGTAGTCCTGCGCTCCTTCGTGCAGCGCCTGCAGCGCCATGAGCTCGTCGTCGCGGCCGGTGATCATGACGATCGGTTTGCGCGGCGCGGCGGCATTCACACGCCGGATGGACTCCGATCCCTGGACGTCGGGAAGCCCCTGGTCGAGCAGAACCAGATCGACCTCGTGGCCGGCGAGAAACGTCTCGGCTTCCTGCATGGTGGACACGTGGGACAGGCTGAAGGATTTCTGGCTCTTCAGCATCTCGTGCACGAGGCGTGTGTCCCCCGAGTTGTCCTCGATCAGCAGAATTTTCATGCTCATCACGTCCACCTTCTGTTTCACGAGAACCTGCGCGATCGATCCTGCGGTCATCCGTCCTGCTTCTGTGTTGGCAACTTCACTTTGGTCAACCAGAAGTCATTGATGCTCACCACCAGCGCCTCGAAAGCATCCAGCTGTACCGGCTTGCTGAGGTAGCAGTTCGCCTGGAGCTCATAGCTCTTCACGATGTCCGCTTCGGCGTCGGACGTGGTCAGGATGACCGTCGGAATCGTCCTGAGGCTTTCGTTTTCCTTGATGAGCGCCAGCACTTCGCGTCCATCCATCCTGGGCAGATTCAGATCCAGCAGGATCAGGTCGGGGCGGGGAGCGTCGGCGTGGATGCCTTCGCGCCGCAGAAACAACATCGCCTCCACACCGTCCGACGCCACGTGCAGGCGAATCGCCTCGTTGGCATCGCGGAAGGCTTCCCGCGTCAGCCGCACGTCACCGGGGCTGTCTTCCACTAACAGAACTTCAATAAAACCTGTCCGGTTCATTGCCATGCCTGACCATCACTTCCTGAAAGATCGAAACGAAACGTCGAACCGAGACCGGGGTCTGATTCGACGGAAATGCTGCCGCCATGGCGTTCCACGATTTTCTTGCAGAGGGCGAGACCGATTCCCGTGCCGGCGAACTCTTCGCGCTTGTGCAGTCGCTGGAACATTCCGAAGATTTTGTCGAAGTACTTCGCGTCGATTCCCAGCCCGTTGTCCCTGACGGAAAACGTCCATCGTTCCCGGCCGTCCTGTTGCGCCGAAACGTGGACCGCAGGAACGCCCGGACTCTGGTACTTGATTGCATTGCCGACGAGATTCTGAAAAACCTGGATCAACTGCGTCTCGTCCGCGAGCACGATCGGCAACGCGTCGTGCGTCACCACCGCTCCTTCGTCCGCGATTGCGCTGCGCAGGTTGAGAAGCGCCTGCATCAGCGCCTCTTCGCTGGAGACCGCGATCATCCCCGCGCCTTTGGTTCCGATGCGCGAGTAGGCGAGGAGATCCTGGATCAGCCGCTGCATCCGATTGGCGCCGTCCACCGCGAAGGCGATGAACTCGTCGGCGTCGGAATCGAGTTTTCCCTTGTAGCGACGGGAGAGCAACTGCGTATAGCTGGCGACCATCCGCAGCGGCTCCTGCAAGTCATGCGAGGCGATGTATGCGAACTGCCCCAGTTCTTCGTTGGAGCGGTTGAGCTCATCCACCTTGTTCGCGAGATGCGATTCGGCGGCCTTGCGCACGGTGATGTCGCGTACCGCCGCCGTGACCAGAATGCCGTCGGCACTCTCCAGAGGACTGAGCATGATCTCGATCGGGAACCTGCTGCCGTCCTTCCGCAGCCCCGACAGCTCGATGCCCGTTCCGATCTGTTGCGCCAGCGCCTCGGCCGCGCTGCGCGTGCCGTCCGCGATCAGTCGCTCGGCGAATCCTTCCGGAATGAGGTTCGTGACCGGTTGCCCCAGAAGCTCATGGCGGTGATAGCCGAACTGTTCCTCGGCCCGCACATTCAGGATGACGATCTCTCCCTCGGGATTGACCACGACCATCGCATCGGGTGCGGCTTCGAGCAGGCCGCGATAGCGCCCTTCCATCTGCCCCAGATGCGCCTCGGCGGCTTTGCGCACGCTGATGTTGCGGATGGCCGCCGTGACCAGAATGCCGTCGGCACTCTCCAGAGGACTGAGCATGATCTCGATCGGAAACCTGCTGCCGTCCTTCCGCAGGCCGGAGAGCTCGATGCCGGTTCCGATCTGCTGCGCCAGCGCCTCGGCGGCGCTTCGCGTGCCGTCCGCGATCAGACGTTCCGCGAATCCTTCCGGGATGATGCTCTTGACCTGCCGCCCCACGAGCTCATCGCGGTGATAGCCGAACTGTTCCTCCGCCTGCACGTTCAGAATGACGATCTCGCCTGCGGCATCGACCACGACCATCGCATCCGGCGCAGCTTCGAGAAGCCCGCGGTAGCGGCCTTCCATCTGCGCCAGATGTTGCTCGGCGGCTTTGCGCACGCTGATGTTGCGGATGGCCGCCGTGACCAGAATTCCTTCGGCACCGGCGAGTGGGCTGAGCATGATCTCGATCGGAAACTCGCTCCCGTCGTTGCGGCGTCCGATCAGCTCGATGCCGGTTCCGATCTGTTGCGCCAGTGCCTCGGCGGCGCTGCGCGTCCCGTCGGCGATCAGCCGTTCCGCGAATCCGCGGGGAATGATGTTCTTCACGGGTTGCCCGAGGAGCTCGTCGCGGCGATAGCCGAACTGCTTCTCGGCCTGGGCATTCAACAGAACGATCTCGCCTGCGGCATCGACGACGACCATCGCGTCCGGCGCCGCTTCCAGCAGCCCGCGGTAGCGACCCTCCATCTGCAGGAGATACCGTTCCGCTTTCTTGCGCATGCTGATGTCGCGGATCGCGGCCGTGACCAGAATGCCTTCGGCGCTCTGCAGTGGGCTGAGCATGATCTCGATCGGGAACTCGGTGCGGTCCTTCCGCCTCCCGATCAACTCGATGCCCATGCCGATTCGTTGCGCGAGTGCGTCGGCCGCGCTGCGAGTGCCGTCCGCGATGAGTCGTTCGGCAAATCCCTCGGGAATCAGATTCTTCACGGGCTGCCCGAGGAGCTCGTCGCGTTTGTAGCCGAACTGCTGCTCGGCCCGAACGTTCAAGAGAACGATCGCACCCAGCGCATCGACCACCACCATTGCATCCGGCGCGGCTTCCATCAGTCCGCGATAACGGCTCTCCATCTGCGCGAGATGCGTCTCCGCATTGCGCCGCACGGTGATGTCGCGGATGGCGGCCGTGACGAGGATTCCGTCGTCGCTCAGCAGCGGGCTGAGCATGATCTCGATCGGAAATTCGGTCCCGTCTTTGCGCAGGCCGATCAATTCGATTCCGGTCCCGATCTGCTGCGCCAATGCCTCGGCGGCGGTACGGGTCCCGTCGGCGATCAGCCGTTCTGCAAACCCCTCCGGAATGATGTTCTTGACCGGCTGCCCGAGGAGCTCATCGCGGTGATACCCGAATTGCTTCTCCGTTTGAACGTTGAGCACGACGATTGCGCCGGCTTCATCCACGACCACCATCGCATCCGGCGCCGCTTCGAGCAGGCCGCGATATCGCGTATCCGACTCATCCTTCGCACGGTGCCGCTTGCGGCTCTCTGCAGTCAGAGCGTCAGGCATTCGTGCCAGTCGAGCCAATCGCCTGACAGGGAATGGTCATTACACGCGGATCGTCCATAGAGAGCCATGGAATATCGCTTCAGTCGCGCCAAATGACTAATACATTCTTGCCCACGGAACCATAGGCTCCATCCGATGGATGCCGGCGCGCAAGAAATCAGGCGAAGAGCGTTCGGGCCCGCTCAGAGATGGCGATGACGTAGGGATTGCGGATTTTTCTCTCGACCGTAATTGCGTAGAAGCGTTGCCGGACCGTCGGGAGGATTCCCAGGTTCTCCACCTGATATTGCCGGCGCAGTTCGGCCTCGATTGCGGAAGGCATTGCGAACAAACCAGCTCCGGCCTGCCCGAATGCATCGAGCAATGCGCTGTCTTCAAACGTTCCCACGACGCGCGGGCGGATTCTCTGTTTTTGAAACCACGCCTCGAGGGATTGCGACAGCGCGGAGTCGTCGCTCGGCATCAGGAAAGGAGCTCCGTCGAGGGATTGCGGGAACCCCTCGCGGTACA
>DASYLL010000011.1:0-55763 GCA_036009605.1 Thermoanaerobaculia bacterium | reverse complement strand
GCGGCGTTACGTCGCGATCACCGATCCGATTCCCGCGGGCACGGAGCCGGTCGAGGCGTGGTTTGCGACGACGGCGACGGCGCTGGTCGAGGCGCAGCAGAACAATGACATGTCGAGCTCGTGGGCGTGGTGGCTGCGCGGCGGGTTCGATCACGTCGAGCGTCACGACGATCGCGTGAACGTTTTCGCCACGCGACTCGGCGAAGGCGAGCACGTGTTCACGTACCTCGTGCGCGCGACGACGGCCGGTACATTCATCGCGGCGCCGACGCATGCCGAGGAGATGTACGAGCCGGAGGTGTTCGGCAGGACGTCGACGAGCGTGATCGAGGTCAAGAGATGAAATGGTTCCCGGAGCGCCGGCGACTTGCCGGCTGGATGGGCGGCGTTGTTCTTGCCGCAGTGGGTGTGGGTGCATGGCTCCGATGCGCTCCCATCGATCCGTCGCTTCTCGAGGGACAGCCGTCCCTGACGGTGCTCGACCGTAACGGCGAAACTCTCTACGAGTCTCTCGGCTCTACGGGCACTCGCGCGGAGCCGTTGTCTTCTGCTCATCTGCCGCCGCGCGTCGTCGAAGCGACTCTGATCGCGGAAGACCGACGCTTTTTCTCGCACGTTGGCGTCGATCCGATCTCGATCACGCGCGCGATGCTGCACAACGTTCGCGCGATGCGCGTCGTCGAAGGTGGCTCCACGATCACCCAGCAGGTCGCAAAGATTCTGTTGCGTTCGACGAATCGCGGATTGCGCCAAAAGGCGCGCGAAGCCGTGCTCGCGCTGCGTCTGGAGCATCGCTTCACGAAGCAGGAAATTCTGGCGATGTACCTGAACCGTGCGCCCTACGGAAACCGTATCGACGGTGTCGCGCGTGCGAGTCGCGCGTACTTTGGTTGCGCGCCGGAACAGCTCACGCATGCGCAGGCGGCGTTTCTCGCGTCGCTGCCGCAGCGTCCGAGCGCGTTCAATCCTCTGCGGAATCCCGATGCTGCGCGTGCGCGTCAGCTGCACATTCTCGCGTCGATGAAGCTGTCTGCCGAAGAGCTGAAACAGGCGCGTGCGGAGCGTCTTCACTTCACGCGCGACGCGCAGCCGGTGCTGGCCATGCACTACGTCGAGCGTGTGCTCGCGCGCAATTCGACGCGCACCGGCACGATCAAAACCTCCCTCGACGCGCGTCTCCAACGCGACGTCCTCGGCATCATCACCGCGCATCGCGAAACGCTGCTTCGTCACGGCGCGCACAGCGTGGCCGTTGCGGTGCTCGACAATGCGACCGGCGAGTGGCTGGCGTGGGAAGGCTCGGGCGACTACTTCAGCGACCGCTTTGGCGGCGCGATCGACGGCGTCAGTTCGCCGCGTCAGCCCGGTTCGACGCTGAAGCCGTTCACGTACGCGCTCGCGTTCGAAAGCGGACAGTCGCCGGCGACGGTGCTCGCGGATGTGCCGTCGCATTTTCCGACCGCGGAAGACGGCATCGTCTACACGCCGCGTAACTATGACAACCGCTATCGCGGACCGCTGCGCGTGCGATCCGCGCTCGCGGGATCGCAGAACGTACCCGCGGTGGCGATGCTGTCGAAGCTCGGATCGGAGTCGCTGCTTCGCCTGTTGCGAAACGTTGGCTTCACCGGCCTCGATCGCACGGCGGATTACTACGGACTCGGACTCACGCTCGGCGATGCCGAAGTCACGCTCGAACAGCTCGTGAGCGCGTACGCGAAATTCGCGCGCGGCGGCGATGGCCTCGTCTCGCGACGCACTGCGTTCTGGATCACCGACATCCTCACTGACGCGGGCGCGCGTGAATATGCATTTGGCAGCGGCGGCAGTCTCGACTTCCCGTTTCCTGTCGCCGTAAAGACCGGAACGTCGCAGGCCTATCGCGATAACTGGACCGTTGGCTACACGCGCGATGTGACCGTCGGAGTGTGGGTCGGCAATTTCGATCGCCGCCCGTTGCACGGTTCGAGCGGCGTGACCGGCGCCGCGCCGATCTTCAACGCCGTGATGCTCGCGGCGATGAAACGTGCGCGCGGCTCGCTGCCGATCGGCGACAGCGCTCCAATCGTCGCCCCGCCCGCCGACGTCGAATCGATCGACATCTGCGTTCTCTCCGGTGCCCGCCCATCAACGTATTGCCCCGCTATCGCCAAAGAATGGCTCGCGACGAATGAGCCGCCGCGCTTCTGCGCCTGGCACCACGACGGCGTCATCGACTGGCCCGCCGAATACCGCGTCTGGGCTCGCAAAAACTCGCCCGCGGCTCCTCAACTCGCCCGCACCGCCCACCGCGATGCGTTCCGCATCGCGAACCCCCCCGACGGCGCCACGTACCTGATCGACCCGACCCTGCGCATGCAATACCAGACCGTGCGCTTGCGCGCGGATGCGGCGTCACGTGTGGAGTGGCGGGTGAACAATCGAAGGATCGCAGGATCGGAATGGTCGCTGGTTCCCGGCCATCACACGATCACTGCGGTGGATGCGAGTGGGCGGCGGGATGAAGTGCGGATTGTTGTGAAGTAGGAAGGCCGTAGAATAGGTAACCGGCCATGGACTGGAAAGCACACATCAGCGTCGATCCCAACGTATGCCATGGTCAGGCCTGCGTTGCCGGAACACGGATCCCGGTCTCGGTCGTGCTCGACAATCTCGCCGCCGGCGTTCCTGCTGCTGAGATCGTGCGCAGCTATCCGCGACTGAGCCTTGAAGACGTTCATGCCTGTATTGCGTACGCTGCCGATCTGGCGCGCGAGGAAGTCTTCGCCCTGCCGGTGTGAAGCACGGGCATGAAGTTCAAGATCGACGAGAACCTGCCGGATGAGCTGGCGCAACTCCTTCGCGACAGCGGTTGGGATTCATCAAGCGTCGTAGAGCAGGGACTTGGTGGCGCTAACGATCCGCGCGTCGCGACGGTGTGCGAAGCAGAAGAACGAATTCTCATTACGTTCGATCGCGGCTTCTCGAATATCAAGGTCTATCCACCCGCCGGCCATCCCGGAATCATCGTTTTCCGACTCAGAAGCCAGGATAAGTACCGCGTCCTGCAAGTGGCTGCCCGTCTTGTGGAGGCGCTGCATCAGCGCGAGATTCGCAATGAATTGTGGATCGTCCATGACGACCGAATCCGGATTCGATTGTTGAGCTCTACGTCGTGACGTCGAGCGATCGCCGAGTCGGCGTCGATCCCGCCTGCGCGAACCACGTCACGTGGTTCGCTACGCAATCGAACTCGATCGCATAGTGGCCTTCCGACAGAGCCGGAAGCGAGCGCGAGACGGTCACCTGCGCGCCCGGCGCGAGCGGCTCGGAGAGCAGCGGGAGCCACGCGAAGTCGAAGTTCAGGAGTTGCTCGTTCCAATACAGATGCGCGCCGAGTGAGACGCCGCCCACGGACACGGCAGACGGTAGCCACAGCGAGGTGCCGATGTTTTCGACGGTGGCAGTGAAGGGGATTTCCGCACCGGCGGAGAACGTCGCAGGAAGCGAGACGGACACGCGGGACAACAAACCGCGAGTCGTGCGGCTATCCAGAGTCTCTTCGCCACGTTTGTGCATCACGAACGTGCGCACGTTCGCGGTGAAGTCGCGCATGTGACGCGCGGCGCGGCGCAGCGCCGCGCCTTCTCTCATCGCGTCTTCGAACTCATCGAGCGGCACGTAGACAGGCGTGCCGTCGAAGATGGCGAGGCGGAAGTCGTCGAAGCCGGAGTCTTTGGCGACGGCGAAGATGCGGTTCACGTCGACGTCGTTTTCGAGCACGCCGTGCACGCGCATTTCGAACTGCGATTGGGCGGAGCGCGAGTGTTCGGGGCCGGGCTCGGAGAAGGCAGCGAGTCCGCCGGGTTTGAGCACGCGGGCGAACTCGCGGAGGATCGCGTCGGGATTCGGGATGTGATGGAACGAATCAAAACAGACGACGCGATCGATGCTCGCGTCGGGGAGGTCGATCGTCGTTCCGTTGAAGAGCAGGTATTGCGCGTCGTCGGACGCGATTGATTCACGTGCGATTCTTAGAGCGGTGGATGAGACGTCGCTGAGGATCGGCCTGCAGCCCATCTGCAGCAGCGCTCGGGAAAGCCATCCCGTGCCGCCGCCGAAATCGAGCACGGTCATTCCGGGCGCGAGTCGCATTCCGTGCAGTATGGCGCCGAGGGAGATGAGCATGACCGGTGATTCGGTGGGGCTGGCGAATGGCTTGGCCAGTTGCGCATCGAACGAATCCATCCGCGCGAAATACTGTTCGGCGCGCACGCTGAGATCTTCGAGCGTGATCGTGCGAATGAGATCGGCGGGTGAGATGTAATCCGCAGGAAGCGCCATGACTTCAAGGGGCGCTGCGACTTCACCCTGAGCAACAGACTTCACGCCGACTGCACGAGCGAGGATGCTCGCCATGGTCAGCTCGTTCTCGGATGTGATCGTGATGTCGACGATCTCCATCGCGCTGTCCTGCAACGCCGCGACGATCGTATCCAGCGAATGCACGTGCACCGGCGACACCGGCGTGTTGCGCGGCCGCTGCTTCGCCGTGTTTGCCAACGAATTCAGCGCCGGAATCTGCGCACGCAGCGAGAGCGCAACGCGCGACAGCGTGGAGCGCGTCGAGCGGAACGGAAAATCGAGATAGAGATACCCACCACGCCGCACGCGCCGCGCGAGCAAATGCACGCGCGCCTCCGCATCCGCCGCAGGAATGTGCTGCATCACTCGCGCAACATTCACGAGATCAAAGCGCGAGCTCTCATCCTCATGAAACTCATCCTGCTCTACGAACACAACAGACGCATCGGTGTTTTTCGCAGCAAGTGTGAGCATGCGCGGCGAGAGATCGACCGCCGTCACCGCAAGCCCCCGTCGCAGAAACGCAGGAATCAGGCGACCGGGACCGCAGCCATACTCGAGCACGTTGTGCAACCGCGCATCGCGATCGATCGCACGAATCGACGCGATGAGCTTCTCGACGTCAGCTTCGCCCGATTCGAAAAACGGAACGGGATTCTCTTGAATGCGGGAGAGGAGGAATCGCGGCTGGCTCAACACCGAGTAGTAGGGCTCGGTTTCGGCCGCCCGGTCCCACCGTTTACGGGATCGCATCGTCGCTGTTCGACCTTACCGCGTCGTTCGGCACGCGTCCAGCATTCTCCTGCACCCGAAGGAGGGCTGCATCGATGGCCGCACGAGCAATGTGGAAAGGCGTCGTGAACGTCGGCACCGCGAGTGTGCCGGTGAAGCTCTATTCGGCGATCGTCAGCCACGGGATTCATTTCCGGCTGCTGCACAAGACCGACAAGGCGCCGGTGAAGCAGCAACTCGTCAGCGCGGAGACCGATGAGCCGATCGAGTATGCGGACGTTCGCAAGGCGTTCCCGATCGCGCGCGGCCGCATGGTGCTGCTCGAGAAGGAAGAGCTCGAAGAGCTCGAGCCCGAGGAATCGCGCGATATCGACGTGACGCGTTTCGTTGATCCGGCGGACGTCGATCATCGCCTCTACGAACGCCCCTACTACCTCGGCCCCGACGGCAACATGAAGCTCTACTTCGCGGCCGTCGCGGCGCTCGAGAAAAAGAAGAAAGAAGGGATCGCACGCTGGGTGATGCGCGATCGCGAGTACGTCGGTGCGCTGCGCGTCGAGAATGGCTATCTGATGCTCATCACGATGCGTCACGCTGAAGAGATCATCGCCGCGGATGCGCTCAAGCCGCCCGGCGGTCGCGAACTGCAAGCGCGCGAAGTGAAGATGGCCGAGCAGCTCATCGAGTCGCTGCACGGGCCGTTCGATCCGACGCAGTACCACGACCAATATCGCGAGCGCGTGATGGAGCTCATCGAGATGAAGGTGAAGGGGAAGAAGCCGAAGGTGGTCAAGTTCCGCGCGAAGAAGGTGAAGGACGATCAGCTCGCGGATGCGCTCGAAGCGAGTCTCGTGAAGACGAAGAGGAAGGCTCATGGCTGAGGAAGAAGACGACTTCGAACCCTCCGGAGGCATGCGCCCGTTCTGGAGCGGCAACATCACGTTCGGCCTCGTGTCCGTGCCGGTGGGACTGTACTCCGCGACCCGCACGGGCGGCTTCGCGTTGAAGATGATCGGACCCGACGAAGCGCCCGTGCATCGCCGCTATGTCTGTTCCGAGGACGGCGAGGTGCTCGACCAGGACGACATCGTGCGCGGCTACGAAATCGAGAAAGGCAAGTTCATCGTCGTGACGGACGAAGAGCTCGAAGCGATCGAGCCGCGCAAGTCGCGCGAGATCGATCTGCAGCTGTTCGTCGATCGACAGGAGATCGATCCGATCTACTTCAATCGCGCGTACTTTCTCGTTCCGGCCAGCGGAACGAACAAGGCCTACCGGCTGCTGGCCGAGGTGATGGAGAAGAAGGATCAGGCCGGGATTGCGACGTTCGTGATGCGGGGGAAGGAGTACCTCGTCGCGATCATCGCGGAGAACGGGATCCTGCGCGCGGAGACGCTGCGTTTCGCGGATGAGATTCGCAAACCGGCCGACGTCGATCTGCCGGAGCCGGCGAAGCCGCCCGCGGCGATGGTGAAAAAGTTCGAAGAGCAGATCGCGAAGCGCGCGAAGAAGCTCGACCTGCACGAGTTTCTCGACGAGCGCACGGAGCGTCTGGAGAAGCTGGTCGCGAAGAAGGAGAAGCAGAAGGGTGCGATCGTGCAGGCGCCGGTCGAGGAGCGTGAGGAAGAAGGCCAGGGCGGAGAGGTCGTCGATCTGCTGGCGATCCTGAGCAAGAGCCTCGGCGGCACGAAGAAACCCGCCCGAAAGGCGCCGGCGAAAAAGAAGGCGGCCACGACGACGACGAAGAAGAAGACGAAACGCGCAGCGAGTCGGTGATGGCGAGGCCCCCTCATCCGATGAGATCTAGCGTTGCTTGAGTTGGGCTCGGCGGATGAGGGGTTGTACGATTGCTCCATGACGAAGCCCATCATCGGAATCGGTTCCGACGTCCTGCGCGTCGAAGGCGAGCGCGACCGAGCGTTCGCGTTTCTCACCTACGTTGATTCGCTGCGCCGCGCGGGCGCCGTGCCGGTGGTCATCCCGCCGCAGCCCGAAAATGCGTCCGACCTGGTCGAGGGACTCGACGGCGTGCTGCTCGCCGGCGGTGACGATTGCGATCCGCAGCTGTACGGACAGGAGCGCCACGACACGGTCACCGATCTGATGGACGAGCGTCGCCAGTCGAATGACATGGCTCTCGCAAAAGCCGCCCGCGAGCGCGGCATCCCCACCCTCGGCATCTGCCTCGGATTGCAGATGATGAACGTGGCCGCGGGCGGGACGCTCGTGCAGGATATCGATTCGCACATCGAGACCGAGATCCAGCACGTCAGCCTGCCGGCGGCCCGCGTGCGTCATGACGTGATGATCGAGCAGGGGACGAAGCTCGCATCGATCGTCCCGGCCACGGAGCTCAACGTGAACTCGTCGCATCATCAGTCGGTCGGTCAGATCGCGGACGGGCTGCGCGTCACGGCGCACGCGCCGGATGGGATCATCGAGGGGATCGAGGATCCGCGACATCCGTTTTATGTTGGTGTGCAGTGGCATCCCGAGGACATGACGGGTGAGGGCTCGGCGGGGTCGATCTTCGACGCGTTTGTGAAAGCGGCGCGCGAGTATGCGGAGTCGCGCGCTTCGCGCGCGGTTGTCGGTTCTCGGTTGTCCGTTCTCTGAGATGTTTCGCCTGAGCGACAGACCTGCAGACAACCGACAACCGACAACCGATAACGGGTGTCCGAGCGCGAAGCGCTCGGAATAGCCCCAAAGACGGACCCGTTCACCCAACGCGGAGGCCCCTGGCTTGAATCGTCGAATTGTCCTTGCAGCCGCACTGGTGCTGGTGATCGCTCCGCAGACCTTTGCGGCGCAGTCGTGGCTGAAGACGGTCGCCGCCGCGCAGAAGATCGCGAAGGAAAAGAATCAGCTGATCCTCGTCGACATGTTCGCCGAGTGGTGCGGCTGGTGCCATCGCTTCGAGCGCGAGGTCTTCCCGACGAAGGTTTTCCAGGATGCCACGTCCGACATGGTTCTCCTTCGCCTCAATACCGAGGATGGCAAAGAGGGGACGCAGATGTCGAGGAAGTTCGGCGTGTCGTCGCTGCCGACCTTCCTCCTCCTGACGCCCGACCTCAACTCGGCCGGCATGATCCGCGGCTACGCGCCGCCGGAGCCGTTCGTCAGAAATCTGAAGGAGACGCGCGCGCAGCATGTCCTTTTCCAGCAGCGCGTGAAGAACGAGGCCAAGCTCGATTACTTCGCGCGCCTCGCGCTCGCGAAAGAGTTCAACAGTCGCAATGACTTCGAGTCCGCTCTGCCGCGTCTGCAGAAGCTGATGAAGGAGAAGGGCGTTCCGGCTGCCGTCCGCGATCAGGCGTATTACGAGCTCGCGTTCGCGCAGGCGATGCAGAACAAGCTCACCGACGCGCAGAAGACGATCAAGGAGCTGATGATGATCAGCCGCGCCGGCGATGCCGTCGAGCGCTCGCGTCTCCTCCTCGGGCAGACCTATCTGCAGCAGGGAAATCTGGTCGCCGCGCGCGACGAGTACCGGAGCTTCAAGGACACCTTCCCCGACTCGCCGCTCCTCGGCAACATCGAGCAGGTCCTGGCCGAGCTCGAGAAGCGCGTGCAGGATTGATCGCCGCGCAGTGACGGCTTCGCAATGAATCGACTTGCATCTGCAGTCCTGGCCTTCCTTTTCATCGCTCCAGTTTCGTTCGCGCAGATTGGCGGATTCGCCGGCGGCGACGGCTTGCCGAAAGCAACCATCGAAGGCGCGCTGCATCAGCGCACCGGCGATGAAGTGCAGGGCACGATCAACGCGACGATCGCCGACGGCTGGCATGTCAACTCGCACACGCCGACCGAGGAGTTCTCGATCCCGACGGTGCTCGAGCTGGATCCGGCGACGGCGGAGTTGATTGGCGAAGTCGGCTATCCGCAGCATGCGATGAAAGCCTTCGCGTTCACCGGCGGCAAAGAGCTGGCGGTGTACGACGGCAAGTTCGCGATCTCGTTTCGCGCGAAGCTGAAGCCGGGCGCGACGAAGATCGGCGCGATCCTGCGCTATCAGGCGTGCAGCGACAGCGTCTGCCTCCCGCCGAACCGCGCGACGGTCGACATCGACGTCAGCAAGCTCACGGCTGCGACGGCGGCTCCGACACCGACGAGCGGCGCGTTCACGCCGCTCTCCGCGGCACCGAAGGACGCGCTTCCGAAAGACAAGCTCTCGCAGACCTTCGCATCGCGCGGACTGCCGCTGACGCTCGTGCTGCTGTTCATCGGTGGGCTCGCGCTGAATCTCACGCCGTGCGTGTTTCCGCTGATTCCGATCACGCTCGGCTTCTTCGGGATGCAGAGCGACGGCCGCCGTTCGCGCCGTTTCGCGCTCTCCGCGATGTACGTCCTCGGCATCGTGATCACGTACTCGACCCTCGGCGTGCTGGCCGCGCTCGGCGGAAAGTTGTTCGGTGCGTGGCTGCAGTTGCCCGCGGTGCTCGTCGGCTTCGCGCTCTTGATGCTGATTCTCGCGTCGTCGATGTTCGGCGTGTTCGACATCCAGCCGCCGAAGTGGATCACGAACCGTTCGCAGGGACGCGCCGGCCTCGCCGGTGCGCTGACGATGGGGTTGCTGATCGGCATTGTTGCGGCGCCCTGCGTCGGGCCGGTGGTGATCTCCCTGATCACGCTCGTCGCGCAACTCGGCGATCCGGTGCTGGGCGGCGTGATGTTCGCGACGCTCGCGTTCGGGCTCGGCTTCCCGTATCTCGTGCTGCTCAACGCGCTGCCGCGCCCCGGCGAGTGGATGGTGACGGTGAAGAAGGGGATGGGCTTCGTGCTCGTCGCCCTGGCGTTCTACTTCGTGCGGCCGCTCATCGGCGATGAAGTGTTCCGTTACGGCGTCGCCGCGAGTCTGCTCATCGGCGCGGTTTTCCTGCTCGCATCGCGGGCGAAAGGCGCGCGTGCGCTGCGGCTCACGGTCGGAATTCTGCTGCTCGTCGCAGGAGTCGCGTTTGCGATTCCGAAGAAGGAGCTGCCGGGCGTGAAATGGGAGAAATACGACGCGAAGACGCTCGCGGACGCGCGTGCGGCAGGCAAGCCGGTGGTGATCGACTTCTACGCGGACTGGTGCATGCCGTGTAAGGAGCTCGATGAGAAGACGTTCACCGACGAGCGCGTGATCAAAGAGCTCGATCGCTACGTTCGCGTGAAGGCCGACCTCACGGTGGCCGAAGACGCGACGACGCAGGCGCTGACAAAGCAGTACACGATCCTCGGCGTTCCGACGATCGTGTTCCTCGATGCAACTGGCAATGAAGTGGCCGGCGCCCGATTGACGGGATTCGAGCCGGCGGACGCGTTTTTGAAACGCGCGCAGAGTGTGAAATGAACGGATTGACCTCGAAACAGCGGCAGTACCTTCGCGGCCTCGCGCATCCTCTCGCGCCGGTCGTGCGTGTGGGCAAAGCGGGCGTGACCGATTCAGTGATCGCGGAGACGAAGAAGTCGCTGCACTCGCACGAACTGATCAAAGTGCGCATCGAAGTGGACGAGAGCGCGGAGCGGAAAGCGCTCGCGGAGAAGCTCGCGTCCGAGAGCGCTTCGCAGCTCGCGGGCACGGTCGGGAAGATCGCGATTCTCTATCGCGCGCGCGACGAAGAGCCTGAGATCAAATTGCCGGCTTAGCGCTTCGGTGAGCCGCCGGAGTGCGCGGCCGGCGTCGTGACAGTCGTCGCCATCACTCTCGCAGGCGTGACCACGGGCAGTGCCTTCGACGGTCCGGGCAACGCGTTCGGATCGGGGAGTCGGAAGACCCAGGTCGCCTCGACGCGCTTGCCGGTCTTCAGATCGGTCGCCCACACCACCGCGCGGTGGTACTTCGACTTGATCTTGCTGATCGCTTCGCCGAGGGTGAGCGTGACTTCGCCGCTGCGCGCGTCGTACGAATACGGCACGGTTGCGCCGAGGCTGAGCAGGGCCATGCCGACCGACTTCGGGTCGAGCGTCTGGTAGCCGGGGATCTTCGCGGAGATCGTGGTGATGCCGGGATCGATGCCGATGCCGGGCTTCGGCGTCATTTCCGCGAGCTGCATCGGCGTGGCGCCGAGGTACTTGCGGAAGGCGGCGAAGTCCATCTTGTCGTCGATGACGAAGCGGCGCATTTTCAGCGGATCGCTGCCCTTCTTCACGCGGCCGAAGTCGCACGTCAGCGCGGCGGTGTAGCCGGCTTTCACGGCGGCTTTCGCGACGTGGTCGTCGTAGTCGCCGTACGGATAGGCGAGGAACTGCACTTTCTTGCCGGCCTGCTTCTCGAGAATGCGGCGGCTCTCGGAGAGCTCGCGCGCCAGCCAGGTGGCGTAGCCGTCGTCGGTCATCGAGCGATGCTTGCGTTTCGTGAGGTACGGATGCGTGAGCGCGTGGCTCTGGATGTCGACGCCCGCCT
Organism: Thermoanaerobaculia bacterium; assembly: GCA_036009605.1. Taxonomy (GTDB): domain Bacteria; phylum Acidobacteriota; class Thermoanaerobaculia; order Gp7-AA8; family Gp7-AA8; genus QHVT01. The sequence goes on along the minus strand of DASYLL010000011.1, from coordinate 44,302 downwards.
CGGACATTTCGCGGACCTGACCCCACGTCAATGCGTTTGCGGTTTTGCCGATGATGTTCGGATAAATGAATACCGTGAACGGAAATTTGCGCTTCTTCAGCTCGGGGAAGGCTTCGGTGTAGGTGCTGCGCCATCCGTCATCGATGGTGATGACGACGGCGTTCTTCGGCAGCGACGCGCGCTTGCCGGTCACGTATTCGTAGAGATGGCGGAGCGGCACGACGTTGTAGCCGGTCATCTCCAGATAGCGCAGATGCTGGCGAAACGTCTCACGATCGATGTGCATCCGCGGCGCGGCCGGAGCCTCGACGATGTGGTAGCAGAGCACCGTGGCAGTGGGTTGTTCATCGTCAGCGCGCCGGGGAGCAGCGGCAGCTGCGAAGGTGAGGAGGAGAAGGATCGAACCCGTTAACGCGCGCCGCGCGGTCATGAAGCTCCCGTTCTGCAAGAGATCGAAATCGTGAGATGGCGGAATTGCAACAACTGGACCGAGAGCATTGTAAATGGTTGTCGGTTCTCAGTTGTCGGTTGTCTGAGCCTTTTCGGCGCAACCGTACAAACAACCGAGAATCGGAACCAACAACGTGCCACTCGCGTCCGCCAGCGCCTTTTCGGCGCAACCGTATAGACAACCGAGAACGGACAGCCGAGAACGGACAACCGCGCCGCTCCCGCGGCGCGAGGGAATCCACAACCTTCGTTGACGGTTGGCGCGGCCTGAATTAGAGTCACCCCTCTTCTTACGGAGGCTTTTCCCACCAATGGATCGTCAGCACCGGCATGACCTCAAGCATGACAAGTTCGTCGACGAGATCGGCGCCTTGTCCGGAAAGGCGCGTGAAAACCAGCGCCTCCTCCTTCTCATCGCCGGCGGCCTCATCGCCGTCGCGGTAATCATCTACGGCATTTTCTTCTATCGCGGCAGCCGCGAAGAGAAGGCGCAGCAGGCCCTGGCCGGAGCCATCGAGACGTTCGATGCGCCCGTCGGCGAGGTGCCGCCCGAGCAGCAGGCGGCGCAGACCGGACCACGCTTCAAGACCGAGCCGGAGAAAACGGCCGCGGCTGAGAAGCAGTTCCAGGACGTGCGCGCGAAGTTCTCCGGCACGGACGCTTCCGATGTCGCGGGTCTCTATCTCGCCCGCATGGCAGCTGCACGCGGCGACGTGAAGGCGGCCCGTCCGCTCCTCGAAGCATTTGTCGACGATCACTCGGATCACATCCTCGTCGGCGGCGCGCGCTTCAGCCTCTATCAGCTGCGCATCGAGAACGGCGAAGCCCCGCAGGTCGCGATCGAAGTGAACGCGGAGCTCGGAAAAGCCGAGCCGTCACTCCCCGGCGACTCGCTGCTCGTTCTTCTCGCGCAGGCGTACGACGCACAGGGCGATGCCACGAAATCGCGCGATGCCTATCGCCGCATCACCAACGAGTACCCCGAATCGCCGTACGTCGTCGAGGCGCAGCGGCGGGTGGGGGCGTAAGGCGACTTCTTGACCGGCGGCTGGTGGTTGGCAGGCGAGGTCGCAATCCTCGCCGCCTGGCTTCTCTCCCTCGGCCGCACGATCGTCAATCTCGCGCTCGTTCCGCGTCTTCGCGCGGGGCGGGCGTTGCCCTTGCCGAGAACGGCATCGACACCCCTCGTCTCCGTCATCATCCCGGCGCGCGATGAAGAGCGCTCGATTGAGCGCACGGTCCGCGCATTTCTCGCGCAGACCTGGCCGGCGCTCGAGATCGTCGTCATCAACGATCGTTCCACCGATTCAACCGGCGCACTTCTCGCGCAGCTCGCGACCGAAGACTCGCGCGTTCACGTCATCGACAACGAAGAGCCTCCCGAGGGATGGCTCGGGAAGCCGTGGGCACTGCATCAGGGGAGTTTGCGTGCGCATGGCGAGCTGCTGCTGTTCGTCGACGCCGACGTGATCTACGAGCCCGACGCTGTCGCCGCGGCGGTGACGCATCTCGAAGCGCGCGGCGTCCCGATGCTCTCGCTCTTCCCGCACTTCGTGATGCGCGGGTTCTGGGAGCACGTGCTGATGCCGAACCTCGCGTTTTTTGCATTCACTGCGATCCCGCTGTGGCTCAGCAATCGCTCCCGCACCCCGCTCCTCGGTATCGGCGGCGGTACCGGCAATCTCATTCGCCGTGTCGACTACGACGCGATTGGCGGGCACGTTTCGCTGCGCGACGCGGTCGTCGATGACGTCGCGCTCGCGCGGCTCACGCGTCGCAGCGGACGCCGCACCGAAATCGCACGCGCCGAAGATCTGGTGTCCGTCCGCATGTACGAAGGTCTCAGCGAGATCGTGCAGGGTTTCACGAAAAACGCGTTTGCGACAGTCGGCCGCAGCTACATTGCCCTCGTGTTCCTGCTCGCGCTCGGATTCGTGCTTCATGTGCTCCCGTTCGCGCTCGCGTTCACCGGCAGTCTCTTCGCGATCGCGACTGTTGTCGTCATCACGCTGACGCGCGTGATTCTTTTTTCCGCGATCCGCTACCGCCTCGACAACGCGCTCCTCGGGCATCCTTTGATGGTCTCGGCGTGGGCGCTGATCCTGTTGCGCTCGGCATGGTTTACCGGGATTCGGAAGCAGCTGCTGTGGCGAGGTCGTACGTACGACGCGCGCCGCACGCGCTTCGGCGCGGATTGACGCCCGCCGACCCGGGCAACTGGCGGAAATATGATAGATTTCTGCCGGTTCTAGTCCATCCACGCATGTCCAAACCCGCCGAGCGTTACGCGCAGATTCTCGACCAGATCATCGGTCCCTTCGACCTCAGCCACGATTTCGGGCGCAAGGGCGCCTACGAGGCTGCGCTCGAGTACGCGCGGCAGAACCTCGCCGAGGATCCTCACTGCAATGAGTTCCTCCTCGCGGCGGCGAAGCGGCTCGGGTTCGCGCCCGTGACGCGCGACATGCTGGAAGGCCGCGTCAAGCTTCCGAAGGATGCCTGGCTCGACCTCTGGATCTCGGACGAGGACGACGAAGTCGCTCTCACCGGAACGCGCGAAGGCATCCAGTACCTGATCGATCTGCTCACGCAGCTCCGCGACGCGAGCGATCCCGAACAGCACATTCATCTCGACCGCGGCTCGCTGCCGATGACCGAGAACTCCGCAAACCTCGTCCTGTTCAAGGAAGAGGAGAGCTGGTTCACCGGCGTGGCCGGCGAAGGCCTGCAGGACTACCCGCAGCGCGAGATCGATCCGAAATCGATCTACGCGATCCAGTTCATCCACTACCCGCCGGACGATCTCCCGATCAGCGCGCACAAGCTCTACCGCGTAATGAAGGTCGAGGAAGAGGTCAGCACGCCGTCGACGACGATCAAAGAGTTCGGCGAAGGCATCGAGAACCGCTACCACCGCTTCACCTTCGTCGCCGACAACGACGAGCGCTTCACGTACACGTTTCACCTCGACGATCCGGCGGTGAACTACTTCACGCACCGCGAGATCCTGTCGCTGGCGATGAAGGCCGTCTGAGTAGTCTCAGAGTCGCAGAGAAGGCGCAAACGAACTCTCTGAGACTCTGCGACTGTGAGACTCTGCGACTAAGACGGTGCGATAGACTCCCCTCATGATTCAACAGCTCACCATCCTCGGCACCGGGACGATGGGACGTGGCATCGCGTACCTCTCCGCCGTGGCCGGGTACGACACGGTGCTGTTCGACGCGGATCCCGCGGCGCTCGACGGCGCGAAAGCGGCCATCGAGTCGATCCTGCGCAAGGGTGTCGAGAAGGGCAGGATCACGGACAGCGCGGCCGCGGAAGCGATCGCGCGCGTGCAGCTCATCCCCGATCTCGAGCCCGCGGTCAGCGGTGCGGATCTCATCATCGAAGCCGTTCCGGAAAGTCTCGAATTGAAGGTCGAGCTTTTCGCGCAGGCCGATCTTTTCTGCGGCCCCGACACGATTCTCGCCTCGAACACTTCCTCGATCTCGATCACCGAGCTCGCGTCGAATGTCGAGCGTCGCGATCGTTTCATCGGGATGCATTTCTTCAATCCGCCGCACGCGATGAAGCTCATCGAGATCGTCCGCGGCGAACGCACCTCGGACGCTACCGTCGAACAGGTCCGAGAGATCGCGCAGAAGATGGGCAAGTCGCCGATCGTTGTGATCGACAGCCCCGGCTTCGCGACGTCGCGGCTCGGCGTCGCCATCGGTCTCGAAGCGATTCGCATGTTCGAGGAAGGCGTGGGCTCGGCGGAAGACATCGATCGCGCCATGGAGCTCGGCTACAACCATCCGATGGGCCCGTTGCGTCTCACCGATCTCGTCGGCCTCGACGTCCGCCTCGGCATCGCCGAGTACCTCGCCTCCACCCTCGGTCCCCGCTTCGAGCCACCCCAGCTGCTGCGCGACATGGTGGCGCAGGGGAAACTCGGCAGGAAGACCGGCGAGGGCTTCTATCAGTGGGATCGCGAGTAGCGACGCAGGTTTCCTCCGAGGCCTACGGCGCGTTTGCATACGCGTACGACAAGGCTCTCGGCGAGCGTTTCTTTCGCGCGGTGCAGAAACTGCTCGATGAAACGCTCGCGCGCTATCCGACGCCGAAACGCACGCACCTCGATCTCGCCTGCGGCACCGGTCTCGTGCTCGACGCGTTTCGCGCGCGCGGCTGGAAATCGACCGGCATCGACGCGTCGATGGCGATGCTGCAAGTCGCGCATGCGCGCGTTCCGCGCGTCGTCGCCGGCGATCTGCGCGCGCTGCCGATTCGATCGAAGTTTGCGCGCATCACCTGTCTCTACGACAGCCTCAATCACATGCTCGACGCGAACGATCTGCTCGCGGCGTTTCACGCCGTGCGCGCCGTGATGAGCGACGACTCGCTCTTTCTCTTCGACATGAACCACCCCGAGATCTATCCCGAGGTGTGGGGGATTTCGGATCCGTTCGTGGCGAAAGGACGCGACTATCACCTCGAGATCGCGACCACCTATCGCACGCGCGAAAAAATCGGTCGCGCGAACGTCACTGGATGGGCGGAGCTCGGCGGAAAGCGCGTGCCGATCAATGAGCTGCATCGCCAGCGCGCGTACAGCGAGCGGGAGATCGTGAAGGCGCTCGATGCCGCGGGGATGGAGCCGGTGGATGTCCTCTACTTCGATCCGTATGGAGAAGCGGAGGACATCGAGGCCGCGACGGTGAAGCTGTTTTTCGTGTGCCGGCCGAAGTAATCAGCGTGCGTGCTCGCGCAGTTGCTGAACGTCGCTCGCGAGAATCTTCGTCGAACCTGCGACCGCGGTCGGGAAGGTAGCCGGCGGCATACCGAGCGCGCTCCGCGCCTGATTCAGTGCCGTGCGCAGTCCGTTGATGTGCGACGCGCGCACGATCGGTGAGGACGCGAAACTGGCGTCGAATTCGAACGGTGGAAGCCCAGCGAGGGCGCGCTGCTGGTTCACCGCCTGTCGCAACTCGACGAAGTGCACTCGCTTGAACGCCGTGCCGATCGCGAGAAGGTCGTCGGTGAAGAGCATCGCGCTGTCGATGCTCGAGAGCATCGAGCCGCTCAGGAGCTGCGCCTGGATCATGTACTCGTAGACGACGCCGCGTGGCGGCGCGGTGACGAGCAGGCCGGTCGCCGGGTTGACCTCGGCGCGATGCCACTCGGTGGTACCGGCAATGCGAGCGAACAGGTACCACCGGCTGGTGTCCGGCGGGAGAACATACGCGATCTGGATGGCCGCCGGCAGTCCCCGCGCTTCCATCACGAGCGGCTGGTTCGGCAACACCTGGAGAGCGAAGTCGCCTGCAGCGGGTTCGTAATTCGCATCGCCCGAGTAAATCGCACGCAGATGGTGGGAGCCGCGCGGCAGGACCGGCAACGTCGCTGTTGCAACACCATTGATGACCGGCACGGACGTGAGCAGCGTCGTTCCTTCGAAGTACTGCACCGCACCAGTCGGTGGCGAGGGCGGAGCGATCGCACCGGAGATCGTCGTCCGGATCACGTGACCGCTGCCTTCGCGGACGGCGAAGCCGCCGCTGTGCGCGATCGACGGCGTGGCTTTCAGAATCGTCACGGATCGGAGCTCGGATTCGCTCGGTGGGTAGCTGTACCCGCCCTCGAAAACCGCGCGGACGGTGTGCGGACCGGGCGCGAGGTACAGAGTCACCCCGCCTGCCCAGGTGGCGCGCGGCGCCATCGGCACGCCATCGACTTCGAGGACGTACTCGGTCGTCAGACTCTCGCCGGTCGAGACATCCACTCTGGCATTCACCCACCAGCCAGTGCCATAAGTCGGAGGAGGCACCTCGGCTCCGAGGAGAGCCGTCTGGGTCGTCACCGAGGTCACGTTGATGGGTACGCCTTCGGCGGTTCCGGCGGGAACAGTGCCGTTGCCGCTGAAGTGCGCGGTGAAGACGTATGACCCGAGCTCGAGATCAGGCAGCTCCAGAAAAGCCCGACCGTTCGCATCGACTTCGACGCTGACTCCGTCGATCGAGACGGAACCGCGCTCGGCAGGCGTCGCTGTGCCGAAGCCCGCCACGCGAATCTCGAAACGCGCCCGTTGGCCGAGCGAGATCGTGCGCGACTTCGCGTATGCACCGACAAACGTTGCGCAGGAGGAGCTGAAGATCAGGACTTCGCGATGCGCTCCGGCGATCACTTCGTCCTTGCCGTCTCCGTCGAGATCCGCGACGGCGACCGATGCCATGTAGCGAGGAGACAGCGCGGGTGTTTGGGAGGGAGTCAGGAATGTTCCATCGCCTACGCCGGCGAGCGTCGTCACGAATCGTCCATTGACTGAGGACGCGATGAGATCGAGATCACCATCGTCGTCGAGATCGTTCAGAACGAGCTCGTCCCCGCCATAGTTGACAGTCTCGCGTCGGTCCGCGGGACGGGTTTCGACGATGGTCCGTGTGAACTGGCGGGATCCGGCATAGCGATAGACGTGCACCGCGCCGGTCCGCCAGTGGCTGAATGCGAAGTCCATGTTTCCGTCGCCGTCGACATCTCCGACCACGGCTCGTTTCGGCCAGTTGCCGGCGGGCAGGGTGAGTGGTGATGCGAAGGTGCCGTCCGCGTTGCGAAAGAAAACGCTGACCGTCTGGTCGAAGCGGCTTCCGACCACGACGTCATAGAAGCCGTCGTTGTCGAAGTCCGCGACGGCCGCACCGGTAGGAAAGTCCAGCGGAGCACGGTGTGTCTCGACGAACGTTCCGGCGATGTTGTCGTACACGACGATGCCACCGAAATCGTTGACGGCGACGAGCTCCACGGCGGCGTCGGCGTCGAAGTTGCCGGCGATCAGGCTGACCGCCGGATAGTCGCTGTCATACGCGATGGGGGCTCCGAACCACGTGCCGGTCCCTGGCAGGACGTTGATCCTGCTCACCTCGTCCACGACGATCAGATCGAGGTGACCGTCTCCGTCGACGTCGGCTGCCTGCGGCATGGCCGCGACCCTGAGCAGGTCGATCGGTGCTTCGAACGTCCCGTCACCGACACCGCGACGCGCGAACAGCTTTCCCACGTCGTCGGGAAACGAAGGGTTGTAGAAGTTCGTCTCGTGCGTGATGAGATCGAGGGCACCGTCTTCGTCGTAGTCGATGACGAGAGGCACGCGCGTCTGGAAGAGCGCGCCGTCGTACAGCCCCTGCAGCGTCCACTGCATACTCGGGCAGGCTGCCGAGAGAGGGAACGCGCCTGCCATTGCGGCAAGGAGCAGGAGAGGTCGGAACATTGTTGAAGAGGGACCGCTGCTCGCGCCGCGATCGCGACGCGAGCACACGGGAGAACCTTACTGTCCGAGAACAGCCTTCTTGAAATCGCCACCGGGGCCCGGCTTCGGGCCAATCCAGGTCGCGAGGATCGCATCGCTCACGGCTTTGCCGCCGCCGAGCGTGCCTTTGTTCTTCCCGTTGACGGTCACGTTCGTGCCGGTGCCGGGGACGTAGGTCATGACGATCTCCTGACCTTCCTTCATGTCTTCCATCCACGCCGACAGCTTCGCGAACTCCGCTTTCACTTCGGCGGAAGCATTCGGCGTGTTGTCCGCGAGACCTTCCGTCCACGCCTCGGCAATCTTGCCTTTGTCGACGTCATAGACGAAGTGCATGACCTGGCGGCGGGCCGTGTCGGCGCCGAGGATTGCGGCGGCGCTGGTCTGCTTCGCGGGGAGATAGAGCGCACCGGTGTAGACCTTGACGACGAACTTCTTGCGCAGGCCTGCGCCGTTGAGCACGAGCTTCTGTCCGTTGACGTCCGTGCTGTCGGCGATGGTGACGCCGGCGAGCGTCGCAGCGCCGGCCGTGGTCGCGGCGAGCGCGAGCGTGGCGGCGAGAATCAGTTTCCGCATCTGTTTTTCCTCCGATTTTGGTTGAATCCGGTCGGGGGATTGTAACGCCGGCCCCCGACGTTAAACTCCATTCCGGATGTCCGACTATCTCCAGAGATCGTTCTCGATCGGCAATGTGCACATTGCGCAGCCGCTCGCACTCGCGCCCATGGCCGAGGTCACCGACACGTATTACCGGTCACTGATCAAGGAGCTGGGTGGCGTCGGTCTCGTCGTGTCCGAGTTCATCTCCGCGGAAGGGCTGACGCGCAAGAACGATCGCAGTCATCAGATGCTCGCGTTCGAGGAGAGCGAGCGTCCCGTGGCGATTCAGATCTACGGCGGCGATCCCGAGCGGATGGACGACGCGGCGGAGATCGTCGAAGCCGAAGGCGTCGACATCGTCGACGTGAACATGGGCTGCCCCGTGAAGAAGGTCGTCAACAGCGGCGCCGGTTCCGCGCTGCTCAAGGACTTCGACAAAGCCGCGCGTGTCGTCGAGAAGATCAAAGCCGCGGTGAAGATCCCGGTGACGGTGAAGGTGCGCAAGGGCTGGGAGTCGAATGACGTCATCCCGCTGCTCAAGCGCTTCGAAGAACTCGGCGTGGCCGCGATTGCGATCCACGGACGCACGCGCAATGAGGCCTACACCGGCGCGAGCGACTGGGAGTACATCGCGAAGGTGAAGAGCGAACTGACGATTCCTGTGTGGGGCAACGGCGACGTGAAAACGGCCGCCGACGCGATCCGCATGTTCGAAACGACCGGCGTCGACGGCGTGATGATCGGCCGCGCCGCGCTGCACAATCCATTCATCTTCCGCGACATTCACGCGTTCGTGAATGGCGAGACCCTCATCGAGAATGAGATCGAGCGCCGCATCGACGCAATGCAGCGCTATCTCGCCAAGATCGAGGCCGCGCCACAGATCGACAAGTGGAAGCTGCACAAAGCACGCACCGTGATCGGCTGGTTCTCCAAGGGCATCCCGCACGGAAAAGACATCCGCACGGGATTGCAGGACATCACGGCCGTTGCGGATGTGCAGCGGTTGCTGGATGACGCGCGCGTGCGGTTGGCCGCGTAGGAGAGAGAGTCTTAGAGGGATAGAGTCTTAGAGCCTTAGAGGTTGCGCGAATACCCTCTACGACTCCAATCCTCTAAGGCTCTAAGACTGGTCCCCGATGCCCTTCCCTCCCCACATCGACCGGGTTTTGCACGCCTACGGCATCCGCCCCGCCACCAAAGCCGCCCTCTACGATCTCTACCTCTCCCTCGGCGACGAAGTGCTCGAAGTATTCGCCGATCTTGCGGATGGGGTGACGTCGGCGACGATGCTGGAGCCGGATGACACGCTCGCGATTCGCGAGCAGGTCGTCGAGCGTTTTCTGCGTCGCAATCATCCACGCTGGCTCGACGGACGCCGACTGCGAGTCTGTGGCATCCGCGCGTCGCGGAAGGTCGCGCTTCCGGCGCGATCGTTCCGCAAGGCGAGTTGTCTGCGAGTGTGCGAATTGTGGTCGGCGAGGATCAACCTCTGCCTGACGGCATCCTCGTCCTCGGACGCAACGCCCATCTCGGCGGACGCGCGGAAACGATCTCATTCGACGTTGTCGCACGTGAGCTCGACGACGCGCTCGCGATCGGCCGCGCGGCGGGGCGACAACACACGGTTCCCGGCTCGGTCGGTTCGACGTCCGGCACGTTCGATGGCGAGCACCACCTCGCGCTCTTATGGGAAGTGCAGCCGAACGTCTACAAGCCGGCTGGCGAGCGCAATCGTGCGATCGCGAAACTCTATCGGCGCCATCGCAACTGGCACCTCATTACGCTCGCTGCTGCGTTGGAGTGGTTCGCATTGCAGAAGGCGACGACGTTCATCCTGCGCGGCGCTGCGCTCGCGGTGACGCATGAAGCCGATCCCGCAAAGCCGATCTCTGAAGCGATTACAGCGATGCACGACCGCACGGTCGAGCAGGTTGCGCGCGCTCTCGGTCTGACGCTCGCGACTCCTACCAATGAAGACGAGCTCACGCTTCTCGGCACCACAATGATGAATCACGCGCTGCGCAAACACGTGCTGCGCGAAGGCGCTGCGGTTGCGATGTGGCGCGTGCAGCAGCCGAAAGACGTGTAAACTTTCGAACTCCGTCCAATAACCCGAAAGGTCCCCATGAACAGACGCCTCCTCGCTGTCGCTGTAGTTGTGTGTTTGAGCGCCTCCTCCGCGTTTGCCCGCGGTTTCACCAAGAGCCAGGACTTCCGCCCTGCAACGCCTGAAGAGCTGGCGATCAAGAGCGTCGAAGGGCATGACGGCGCCGATGCCGTCATCCTCGACTGGATCCGCGTCGACGACGACGAGTTCGCCACCTCCGCCGACTATTACCGCATCAAGATCCTCACCGAGGATGGGAAGAAGCATGCGGACGTCGAGCTGACGTATGTGCCCGGCTATCCGTTCTACGGCAATGTCACCGACATCTCCGCGCGCACGATCCGTCCCGACGGGACGATCGTTCCGTTCGACGGAAAGGTCTACAACAAAGTGCTGCTCAAAGTGCGTCGCACGTCCGTGCGCGCGAAAACGTTCACGTTCGCGGACGTGCAACCGGGCAGCATCATCGAATACCGCTATATCCGCCGCTGGGCCGACCAATATCGGTTCGACACGCACTGGTCGGTGCAGCGCGACATCCCGATCCGCCACGCCAGCCTGCGCCTCAAGCCGCACAACCCCGACGGTCAGTTCGGCAGCTTCTTCACGTATGTCGGATTGCCGGCGGGGACAATGCCGCTGCGCGTCAAAGACCAGTACGAGCTCGATCTCGACAACATGCCGGCGCTGCGGTCGGAAGCGTTCATGCCGCCCGAAGAGCAGATGCGCGCGCGTGTGAACTTCTTCTATACCGACAGCGCGATTCCGCTCGAGAAGTTCTGGCCGGAACAGTCGAAGATCTTCGCGGAAACGATCGAGAAGTTCATCGGCAAAGGCGGCAGGAACGACGCCGCGCGCCTTTCGCAGGGCGAGACCGATCGCACCGCACTGCTGAAGAAGATTTACGCGCACGTGCAGTCGATCCGCAATCTCTCGTATGAAGAAGAGAAGACCGATCAGGAGATCAAAAAAGAGCGGATCAAAGACGCGCGCAATGCGGAAGACGTCCTGAAGAAAGGCTCCGGCTACAGCACGGAGATCAATCGCGCGTTCGTTGCGATCGCGCGCCAGGCCGGCTTCGACGCCGATGCGGTGCGCGTCGCTCCGCGCGATGAATTTTTCTTCTCCGACAAAGTTCCGAACGTCCAGCAGATGAGCGGCGAGATCGTGGTCGTGAACCTCGACGGCAAGCAGATCTTCCTCGATCCCGGTACGCGTCAGGCGCCGTTCGGCGTCGTCTCGTGGGAGAAGACCGCGGTCCCGGGCTTTCAGGTCGTGAAAGGGAAGGCGAACTGGCTGCAGAACGTCGCGATCACGAAGCCGACCGACGCGGTCGTGCGCCGCAAGGCCGATCTGCGCATCGAAGGTGAGAACCTCGAAGGCACGATCACCGTGACGTTCACGGGACAGGAAGCTCTCGTGCGCCGTCTGGCGACCGTCACGGACGACGATGCCGCGCGGAAGAAGGCGATCGAGGATGAAGTGAAGGCGTGGTTTCCGGACGGCGCAACGCTGAAGCTCACCGCGCTGACGGGACACGACACGTTCGATCCCGATGTCACGGCGTCGTTCGACGTCACGCTTCCGAATCTCGTCTCGAGCGCCGGCAGCAAGACCATCGTGCCGATCTCGGTCTTTGCCGCGAATGCGAAGAACCCGTTCGGGCCGGCGACGCGCAAGCATCCGATTTACTTCCCGTATCCGAACAGCGAAGACGACGAAGTGAAGCTCGCGCTGCCGGAAGGCCTGCAGGTCGCGAACGTTCCGTCGATCTCGAACCTCGATGGCGGCGCGCTCTCGTATCGCGCCGAAACGCGCCATGACGCGACCCTCGTGACGTACAAGCGAAATTCGTCTGTGAACGTGACGATGATCGACCCGAAGTTCTACGGCGCGCTGCGCAACTTCTACAGTCAGATGACGAATGCGGATCAGCAGCCACTCGTGCTCGTTCCGGTCGGCTCGAAATGAGATTCGCTTCGGTCGTTCTCCTCGCTCTTCTCTCCGCGCCGTCTGCATTCGCGGGGCGCAATGATCTGCCGCCGTGGATTCGCGCTGCGATTCCGGCGGAGCTTCCGCCCGCGGGCGAAGCGAATGCGATGGTGCTGCTCAACGAGACGATGCTGCAGGTGACGGGCACCGGCGAGATCACGACTCGGCATCGGCGCGTCGTGAAAGTGCTCACCTCTGCCGGTCGCGATGAGGGATATCTCGCGGTCTCATTCGACAACGACACGAAGCTTGGCTCTCTGAATGGATGGAGCATCGATCCCGCCGGTCACGAGTACGTCATGCGCGAGCGTGATGCGGTCGAGACGACGGTCGGCGATTACGAGCTCTACACCGATGCGCGCATGAAGGTTTTGAAGGTGCCGGCGGACATCGGCAGCATCGTGGCGTTCGAATACACGCGCAACGAGCGCCCGCATTTGCTGCAGTCGACGTGGTACTTCCAGGAGAACGTACCGGTGCTGCGCGCGCGCTACGAGATGGTGCTGCCCGCGGGTTGGTCGTACGACGCGAAGTGGCTGAACTACGCCGCCGTCGAGCCGGTCGCTCCGGGAACGTGGGAGATTCGTTCGGTGCCGGCGGTGCTCGATGAGCCGCGCCGCCCTTCGACGCTCACGCTCGCCGGCCGCGTCGGCTTCAACTTCCTCGGGCCCAACGCGAAAGCGCTCGCCTGGCCCGACGTCGCGCGCTGGTTCTCCGCGCTCGCGATTCCGCAGGGAGCGCCGACGTCGCAGCTGCAGACGAAGGTGCGCGAGCTGACCAAAGACGACGATGAGCCGATGATTCCGCTCGCGCGATTCGCGCAGCGCGACGTTCGCTACGTCGCGGTGGAGATCGGCATCGGCGGCTACCAGCCGCATGCGGCGGGCGAGATCTTCACGAATCGTTTCGGCGACTGCAAAGACAAAGCGACGCTGCTGCGCACGATGCTGAAGGAAGTGGGCATGGACGCGTACTACGTGCTCGTGCACGCGACGCGCGGCGTCACCGATCCGACATTCCCGACGATCGGCGCGTTCAATCACGTGATCTCCGCGATTCCGATCTCCGCGGAAAAAGCGAAGAGCTACAAATCCGTCGTCGATCACCCGAAACTCGGCAAGTTGCTGCTCTTCGATCCGACGAGCACGCTCACGCCATTCGGTCAGCTGCCGGATTCGCTGCAGGCGAGCCGCGGTTTGCTCGTGACGGCGGATGGCGGAGAGTTGATCGACCTTCCGACGCATGCCGCCGAGGTGAATCAGCTGAATCGCGTGGCGAAGCTGGAGCTCGATGCGAAGGGCACGCTGAGCGGCACGGTCGAAGAAGTGCGCAGCGGCAATATGGCTGCAATCATGCGCGCGCAGTTGCAGTCACTCAATGCGGCCGAACGCGTGCGCACGATCGAATCGGGGCTGGCGTCGCATCTTGCGTCGTCGACTGCCGAGGATGTGACGATCGAGTTTCTGGACGAGCCGGAGTCCGATCTCGTGATCCGCTATCGCCTCGTCGCACCGAGCTACGCGAAGCGCGTCGCGGACATGACGCTCGTGCGCCCGCGTGTCCTGGGCGCGAAAGCGGAGACGATCCTCGATGCCAAGCGTGCGTACGCGTACGAGACCGACGGCCCGTCGCTGCACAACGACGAAGTGGAGATTCGCATGCCTGCGACGGTGAAGCTGGATGAGCTTCCGGCGAAGGTCGATGTAAAGACGCCGCTCGTGCAGTACGCCAGCGCGTCGACGTTCACGGATGGTGTGCTGCGCTATCACCGGCGGTACGCGCTGCAGACGTTCACGATTCCGCGAGAGTCGTTCGTGGAGCTGAATGGGGTTTGGAAGCAGATCCTCGCGGATGAGCGGGCCAGCGCGGTGTTCAAGTAATGCAACCGGAGGGACGGGCTCTTCGCTCGTCCCTCCGCTATCATCCCGCGCCATGAGACGCATCCTCGCCGGCGCCGTCCTTCTGCTCACGCTCTCCGTCCCTGTCGTCGTCACCGCGCAACCGCGCCTCGAGCTCACGATCGATACGATCATGCGCGGGCAGGGGCTGGCCGGGTATCCGCAAAATGCGGTGCGCTGGTCGCCGGACGGGCAGCAGGTGTTTTTCTCGTGGAAGCAGTACACCGATCCGATCGAGGAGAACTCCGACACGTACGTCGTCGGCCGAGACGGCAAGGGACTGCGCAAGCTCACTGACGAAGAGGCGAAGCATGCGCCTCCCGCGAACGGCAACTACTCGCGCGATCGCAAGCGCGCGGTCTACACCTCGGCCGGCGACGTCTTTCTGTACGACGTTGCGGTGAAGCAGCGTCGTGCGCTCACGGACACCACCGACACGGAATCGAGCGCACATTTCACGCGCGATGAGCAGCATGTCGCGTTCGTGCGTGGCGGCAATCTGTTCGTGCTGTCGCTGAAGGACGGCGCGATCGAGCAGAAGACGAACATCGTCGCCTCGGATGCGCGCGGGCCGCACGTCACGCTGTTCGATGACGAGAACAAGAATCGCACCGAGAGCCAGAAGTGGGTCGCGGAAGAGGCGAAGAAGCTGAGCGATGTGCTCGCGCGCCGCGCGGCGGAGAAGAAGGAAGAGGACGAGAAGCGGAAGAACGAGATCGCCATCGCGCCGATGAAGTTGAAGAGCGGCGAAGAGGTCTCGGACCTGCGCCTCTCGCCGGATGAGAAGTACGTGATCGCGTTCATCTCGGTCGAAGGCGAGAAGGCGAAGCGCCCGATCGTGCCGTCGTACGTCACCGACACCGGCTACACGACCGATCTTCCGGCGCGGCTGAAAGTCGGCGATTCGCAGCAGGCATCGCGCGTCGCCAGCATCTCGACGACAGATGGCAAGGTGCAGTGGCTGAAGCACGGGCTCAAGGTCGTCGAGCCCGTGAATGAAGCGGTGAAGGAAGCGACTGCCGTTACTCAGGAACAGAAAGTCGAGGCCACGGCCGAGAAGACGGAAACGAAGGAAGCGGCCGATCGCGACCTCGAGATGGAGGAGCTGTTCTGGTCCGATGACGGCACCAAAGCCGTGCTTCCCGTTCGCGCTGCGGACAACAAAGACTCATGGCTGCTCGCACTCGATCCTGCAACTGCGAACGCGCGCGTGATCGCGCATGAGCACGATCCGGCGTGGGTGCATTGGCTTTCCGAAGGCTCGGCAGGATTCGTTCCGAACACGGGCACGGTGTGGTTCATCTCGGAGCGCACGGGTTGGCTGCACCTCTACACGATCCCGTACGACGGCGGCGAGCCGCGCGCGATCACGAGCGGCGAATGGGAAGTCGATGACGTTACGGCCGATATCGGCGATCGCAAGAGTTTTTATCTGACGACGAGCAAGGATTCGCTGTTCGAGCGCCATCTCTATCGCGTGCCGGTCACCGGCGGCGCGCTCACGAAACTCACGACCGCAACGGGCTGGCACAACGCCACGCCATCGCCGGATGGAACGTCGTACGCCGACGTCTACTCGTACACGAACAAGCCGGCGGAGCTGTACATCAACACGACTCGCGTGACGACGTCGCCTGCGCCGGAGTTTGCGAACTATCCGTGGCTCGATGTCCCGATCGTGCACTTCAAAGCGCGCGACGGGAAGTCGGTGCCGGGACGGCTGTACATGCCGGAGAACTGGAATGGCGGACCGGCCGTGATCTTCGTACACGGCGCCGGCTATCTGCAGAATGTGCATCGCGGCTGGTCGAACTACTTCCGCGAGTACATGTTCCATCACCTGCTGCGCGAGCGCGGCTACGTCGTGCTCGATATCGACTATCGCGCCTCATCGGGATATGGCCGGGATTGGCGCACGGCGATTTACAGGCACATGGGCGGCGTCGATCTCAACGATCACGTCGACGCGGCGAAGTGGCTTGCGTCCGAGCACAAAGTCGATCCGAAACGGATCGGCATTTACGGCGGCAGCTACGGCGGCTTCATCACGCTGATGGCGATGTTCACGACGCCCGACGTGTTCGCCGCCGGCGCTGCGCTGCGTCCCGTCACTGACTGGGCGCACTACAACCATCCGTACACCGCGAACATCCTCAACACGCCGCAGAAGGATCCCGAGGCGTATCGGCGCTCGTCGCCGATCTACTTTGCGGAAGGGCTCAAAGGCGCGCTGCTGATGTGCCACGGTGTCATCGACGTCAACGTGCATTTCCAGGACACGGTCCGTCTGGCGCAACGCCTCATCGAGCTGCGCAAGGAGAACTGGGAAGTGGCGATGTACCCGCTCGAGGACCACAGTTTCGTGGAGCCGACGAGCTGGGCGGACGAGTACAAGAGGGTGCTGAAGCTGTTCGAGAGCGAGCTGAAGTAGGCGGGGGAACATGCTCTGCCGGCCGCCTGTTACAAGGCCCTCATGACCGTAGTTCCCTCAGAAAACGTCCGTCGCGTCGGCATGATCAGCCTCGGCTGTCCCAAGAATCTCGTGGACGCCGAGATCATGCTCGGCCAGTTGCAGGCGGACGCCGGGCACGTCGTCATCACGAACGACCTCGCAGAGGCCGATGTGGTGATCGTGAACACCTGCGGGTTCATCGACGCGGCGAAGCAGGAATCGATCGACACGATCCTCGAGATCGCGGGAAAAAAAGGTCACGGCGTCGAGCGACTCATCGTCACCGGCTGCATGGTGCAGAAGTACCGCACCGAGCTGCAGGAAGCGATTCCGGAGATCGACGGATTCGTCGGCCTCGACAATCTCGAGAAGATCACGGAAGCCGTGACCGGCAAGGCCGCGGACGACCTCGCGCCGACGCGACGCAAGATGTCGCAGCGGTTGTACGAAGATTTCCCGCGCGTGCTCACGCAGGGCACCGCGCACGCGTATCTCAAAGTCAGCGAAGGCTGCTCGAATCCGTGCACGTTCTGTTCGATTCCGCAGATGCGCGGCAAGTTCCGTTCGCGCAACATCGACGCGCTCGTGCGTGAAGCGCTGCAGTTGCAGAACTTCGGCGTGAAGGAACTGAATCTCGTCGCGCAGGACACCACGCGTTACGGTGAAGACATCGGTCTCGAGCACGGTCTGACGCATCTCGTCGAGCGTCTCATCGCCGAAACCAATTTCCGCTGGATCCGTTTTCTGTATGCGTATCCCGGCTCGATCGACTGGACGCTGTTCGAACTGATGGGACGCGAGCCGCGCTTCGCCTCGTACGTCGACATCCCGCTCCAGCACGTTTCCGCCAACGTCCTCGGGCGCATGCGCCGTCCCGGCTCGCCGAAACAGTACAAAGAAATGATCAGGCGGATGCGCGAGCTCGTTCCCGATCTCACGCTGCGCACGACATTCATCACCGGCCATCCCGGCGAGACGCCGAAGGATTTCGGCGAACTGCAGGAGTTCGTCGAGTGGGCGCAGTTCGACAACATGGGTGCATTCACGTACTCCGCGCAGGATTCAACGCTCTCCGCGCGCATGACCGACACGCCGACACCGAAGACCGCCGAGCGTCGCCGCGCGAAGTTGATGGAGATTCAGCAGAAGATCGCGCTCTCCCGCAACGAGCAGAAGGTCGGTCAGTCCTACGACGCCCTCATCACCGGCATCTTCGAAGAAACCGAGAACCTCGGATTCTCGCTGTATGAAGGCCGCATCATCGGCCAGGCACCGGAGATCGACGGGCGTTTGCTCATCAACGACGGTATTGAGCTGCTGCCGGAATCACTGCCCGCGTTCGCGCGCGTCGAGATCACGGATGCGCATCCGTACGATCTCGTCGGTGCGGTGATTCAATAGTTACGCGAGCAGGTCGACGAAGCGCGTCACTTCTTCGATGACCGCCGCGTCGCGCAGGATGCGGCGATGTCCGAGTCCCTGCGTCGTGAGTAATCGCGCGCCGGTCCATGCTTTCGCGAGTGCGGCGCCTTCGTGCCAGTACGTGTCGCGATCGTCGCGATCGTGGACGACGAGCAGCGGCGTCGTGAGCTGTCGCGCGGTTTCTTCGAGCGAGTAGTCGCTCCATTTGCGCGCGAAGCGTTCTTCGATCCGCATCTGCATGCCCTGGATCGTCGCGGCGTCGAGCCCGAGGATGTCGCCGAAGCGTTCGGTGTAGTCCTGCGGATTGAGCGGCGGCGCGATGTAGACGAGGCGCTGGACGGAGAGTCCGTCGCGCAATGCGAGCGTGGCGGCTGCGCAGCCGAGGGAGTGGGCGATGATCGCGTGCGGTGCGCCGATGGCGTCTGCGACGCCGCGCACGGCCCACGCAAAGTGCGGCAATGACGAGCGCGAGCCGGGCGATGCGCCGTGGCCGGGCGCGTCGAACGTGACGACGGAGTAGCCGCGTTCGACGAGCGGGTTGACGAAGGGAGTGAGCTGCGATCCGCGACCTTCCCATCCGTGCGCGAGGATGACGGTCGGACCTTTGCCGAAGCGCCATGCGCGGACTTCGCTTGCGGCGCCGAGGGGGACGGTGAAGGGCTCGCCGTGGGCGAGGATTTCCTGCTCGCGCGGAGGCGCGGCGAAGCGGCGTGGCGTGAGGAAGAGATCGGCGGCGACGCGCGAGGCGACCTTCGGCGCGGTGGCGGAGAGGACGCGGAGGGCGCCGCGGATCATGGTGAGGGAGAGAGGGCGGGAGGGTTCGGGATGGGGGACCGCGGCAGCTTCCGTCATGGGTTCCTCCTTCAGCGGAGGTGAAAATAGCACGATCGTTCGTTCTTGACTAGCGGCGCGTGGTGAACACTCGTGCCTCGCCTTCGGCTCGCACCACTGCGTAGTGCGCGAGCAGGCGTTGTTCAATCGGCGATCCGGGCGGGAGTTTCCACGTGTAGATCGTGTCGACGTCGTAGCGCGCGGGGTCGTAATCCTGTGGTGCGGATTCGAGCTTGAAGATTTCGGGGCGATTCACGTCGTCGCGGAAGGCGATCGGGAAGTAGCCGGTCGCGGCTTCGTAGTTGCCGAGGTCGACGAGATTGCGTTCGGCTGCTGCGTAAGAAGCTGCGTGCGAGAGCACGGGCACCGTCGCGTGCGGCGAGGTGCGGTCGAAGATCAGCGTGAGCATCGTGCTCGAGTGCACAGCCGTGCGCAGTGGCGCGATCGCCTGGGCGATCAGTTTGTCGTTGCGCTTCCATGCGTCGCGAATGAAGAAAACGTTTGCGATGGCGATCAACGCAAACACGATCGCAAACGGCCAGCGCGCGAGGCGCGGCGTGAGCCACGGCAGCACGATCAGGTAAGGGAACAGGAGAAAGCGCGCTTTGAGCAGCAGGTCGCCGTTCATGCCGATCGGTGCGGCGAGGTACATCGCGATGGCGATGACAGTCAGCAAGAGAAAAATGTCGCGATCGCGGCGTCCGATTTTCTCGAATGCGAACGTGAGCACGATCAGCACGCCGAAGACGATGCCGAGACGGTTCCGAACGTGAGTTGCCGCAGATCGAACGTGAGCAGCAACAGCATGCGCGTCAGCGGTTGCCAAAGCACGGTGCCTTTCCAACTCCAGGCGACGCCTTGCTCCGCCGATGGCTGCAGAGCGAACCATCCGAGCAGCAACGTGGCGGGAGTGAGCGCAGCGAACGTAGCGAGGATGCGCCGGCGAAGCGCGAGCGAAGCGACGCCGATGAACAGCAGCGCGACCGCCGTCGGGATCGGATGCGCAAAGTACGTAGCGATGAGCAGGATTGCCAGCGCGATCGGTTTGGCTTCGCGCCACCAGAGCGCGACCGCGAACATCATCAGCGCGGTGGCGAGCATGAAGTTATACGAGCCCATCTGCATCAGCAGGCTGTACACGAGCGGCATCGCCAGGAACGCATAGACGCGGCCGAGCATCCACAGGCCGCCGAGAAACAGCAGCACGATGATGCTGAGCACGAGCTTCTCGGCGACGAGCGGAGACGCGACGGTGAGGGCGAGTCGCAGCATCGCGTGGCTCATCCAGTTCGGCGATGGCCGCGCGTCGATGCGGAAGACGCGTTGCATCTCGGGAGAACCTGCCGCGAGCTCGCGCATCACGACAGCGTTGTAGACATGCGAAGGACCGTCGACGGTCGGGATGTACTGCACGCGCCAGATCGGCAGCAGATGCAGCAACGCTGTTGTCGCATACAAAAGCGCCAGCCACCGATCGCGTGTCATCAGAAACAGGGCAATGCGTTCGACGCGCGTCCGCCGGCATCGGTGCCGAGGAGCGTGGCGAGCGTGCGGGCGAGATCGAGCGGTGAGGCGTCGACGTCATACACGCCGCGCTTCACGTTCGAGCCCCAGAACATCAGCGGCACGTGCATGTCGTTCTCGACCGGCTGTCCGTGTGTCGTGCTGTTCGAGCCCCACATCCAGATCCAGCCCGGGCGCAGCGCGATGAGGACGTCGCCGGAACGATCGGCGCGATACGACGCGCGCATCAGGTGATTGAGCCGCGACGCATTCACATCCGGCGCAAGCAACTCCGTGCTCGTAAACGCCTCGGCCACACCATCCATTTTTCCAAGCACGTCGCGCAGCGCCCGTTTCACGCGTTCGCGGTCGAGCCCGAGTTGCGTGATGCGTTTCCAGTTGAGCCAGAGGCTCGGCTCTTCGAAGAAGTAGACGAACGCGTGTGAGATCGGCGCGTTGACGTCGAAGCGCAGTCCGAGAGTGCGTGCGAGATTGCGCTCGATCAGGATGCGCGTGGGTGGGAGATCGGAGATCAGCTTCGCGTTCGGATCGGGCGTGCGCAGATCGACGCGACCGGCGTCTGCTTTCGGATCGCGTAATTTCACGATCTCGGGATTCGGCTGGACGCCGTGATCGGCAGTGATGGCGACGAGCACACGATCGCCGAAGCGACGCTCGAGCGCGTCGAGGAAATGTGCAAGCGAGCGATCGAGTCGCGCGAAGTTGTCCGCGACTTCGAGCGAGTCGGGACCGTAGTAGTGGCCGACGTAGTCGGTCGCGGTCACGCCGACGAAGAGGAGGTCCGCGGCGTCGCGCGATCCGAGGCTCTCCGTGACGATGATGTGTTGCGCGAAGTCGAAGATGAGATCCTGCGCGAACGGGGTGTACGTCATCGCCTTGATGTGCTTCACGGGGTGCGGAAACGTCCCGCCATAGGTCGTGTTCTTGAGCGGCCACGCTTCCGGCGGATCGAACGTGACGCGCTGCAGATCGGCGGGCGGGATGTGCGACGACTGCCGCCATTCGAGCGATGCCGGCATGTACCCGCTCACGTATTGATTGAACGCGAATACGTCGGGATTCGAGCGGTAGTAGCTCGACGAGATGAAGCCGGGGATGTCGCGATCGAACCAGTACGCGGCATCGGCGCGGCGTCCGCCCATGAGAATCGACGCGCGGTCTTTGATCGCGAGCGCGATCACGCGCGATTGCGGCGAGTGTTCTTTCACGCGATCGGCGAGCGAGTCGCCCGCGAGATTCGCCGGCGACATGCCGCTCGACCTGCCCGCCGTGACTTTCACGCGTTCGTCGTACGTGCAGTAGCGCGGTGTGCCGCCGAGCTTCCACCACGCGTCGCCGCCGAGGCTTTTGCTTTTTGCGAGATCGGGTGAGGCGTACGCGGTGATGTCGTTGAAGTACCAGTTCCACTGCGCCTCATCGACCGGCAAGTCGCGCTCGAACCAGCTGTTGCCGACGATGCCGCTTTCCGCGGGCAGCAGTCCGGTTCCGATCGACGCGTGACCGGGGCCGGTGAACGTGCCGCTGTAGCGATAGCGCGCGTTCGAGAACACCGCGCCGTCGCGCGTGAAGCGTTTGAATCCTCGCTCGGTGAGCCACGGCGAGAAACGATCGACGTAGTCGAAGCGCAGTTGATCGACGGAGATGACGACCACGAGACGCGGCTTTTCCTGCGCGGCGTGCGTCGGTGTGATGAAGAACGCGGCGAGCAGCGCGTACGCCGCGGTTGTCCATTGTCGGTTGTCGGTTGTCTGCGACGTGTCGGTCTTGCGACGAGGTGCTGAGAACGGAGAACCGAGAACCGGGAACATTGCGCGAGTGAGTGAGCGAATCATCAGTCGATCCGCATCCCGTCGATCTTTCTCTGCACCGCTTCGCACGGCGTGGCGCCGCTGCCGATCACGGCGCGTTCCCACGAGCCGTACATCGGATTCGGCAGGATGAACCAGGTTTCGCCCCACCAGCTGCGTACGCCGTCGACGATAGCGTTGCGCTCCGCGAGCGTTTTGCCCGAGGCGGGAGCGAAGTCGTTCAGATCGTCGCCGAGGAGGAGGAGGATGCGGTACTTCGCGGCGACGTGGGCGCGGCGCGGCGATTTGTCGCCCGTCGTCCAGCCGTTCTTGCCTTGCATGAGAAGCGTGTCGACATTCGTCTCGAGCGGGAAGCCGAGCTTCTCGAGATTGGCGCGCGTGCCTGCTTCTTCATCGACGTCGCGATTGGTGACGTAGAAGATCGTCACGCCGCGCGACTTTGCGTATGCGAGAAACTCCTTCGCACCGGGAATCGCGCGCGCCGCGCCCTCGGATGTCCATTGCTTCCACGCCTTCCCCTCGTACGTCTTGTGCTCGCGGATCATGCGGGCTTCGAACGCGGAGTTGTCGAGGATGGTCTCGTCGAGATCGAGAATCACCGCGGGTGGCTGGGAGGGATCGTTCGATGTTTCTTCGAGCGCGCCGGTCGCGAACGGATTGTCGAGCGTCGCGTCGAGTCCGCGTTGTGCGCCACGGAACGTCTGCAGTGCGGATGCGCGGTATTCGGCTGCGGTCTGCACCCAGAGAGATGCGTTGAGCAGTGTCAGACCGGGATCGCAGTCCGCGGGGGCGGCGACTGCGATCGGGGCGGCGACGGGTGCGGGGGCCGGAGTCGTAGCACAGGCGAGTGAAGCCAAAGCGAAGACGAGGGGAAGTACGCGTTTCATCTGGTCTCCAAAGTAAAACGGCCACCCGTTGCCGGGTGGCCGTTCGTTTACCACGGATGAAGAGAGATTAGAAGCTGACGCGCAGACCGACTTTGGCCTGCCAGCGCGAGCGCAGGACGTTGCCGGCCGTGCCGCCACCGAACTGGCTGGCTGCGGCGAACGCACCGCTGAATGCTTCGCGGTAGATGTGGTTGCCGGCAGCATCGGTACCGCGGTACTGGACCGGGGTCGCGTTCTGGTTGGCAACCGACTTCACGATGCCCCACTCCTTGTCGATCATGTTGAGGACGTTCAGCACGTCGAGGCTCAGCTCCGTGCGGAACATCGTGATCGGCACTTCGACTGCGTAGTGGAGATCCATCTGACGCGTCCACGGCTCGGTGAACTCGTAACGGTCGAGGATGCGACCTTCGGTCGGATCGACGCCGAGGAAGTTCAGGTAGTTGCCGAATGCTGCCTGGGCGGTCGTGCCGTCCGGAGAGGACGTCGCACCGTTGAAGTACTGATAGACGATGTTCTGGCCGCTGGCCGGGATGTAGAGAAGATCGTTCGTGCCGTAGCCGTCGCCGTTGACCGAGGCGGCTGCGAGCGCGCTCATCATGACCGAGTACGGACGGCCGCTCTGGGCGTTGTAGTAGATACCGAACGTGTGGCCGAGGATGCCGGTGTTGAAGTTGTAAGACGCCGACACGTTGAAGCGGTGCTCCATCTCGAACGCGGAACGGGAAACGTCCTCCGCGAAGATGTCGCCGGCGGTGTGACGGAACTGCCAGTTGGAGATCGCGCGGCTGGACGTTGCGTCGAACGCCGAGTCGGCGTCCTGGTGCGCGTAGTTCGCCGAAACGAGCACGCCGTTGCTGAACGGGCGGACCAGCTGCAGGGTGTACGTGAGCTCTTCACCGTTGTCGGTGTTGGAGAGCTGGATCGCGTCGTTCAGACCGGTGCTGATGTTGCGGAACATCGGGCGGCCGTCGAGCGGGTTGACTTCGCCCGTTGCGACCTTGTTGAGGTTGTAATAGAAGACGTCGGCCTGGGTCTGCGAGTAGAGCACTTCGGCCGAACCACGGATGCCGAAGAAGAGCTCGCGGTCATAGCCGAGGGTGGCGCGCAGGACGCGCGGGAACTCGAAGTCAGGGTCGATCAGATCGACCGAGAGCGCGGCGCCCGAGCCGAGGTTGCGCGGCTGGTTGAACGGATCCGGATTGAAGTCCGGGCGCGTGCAGGTGCCGAGGCAGCCAAGAGCGACCGACTCGATGCCGGTGTTCGCATAAGCGTTGGAGACCCAGACGTACGGGGTGCGGCCGGCGAAGACGCCGATGCCACCACGGACCTGCTGATTGCCGCCGGCGCTGGGCTGCCAGTTGAAGCCGATGCGCGGCGAGAGGATGGCGCTTTCACTCGGCGTGAAGTCGGTGCGCTGACCGATCAGCGTCTCGACCTGCGTGTTGCGCGAAGGCGAATCCGGGAAGACCGGCTTGTCGGCGCGGATGCCGAACGTGAGCGACACGGAGTCATTCACGCGCCACGAGTCATTGATGTAGACGCCGTACTGACCGGCTTCGAACGCCGTCGGACGGCCCGGGTCGTCGCCGGTCGCATAGCTGATGCGGTACTCGGTCGGACGGCCGGCTTCGAACGCCGCGAAGTCCGGGAAGAAGTAGTAGCCGTAGAACTCGGAGAGGAAGAGGTTCTTGAACTCGAAGAACTCGTTGTGCGTACCGAGCGTGATCGTGTGCGCACCGCGGACGTACGTGAGGTCGTCCGTCAGTTCCATGACTTCCTGATCGAGCGAGTTGGCGCCCGAGAAACGCTCCGTGCCGATGGTCACGGTACCGTTGCGCGCCGTGCCGCCGACTTCGACGCTGGGGAAGATGACCGGGGTCGAGCGCGCGTCCTTGATGGTCTGCAGGCTGACACGGGCTTCGTTGTAGATGTTGGCGCTGATCACGCTGTTGAGCTGCGCGACCGTCGAGTTGGTCTCGTCGACCTGATCGTACTGTGCGCTCTCGAATGCGAAGCGCGTCGGCGTGCGGCCGCCGAAGACAAGGCGGGCGGCGTCGACGTAGTTGTGACGCAGCGTGAGGTTGTTGCTCTGGGTCACGTTCCAGTCGAAGCGGAGGAACGCGAGGTCGCTGGTGGTCTCGGCCGGGAAGTCACCGAGCGAGCCCGGATCGTAGCCGTAGCGCGCGATCGAGAGATCGCGAACCTGCTGGGAGAGCTGCGCGGTGCTCGCCGAAACGCCGATGCCGCTGGAGCCGTCGGCGGAGATGCCGGTCGGCTGCGACTTCGTGTTGGTCTCGGCGCTGAGGAAGAAGAAGAGCTTGTCGCGGAGGATCGGACCGCCGAAACGGCCGCCGTACTGATCCTGATCGAAGTCCGCCAGCGGCTGGTCGAACGGACCGTCGCCGACGAGATCCGCCGAACGCTGCGATGCGAACACGGAGCCCGACCAGTCGTTCGTTCCCGAGCGGGTGACGGCGTTGATGCCACCACCGGTGAAGCCGCCCTGGCGAACGTCATACGGGGAGACGACGAGCTGCAGCTGCTGGATCGCGTCGAGCGAGATCGGCTGCGCGTCCGTCTGACCGCCCGGCGTGCCGGTGTCGGCGAGACCGAACAGGTCATTGTTCACCGCACCGTCGATCTGAATCGAGTTGTAGCGGTTGTTGCGGCCCGCGACGTTGATGCGCGTGGACGAAGAGTCCTGCGCGTCGACGACGAAGTAAGGATTCGTGCGAGCGAAATCCTGAAGGCTGCGGTTGACCGTCGGCAGATTCTCGATGGTCTCCTCGGAGACTTCCGAGGTCGAGCCGGTGCGGTTCGGGTTGAGGATCGGATCCGTGGCTGCACGGACTTCGATCGTCTCCGAAACGGTGGACAGCTGCAGCACCACCGGAACCTCCAGGGTCACGCCGAGGCCGACCTGCAGATTCGTCATCTCGGCGGGACGGAAGCCCTCGAGATTGGCGCCGACCCGATACGGTCCGCCAACGCGGACGTTCGGGATGCGATAGCGTCCGTTGTCACCACTGACGGTGTCGTAACGCGTACCGGTCGGCACGTGGATGGCTTCCACGGTGACGCCGGGGAGTGCACTGCCGTCGGACGCGGTCACGGTTCCGGCGATGGAGCCGGTCGTGGCCTGCGCAAACATCATCGGCGCAGCAAAGGCCAATAACGCGACGGCGATCAAAAACAACAATCGACGGGGAGCGGGCATAAATCCTCCTGAAGTGTGCTGAAAGCGAAGTGGGCGCGCGCCGCTCGTCACGACGCGCCTGGTAACGAACCTGATTTTGGCCGCCAAGTGTAGACCCAGTCCACGAAGAACGGGTAAACAACGTGGCAAATGAGCGGTCCCCTCAGAAACTCTTGAGGAAGGCGTCGTTCGACGGAAACTTCTGGAGTCGCTCCAGCAGCATCTTCATCGCTGTGAGCGGATCGGTCCCGGCAAGGGCACGCCGCAGCGTGTGTACCTTCATCAACACGCTCGGAGGCAACAGCTTCTCTTCCTTGCGTGTCCCGGTTTGACCAATGTTCATGGCCGGGAAAATGCGGCGTTCGAAGAGGCCGCGATCGAGGACGACTTCGGTATTACCGGTGCCTTTGAACTCCTGAAAAATCACTTCGTCCATGCGCGAGCCGGTGTCGACCAGCGCCGTGGCGATGATTGTCAGCGATCCCCAGTCCTCGGCATTGCGCGCCGCGCCGAAGAAGCGTCGCGGCTTCTCCATCGTGCGTGCATCGATGCCGCCGGAGAGGATCTTGCCCGAGCCGCGCTGCTCATTGTTGTAAGCGCGCGACATACGCGTGATCGAATCGCAGAGGATGACCACGTCTTTTTTCATTTCGACGAGACGACGTGCGCGCTCGAGGATGATCTCGGCGAGATGGATGTGACTGTCGGCGGTTTCGTCCGAGCTCGACGCGACTACTTCGCCCTTCGCGACCGAACGGCGGAAGTCCGTGACTTCCTCGGGACGCTCATCGACGAGCAGCACGAACAGATGCACTTCAGGATGGTTCGTGTTGAGACCGTGCGCGATGTCTTTGAGGAGCGTCGTCTTGCCGGCTTTCGGCGGTGCGACGACGAGGCAGCGCTGACCCTTACCGAGCGGCGCGAGCAGATCGAGGACGCGCGTCGTGAGACGCTCCGGCTCGGTCTCGAGCTTGAAGACCTCGTTGGGATCGATCGAGATCAGCTCGGAGAATGGCCGGCGCGATTCGCGGTAATCCTCGAGCGGCAGGCCTTCGACGGTTTCGAGTCCGACGAACTCGAGACCATTGCCGGTGCGGCGTGCGGAGCCCGCGAGTGCGAGGCCGGCCTGCAGATGCAGGCGCTCGACGAACGTGCGCGGGACGATCGGATCGCCGGGCTGCAGCATGTAGCCGTTCGCGGGATCGATGAGGATGCCCGTGCCATTCGGCTTGATGTGAAGAATGCCGGAGACGGGAACGAGCTCGCCGGGCGCGATGTCGACCGGCGCAGCGCTGCTGCCGTTCTCCTGACGCATCGGGCGATCGCCTTCACGGCCGCGTCCACGGCGCGAGCGGCGCCGGCGTCGACCGGCTCCCGCGGCACCATTGCTGGCGGCGTAAGAGGACGGTTGTGCTTCGTTACCTGGTGACGGTCCGTTGCCGTTGCTGACGGGCTGTCCGTCGGCTCCGGCACCGTCCGGGCGGCGTTTGCGGCGACGCCGTTTACGCGGAGTGCGGTTGTCTGGTGTCATTTGAACTCAAGAACTCAATCAACTTCCTACTGAGCTTTTCACCTGTCCCGGGAAACCGACGACGTCATGGCGGAGAGTGAAATCTCAACGCCGCGCGGGATGCCTGACGCAAAGTCGTCGCGCTAGGTGCAGCGGCAGTATGGGGAAGTGGCTTTTGAAAATCAAGCACGAGGGGAGTCGTTGCTGGTTTCTGGTTGCTGGTTCAAGGTGAAGCATCGTCGGAATCGCGGGTCACGCTGAGGCACAACGAACCAGCAACCAGCAACCAGAAACCGTTCTAGTAGCAACTCGCAACGACTCTGTGCCAGAATTGCCGCCTCAACCCCCAAACCCGATGGGCCCTCACGTACATGTCTGAAAACATTCTCGTTGTCGAGTACGAACCTCGCTACACCGACCGCGTCCGTCAGGCGCTCACGGGGCAACCGTTCACGCCCACGTTTGCGAAGGACGGCGAGGAGGCGATCCGCGCTCTCGAAGGAGAGTCGCCCCGCCTCATCGTCCTGTCGTCCGTGGTGCCGAAGGTCAGCACGACGGAGCTCATCCGCGCGATCCGCGGACGCAAGCCGCTTCAGGAAACCCCGATCCTGTTGACCGTCTCCGGCTACAACGGGAAGAGTCCGAAGACGGACGCGCAGCGCGTCGGTGCCTCCGACATTCTGCCGAAGCCCTACTCGGAGATCGAGTTCCTCGGCAAGGTGCAGCAGATGCTCGGCATTCGCGGCGACGCCTCACAGCTGACCTCGAATGAGATCTTCGGAGACCTCGTCGACGAAGACAAACCCGCGCGCCGCATGTCGACCTCGCAGGCCACCGGCAACGTCGACAAGATGCTCGCCGACACGCTCTCCGGCATGATGCCGAAGAAGCGGGACACGTCGACGATGCCGACGCAGACCGGCTCGGTTCCGGTTCCTCCGACGCCGACTCCCGCACCTCCTCCACAACAGACGGGCTCCGGTCCGCAGGCGGCTCCGAAGCCGAAGACCGCCAGCGGCGATATCGACAAGAGGTTGCAGGACACGCTCTCCGGCCTGGAGAAGAACGCGCGGAAAGCAACCGTCACCGCTCCGCCGACTCCTTCCGCACCTCCGCCCGCACGTCCCGCGACGCCGACCGCTCCGGGCAACACGCCCGCTCCCGCCGTAGCAAAAGATCCGCGCTTCAACACCGAGCGGATGAATGCCTACGTTCCCGATCGGGTCCCGGTCGCGCAGCCGGTGTTCGCGCCGGAACCGCCTCCGCGCATCGAAGAAGAGGAAGCGGAAGGGACGAAGTTCGGCCAGTACGCGCTGATCGAGAAGATCGCCACTGGCGGGATGGCCGAGGTTTGGAAGGCGCGGATGCGCGGGGTGGAGGGGTTCCAGAAGACGGTCGCGATCAAGAAGATCCTGCCGCATCTCTCGGACAACCAGGACTTCATCGAGATGTTCGTCGATGAGGCCAAGCTCGCCGCGCAGCTCAACCACAACAACATCATCCACATCTACGATCTCGGAAAAATCCAGAGCTCCTACTACATCGCGATGGAGTACATCGATGGCTTCGATCTGAAAGCCATCCTCCGCCGCGGCCAGGAGCGCGATCATTCGATGACCGTCGAGCTGGCGCTGTTCATCGCGTCGAAGCTCGCGTCCGCGCTCGACTACGCGCATCGCAAGAAGGATTTCGAAGAGAAGGAGATGGGTCTCGTTCATCGCGACGTCTCGCCGCAGAATGTGCTCGTCTCGCAGGAAGGCGACATCAAGCTGTGCGACTTCGGCATCGCCAAAGCGGCGTCGAAGGCTTCACACACACAGGCCGGCGCGCTCAAAGGCAAGCTGCAGTACATGTCGCCGGAACAGGCGTGGGGTCGCCACATCGACCGCCGCTCCGACATCTTCGCGCTGGCCACCGTGCTGTTCGAGATGCTGACGAACCGCAAGCTCTTCACCGGCGACAACGAGCTCTCCATCCTCGAGCAGGTGCGCGAGGCGCGCGTGCAGCCGCCGTCGCTGTACAACGAAGAAGTCACGCCCGACATCGACAAGATCGTCATCAAGGCGCTGCAGAAAGATCCCGCGAATCGCTATCAGACCGCGGGCGAAATGGCGCGCGATCTCGACGCCATCCTCTATAGCTTCCGTCCGACTCCGACCAGCGCCGATCTCGCGATCTATATGCATCGGCTTTCGAGCCCCGATGCGGTGTTCGACGAGCCCGCGCCTTCGTCCATCCCGATGGACGTGCCTCCTCCGCCGACCGTGATCGCGCCAATTCCGGTGCTGGCCACGCCGCCGGCCAGGGCTGCCGCTGTTGCCGCAGCGCCGGCTGCTGCGTCGCATGTCGCTGCTGCAACCGCTGCGCAAACGCCGGAGTTCGGCGCCTACGGCGGCGTGCCGGAGCCGATCAAACGGAAATCGAACACCGGTCTCATCGCCGCGATTGTTGCTGTCGTGCTGATCGGCGGCGCCGTCGCGTTCTTCATGACACGCAAGTCGGGTCCGGCTGCCGCAGCTGCGACGAACACGATCGCGGCAGCGTCGACGACCGCAGCACCGCTTGCCGCCACACCGCTCACTGCAACAACGGCAACGGCCGGCACCACGGCCGCGACGGCATCGATCGATCCAACCGCCGTCGATGCGGAAGTGCAGAAGCGCATGGCCGCAGAGCGCGCGCGGATGGAAGCCGCTGCACGCGCACAGCAACAGGCCGCCGCGCAGACGACGACCGCAGCACCGCGTCCGACTCCGAACCCCACGCCACAGGTCGCGCAGGCAACTCCGCCGCCCGTAGCCGCGCCGGTCCAGGAAGCGCCGCGACCCGTACCACCGCCCACCGCAACGCAGGCACCCGAGCCGGTCGCCGAAACGCGTCCCGCGCCCGCGCCTGCACCAGCCGTTGCGCGAGCGCGTGAGGGCGATCTCGTTGCCGCCGGAACGGAAGGTCTGGTACCGCCGCGCATCACCCGCCGCGGCACGGTGCAGTATCCGCCGATGGCGCGCATGCAGAAGGTTGAAGGAACGGTCATCACGAACGTGCTGGTCTCCGAGACCGGCGCCGTCATCGACGTGCGAGTGCTTCGCGGTGTGAGCCGCGCCGTCGGTCTCAACGAAGCCGCGGTGCAGGCCATGCGCCGCTCGACGTTCCAGGCGGGCAGCAAGGACGGCGTCCGCGTCAAGTCGTGGGTGACGGTCCCGGTCGAGTTCAAGCTATGATTCGTCGATTCAAATTGGAGGAATGAGATGCCGGTTCTTACCGACCAGCAGCGCAAGTTTTACGAGACCACGCTTCAGGTGACGAAGCAGGAGATCAGCGACCTGAAGGACCAGATCGAAGAAGAGCTGGCCAAGGTCAAGGATCGCATCGCGGAGTTGCAGAGCGCCATCAACGCCTCGAAGCAGATGTACGCAGCCGCGTGCAACCGCCTCGGCGTCAGCAACGAAATGGACGACGAGGACGGTGGCGAAGGTTAGTCGCGTACGCGTCGCTTCGGAACGCGGCAGCTTGCTGCCGCTTTTTTTTTGCGCGCTCTTTCTTTTTATCGGCTGCCGCGAGACGCCTCGCGCCGCGGTGACCGATGGCCTCGGCCGCGCGGTGGTGCTGCCCGCGCGCATCGAGCGCGTCGTCACGCTCGCGCCGAATCTCACCGAGATGATCTTCGCGCTCGGCGCGCAAGCGAAGATCGTCGGGACCGATGACTATTCGAACTTCCCCGACGCCGCACGCAAGCTGACGAAAGTCGGCGGCATGCAACCGAACGTCGAGAAGATCGCGGCGCTGAAGCCCGATCTCGTCATCGCATCATCCGAAGGAAATCATCCGGCGCTTGCTCCCGCGCTCGCTGCAGCAGGGATCGCGTTGTACGTCGTGCGCACGGATCGATTGAACGAGATCGCACCGGCGATGATGCGCGTTGGCGAGTTGCTCGACGCACCGCGCACCGCGGATGCAGTGCGCGAGCTCGAGCGCGACATCGCCGCGCAGAAACGCACGCGCGCGAAGAAGCTGCGCGTGATGTTCGCGGTGTGGGTCGATCCGCTTTACGTCGGCGGACGAGAGACCTTCACGGATGACCTGCTCACACTCGCGGGCGCCGAGAACGCGGTGCTCGTGAAAGGGTGGCCGCAGTACTCGCTCGAATCGCTGCTCGCATCGCCGCCCGACATGATTCTCTATCCGCGCGGCGCCGTGACGCCGCAGCAGATCGCAGCGTTGCAGAAGCGCGTGCCCGAGTTGAAAGCGCAGATCGTCGCGGTCGACGAAGACATTTTCCAGCGCCCCGGTCCGCGCGTCGCGCAGGCAGCGCGTGCGCTGAATGCGATACTCGACCAATGATCTGGCGGCCGCTGATCTTTTTGACGATCACCCTGATCGTCATCATCGCGCTCGCGATTTCATTCGGCGCGGTCTCACTCGATGATCCTGCCGCACGCACGATTCTCTTGCGCCTTCGCCTTCCGCGCGTACTGCTCGCCGCCGCAATCGGCGCAACGCTTGCAGTCGCCGGCGTGACGTTTCAAACGCTGCTCCGCAACCCACTCGCCGATCCATTCATCCTCGGCGTATCGGGCGGCGCAGCCGCAGGCGCCGCGATCGCAACTGCGTTTCGACTGGCGCGTTTTCCGGGACTCGTTCCGCTGATCGCATTCCTCGGCGCATGCGGTGCAACCGCGGCAGTGTTTCTGCTCGCTCGTCGTCGCGATCACACCGATCCCACGCGATTGTTGCTGTCCGGACTCGTGTTGAACGCGTTCTTCTCCGCCGTGATCCTCATCGCGTTCTCCCTGTCGAGCCAATCCGATCTCACCGCCGCGCTGCGCTGGATGATGGGAAACATCTCCGCCGCGACGTGGACCGATGTTCTCGTCGTGACCATTCCGCTGTTCATCGCGATGATGATTCTCGCGTTCGTCGCCAACGATCTTCGCCTTCTCGCATTCGGCGAGGAAGACGCGAAAGGCCGCGGCGTGAATGTCGAGCGCGTGAAGCTGATCGGCTTCGGCACTGCGTCGATCATCACCGGCGCAGCCGTTGCCGTCAGCGGCATCATCGGCTTCATCGGTCTGCTCGTGCCTCATCTCATCCGTCTGATGTGGCGTCGCGACTTTCGATATCTGCTGCCGCTCTGCGCGCTCGGTGGTGCAACGCTCGTCGTCGGCGCCGATCTCCTTTCGCGCACGCTCGTCACCACCGCCGAGCTTCCCATCGGCGCCTTCACCGCGATTCTCGGCGTGCCGTTTTTTCTCTCGTTGCTGCGGAGGGAACGCTGATGCTCGACGTGCGCAATGTCTCGTACGCGTACGGCGACGTCGGCGCGGTGCACGACGTGAGCGTGCAGATCGGCGATCGACAACTCGTCGCACTCACCGGTCCGAACGGCTCCGGAAAATCGACGCTGCTGAAGATCATCTCGCGCGTTTACACAGCGCACGCGGGCGAGGTGAAGTTCGAACAGAAGCCGCTCGCGCAATGGCCGGCGAAGGAGTACGCACGGCGTGTCGGCTATCTGCCGCAGGATCCCGATCCCGGCTTTCCGATGCGTGCGCTCGACGTCGTTGTTTCCGGCCGCGCTCCGTACCTCGGACGCTTCGCATGGGAAACGGATCGCGATTGGGAAGAAGCGTCGCGCGCACTCGCGCTCTGTGATGCCGTGCATCTCGCCGATCGCTATCTCGATGAGATGAGCGGCGGCGAGCGCAAACGCGTGTTCCTCGCGCGCGTGCTCGCGGGCACGCCTCGGCTGATCGTGCTCGATGAACCGCTGGCCGCGCTCGATCTCTCGCACGTGCAGCAGTTCTCGCGATTGCTGCGCGACGTCGTCGATCGCACCGGTTGTACGGTGATCTTCGCCGCGCACGATTTGAACTGGGCCGCCGCGCACAGCGATCGCATGCTCGTGATGCAGAACGGCGCGCTCGCGCTCGACGCAACGCCTGCCGAGGTGATGACGCCTGATGTGATGGAGCGCCTGTTCGGATTTACTGCGGAGACGGTTGTGGCGGGTGGTCGAACGTGGGTGGTGCCGACCGTTTGACGAGCGCCAGCGCCGCGCCCACTACGCCGACAACGAAGCACGTCACCCACAACGCAGTCGGATTGTGCTCGTAAAGCAGCATCCCGAAAAGCGGGCCGAGGATCATGCCCGCCGACCAGGTCGAGTGCCACAGGCCCATGTATCGGCCGCGATAGCGTTCGGGCGCGAGTCCGGTCACGTATGCGCCGGTCACGGGCGCGTAGATCATCTCGCCCATCGTCCAGACCACGACCGTGAATGCGAGGAACGGGAGACTGTCCGCGATGCCGGTGAGCGCGAAGCCGATGCCGGTGAGGCCGTAGCCGAGCGCGATGAGCGGTTGCGGAGGAAAGCGTTGCGTCCATGACGTGATCGCGAGCTCGAGCAACACGATCATCACGCCGTTGATCGAGAGCAGAAGGCCGTACGACTTCGGCGAGTAGCCAAGGCTGGCGATGTGGAGTGGAAGGGTCGAGTGCAGTTGGAACTCGATCCAGGTGAGGCAGAGTGTTGCGCCGAGAAAGTAGGCGAAGCGGCGATCGGCGAGCGCGACGCGCACGCCTTCTGTCGCCTTCTCGTCTTTGCCGGACGAGCGGATCCCGTGCGGCAGCGCGATGATTGCCACGCAGCCATAGAGAAATGACGTCACCGCGTCGCCGGCGAAGACCAGAAAGAACGATCGGTCGGCGAGGAACCCTGCCGTTGCGGGACCGGCCGCGAATCCGAGGTTGATGGCGAAGCGATACATCCCGAATGCAGCGATGCGTTGCTCGGGCGTGACGAGATCGCCGAGGAGTGCTGTTGCCGCGGGGCGATAGAGCTCCGTCACGAGTCCGACGAGAAACGAAAACGTCAGCATCAACGGCAGCGTGTGTACCTGCGACAGCGCGAGCATCGCACCGGCCGAAGAGAACATCGACAACGCAATCGTGTTGCGGCGGCCGATGCGATCTGCGAGATGGCCGCCGAGCATCGCCGCGATGATGTGACCCGCGCCGTACGCGCTCACCGCCAGTCCCGCTTGCGTCGGCGTGTAGCCCTCGCGCGTCATGTAGATCGCGAGGAACGGCATCACGAACGAGCCGAAGCGATTGATGAACGTGCCGCCGAAGAGAATCCAGACGGGCCGCGGCAGCTCGCGAAGATTTTCGCGAAGCGATTTCAATTCACGATCTCGTCGCGATTCTGCAGGAACTTGGCGACGAGCTCACGATCGAACTGCGAGCCCGCGCCCTGCCGCAAGCGACGCGACGCTTCGTCGTGGCTGATCGGCGTTTGATACGTCTGTCGTGCGGTCATCGCGACCCACGCATCGGCGATCTGAATGATGCGCGCCGCGATCGGAATCTGTTGTCCGCTGAGGCGGCTCGGATAGCCTTTGCCGTCGACGCGTTCGTGATGCCGCAGGACCGCTTGCGCGACTTCGGTTCCGAGGAGCGGCTCGACGAGTGCGGCGCCGACGAGCGGATGCTCGGCGAGTCCGCGCATCTCTTCGGCGCCTAGCGTGAGGCGTTTGTACAGACGGTCGTAGTCGAGCAGACGCAGACCGACATCGTGTACGAG
Organism: Thermoanaerobaculia bacterium; assembly: GCA_036009605.1. Lineage (GTDB taxonomy): Bacteria > Acidobacteriota > Thermoanaerobaculia > Gp7-AA8 > Gp7-AA8 > QHVT01. The sequence goes on along the minus strand of DASYLL010000011.1, from coordinate 8,749 downwards.
CGCGGCGATACGCACGGTCTCCGTCTGCGCGGGCGACATGTCGAGCGACTGTGCGAATCGCTGTGCGATCGATGCGACCTGCTTGCAGTGATCGGCGAGCTCCGGGTACTTGTGAAAATCGGGCTCGAGCAGCATCTCCGCAATCGACTGTCGATCATTGCGACCCGACGTGGTTGCGACCGCGGCTTCGACCGACTGCTCGAGCTGCCGCACGAAAATCTGCAGCGCGCGTTCGGCGTCGGCAGCGGGCGTTTTCTCGAACGCAACGGTGAGCACGAGACCATCGATCGCGTGCGGCGTCACCGGCGCGCTGAGGATCGTCGTGATTGCTTCCGCGCTGATCGGAACGACCTGCGCGCCGAACGGATAGATCAGCTGCGGCTTTGTCGACATCAGCGGCGGCAGGTTCTGTTGCTCCAGCCATTCGCGCAGATGTTTCTGCACGGCTTCCATCGCATCCTCGGTGACGGTCGCGATGCTGACGATGGCCTGCGGATTGTTGATGTGGCCGATCGCGGTGAAGCACGCCATCACGGCGTCGGGGATTGCGAGCGCGGCGGGCAGCAGCAGCCGCACGATCTCGAGATCGGCTTCGCCGAGGACGCGCTTGCCGCCGGAGCCGGCGAGCTGGCGTTTGCTCATGATCTGCCGCGCTGCCTGAATCGTCTTCATCGATTCCGCGGAGAGCACCTGATCCGGTTGCTCGCCGCCTGCGGCTTTCGCCGGCATGGCGATGTTCGGCGCTGATTCGTTTTGCGGGGGAAGGCGCGTCGGATCATCGGACAGCGGAATCGCGCCGAGTCCGAAGAGCCGATGCGAGGCGAGGAGTTGCAGGACCTGTTCGGCGATGGCCGCCGCCGCGTTGAGATCGCTGGCTTCGAACGGCTTCTTGCCGGCCTTGTCGCGCATGTCGATGAAGCCGACGAGGCGTCCGCGCGAATAGATCGGCGCGACGAGCAATCGATCGTTGCCCTGGCGGAAGAGCATCTCCGCGAGTCGTTGATCGGCGCCGACGCTGTTCACGAAAAACGCACTGCGTTTCACGGTGATGCGATCGACGAGATCATCGTTCCCCGTCACCGCTTTGCGATTGGCGGGGTTGTACTGATAGCTGGTGATGATCTCGTATTTTTTCTCGTTGAGATCGTACGCGGACGACAGATAGAGCGCCGCTTTCGTGGCGCGCACGTGCTCGACGCAGCCATAGAGGATCTGCTTGAGCGCGTTCTCGATCAGCTTCAGTTCCGCGAGCATGCTTCCGCAATTCTACGGCGGTTAATCGAATTCGAAGCGGAGGCGTAGGCGTGCATGACCAAGGAACGCCCCCAGAACGACCCCCGTCGTGTTCCAGATCACGTCATTGACATCAGCTACGCGGGACGGAAGAAAGTACTGCCATGCTTCGATCCCGAGCGAAAACGAGAAGCCGAGGAGGATCGTGAGGACGTACGTTTGCAGCGTGGGCCGCTCGACGTTGTAGAGCGCGATGAACAGAAAAAATCCCCATGGCATGAACAGCAGAACGTTCGCGATCATCGGCACCACGAGCACGGCCAGGATGTGTGTGGAGATCGGCCGATCGGCGAGACGGCGCGCGAGGTATCTGATGTCGTCGAACGGGATCGGATCGAGGTTCGAGTAGCTCTTGCCCGACATCCAGACCGTGATGATCGTGATCGCCGCCGTGACGACCATGAGCAGCAGGACGGTCACCCATTTCCGAACGTTGATCTCGCGGGACACGGGAGGAGTCTACCTTGTGGCCGCGCGGGCGCCGCGATGGGGAGTCTCAGAGTCTCACAGTCGCAGAGTCTCAGAGAGTTTTGATTGGTGTGAACTCGCACCCTGATTCGCAAAAATCGCAAAGTGTTTCGCAAACGCGTTCTCATGGCTCATGGTCTCTCCGGTTCGAGCCACCAACCGAGTTCGCCCGGATACCACGAGAAGAATCCTGTTCCGCTGCTCGTTTCGACGCCCCGGACCCGTCTGTTGAAGCTCCATTTAGAGGATGGATGACCCAAGCGTACGGCTGGTCGGACGCTACCATCTCATGAAAGCGCCGGTACACCGCCTGCCTCTTCGTCGGATCGAGTTACGCCGCCCTCGTTCGATGAGTCGGTCGGCCTCTGGATTCGAGTAGAAGACGACGTTTTGCCCGTGCGGGGGGATCGCGGACGAATGGAAGAGTCCGAAAGGATCAGGATCGGCGTCGAGGCTCCACCCGACGTATGCCGCGTCGTAGTTTCCGGCGACGACCCGCTGGATCGCGGTGGCGCCGTCGAGTAGCACGAGTTTGATGTCGAGACCGATCTTCTTCCACTCAGCTTGGAGCATCTGCGCGAGGCTCTGCGTGGGTGCGTTGCCAGCAATCACGATGAGTTCGAGCGAGAAGGATTTGCCCCGTCGATCGAGTATCCCGTCACCGTTGCTATCCACCCATCCATGGCTAGCGAAGACTCGCGCAGCTTGCGTCGGATCGTAGGGGACGATCGGAACGGCGGGGTTGTACGCCCCCTCGTCCGGAGTGAACGGACCCGACAATCCGCGGGCGGTGCCCTGATAGATCTCCTTTGCCAGAGACTCGACTGGAATGCACATGGCCAAAGCTCGTCGGATCTCTTTGTCAGCGAGCAGCTCATGCCGGTTGTTCCAAGCGATTGCGTTGTAGTTCGCTCCGTAGAAGTGGCGGAAGTCGATCTTTCGAGCCAAGGACGAATCGCCCTGCACACGCGTCCAGCGATCCGAGGTGATGAGCGTTTCGTCGACCACGCCTTGCTGGAGCGCGTTCCATGCAGTGTTGTGATCGGCGATCACTTTGAACACGACTGTTTGAATGTGGGGCCGCACTCCCCAATAGTCAGCCCTACGTTCGAGCCTAAGTTCCTTGCCCGCCTCGCGGCGAACGAGCCGGTATGGACCGCTTCCGACGGCGCGGTTGTGGAAGTCGTCTCGGAAACTGCCCGTCCCGTATACGTGTTCTGGAAGAACCAAAACATCGGTGAAGCTCGTCAGCTGCGTCGCGAGCACCTCTCGGAACGCCACTTCGACTGTGTTTTCATTGATCGCACGAGTGTGCGAAAGATCGAGAAGTTCGAAGGAGCCGCTGATCTGCATCGCGCCGGCTGCCGGATCGACAATCTTGCGTAGGGTGAATACGACGTCCGAGGCACGCACCGGCACTCCGTCGCTGAACGTCGCGCGCTCGTTCAATTCAAACCGATACAGCCGACCATCACTCGACACGCGCCAAGTCTTGGCCAGTCCCGCAACAGGTCTGAGGTTGCGGTCGTAGTTCAGGAGCGGTGTGAACAGGTAGTTTGCGACAAGACGATCGTATGCGGTGGAACTGATGATGGGGTTTAGTGTGCTGATATCGGCGCCTAGCCTACGGTAGAGCGTTCCGCCATCGTGCGGCACCAAATGATCCGCAACCCGCGCGCTGGAGTCTGTCACGTTGGTCTGTTCGCCCGTGCAGGCGCAGAGCAACAAAACCAATACCGAAGTCCAGAACGACCGATTCACGCGATGCTGATTATAGGTGCCACGACGTTCGTGACACCCACCATCGGCACATCGTAGAACAAGTCCTTGTGCGTTTTGCTCTCGCCCGCGCAAACACTGCGAATTCTCCACGAATGCGCGTGCAAATCCGCAGCTTTTCCTCATCCTCTGAGGATCTGAAACTCCTCGGCCGTGTGTTCAACAACATGAGGTAGGAGACCGTTGCAATACTGACTCGCAAACGCATCGATCAGCCCGTGGCTGCGCCCTTTTTGTCACGTAGACGCGGACAAGAATCTTCCCTATATTCTCGGCCATGGGTTCGGTGGGAGTAAGAGCAGCTGTTTCAAGAAGCGGATCTGACCAATGTCACGGTGCCTGCGAACACACTCTCTCGATATTGCCCGTCGACAACACGGCTTCCCCACTAAGCCGGCAGCGGCCGACTCTCGTGCCGAACCCATATAACTCTCGCGAAAGCCGAAGTGGCTTCCCCGCTGTGTCGGCACCGGGGAAGCGTTCGTGCGTATCTATTGCCGCCTGAAAACCTTTCTCTACGGTCGGCTAGGCGTCGGTGCGGCCGGCCACGGCGGGATCAGTCCGTCGCCATTCGTTCTGATGCGGCGGACGGGTGGTCGCGCGCGGCGAGCGTTGTCGCCGCTACTCGCGGAGTTGACGTGAGTAGCAGACTGACCGTGATTCCTAGAAACGGATTCCGCGGTTACGTACAGGTCGCCGAGAGCGACACTGAAGACAAGAAGAAACCAAAATTTCGGCATGGGTGACCCTTCCCGGTTTGAACGGGGAAAGGTCACTCTCGCGTCTTAGTCTACATGTCCGCCAGCGGCATCGGCGGAATAAAGTCAAAGGGCCGCTGTCTGGTGATCTGATCGACGTATCGACCGAGATCCGCGACGAGGTCCGGCGTCCATGCTTCACGCTGCGCGGCTGCCTTCAGGTATGCGAGCACCTGCGCGGTCAGCGCGCGGCGACGGGAGGGCTCGCGTTGATCCAGAGCCACCGCGGCCGACGCCAAGTCCTGCGCCAGCCTCTGGCCGTCCGAATGTCGCCCGTCGAGGAGAAGCGCCTCGGCTGCGTCCAGGCCGATTCGAAGAGACGCATCGGCGTCGTCGATTTCCTCGCTCGCGCGCTTGAACAGTTCGACTGCATGATGGTATCGACCGAGGATCATGTCGACCCGTCCCATCATCCAACGGGCGTGCGCGGCTGGCACCACCTGCCCGATTGCGTCGTTCTCGTCTATCAGTCGCTGAACCTCAAGTTCAACGTCGTGGTCAGCCTCTCCTAACTCTACGCGGACCCGCATCAAATTGCTGAGTGCGTTCAGATGTGCTTCGCGGCTAGTGATAGATGTTGCATCAAGCAACGCCTCGAACTTTTGCCGCGCACCTTGAAGATCTCCTGATCGAAAGAGAAGAAACGCGCGAGCAGTCTGTATCGAGACGAGTCGGCCTGCGTCGCCGCGAGTTACAGACACCGTCTCGGCTTGGTCGAGCCATGCTTCCGCTTCGGCCGGCTTCCATACATCAGGCTCCGCGCATAGCAGTGCTCGTGAGAGCCAAATGGAAGCCAGCGCCACTTCGGGGTCTGCGGCAGAGTGCGAAGCGGACTCGGCTTGAGCCAGCGCTTCTTCCGCTTCCCCATAGCGTGCGCGTTCGCGCAACAACGATGCGGTGTAAATCCAAGATTGGAAGCGAAGTCCGCCGACCTCGATCGCAGGGAGCGTCTCAACGATGTCAGTCGCTACCTTTGCAAGATCAAGCGCGAGAGAAGGATCACGATGTCGCTCGTGAAAGACGCGAGTCAGGATGAACCGCACCAGTTCCGGCCGCTGGAATTCGGGCTCTCTGATGACTCGCCACGGGTGACGTCTGGCGGCGATCAGCCTTGTGAGCAGATCATCCATTTCATGCAGAACCTCGGAGATGGTATCCAACCCCACGGCCTTGATACGCCGTACCAGAGCGACTTGGTGCATACAGTCATCACAGGTCAGAGCGTGAGTTGTCACATCAGGCGGTACGTTCGCGCCGCGAGTTAGGTCGCGTATTTCGTTCGCCGTCAGACATCGCCGTGTGGTCAATCTCGTGATCCCCGCGAGCGCGACTTCTTCGGTTTCCGACGCAGCGTGTCGATCACTTCGAGAAGCCGAGAGTACGCCTCGGGTGGCAAAGTCAGTATCTCGTCAACGATGAAACGCTGTTCCGGCGACAGGCGGCGGAACCGCACCGATCGCGCCTCGACATCGGCCAGAACGCGCAAACCGAGCCGGGTTATGGGAACTTGAAGTGTCTCGGAAAGTGCCACCGCTGTTTCGCGCGTCACCTCTTTGGTGATTCCGCGCTCAATCTTGCCGAGTGAGTTGCGGTGTATCTCGCACTTGTCCGCGAGTTCATTCTGCGTGAGACCGCGCTCGATTCGAAGCGCTCGAACCTGCGATTGATGCGAGGCATTCGATCTCTGTCCATCGGATGACGATTTCGACGCGCGCTTCGTCAATTTTTCAGCCGCCGTTGGTGACTGTCCTGCCATTCCATGATCACTCTACGCCGCCACGACGGAGGATCGCAAGCGTTCCGCATCGCCATATCGACTTGAACATCCTGTTGCAATACGGGTGTTCATATTGTTAGACTCCTTCAACCTCGAAGCGAGCAGGTTGCGATGGGAGTCACGGCACGAATGCGCAATCGTTCACCGATCCCGAACTATTTCGGGTTCGATGGTCAAACTCCTCAGCTCCTCGCGCGTCCGACAACGCGCAAGGAGCCAAGGTCGCGCGTTACACCGTTCGCCAGTGAGAGTGACCCTTGCCCCGTGTTGCTAATGATCTCGGCGACGGTGTACCGCGACGATTCTAAGAGGGAACGGACCCGGAGGGGCGGATCTGACGTCTGGACCGCTCTCCGGTCGCCGGGTGCCGGAGAGGCGAACTAGTCTCATGGATGGTCGCCAGCCGCCGCTTCGATCGGAGGAGCGAGAGCGTCTCGACGCGATCCGATGCTTCTTTCTTCAACCTTTCGAGACGTACTCGATCGAGGAACTCTCCAAGCTGTGGCGGGTGCATGAGGATGACGTCCGCGCCGTCTTCCACGATGAACTTTCGCAAGCTACTGACCGCGTCGCATGGGCGGTTGCTCTCGAAGCAAGCGTCAATTTCTGCATGCTGCGGCCATTGGATGTCGAGTGTGCGCTCGGTGCGGACTTCACGCGCGTACGGCCCGAGACGTGGCGAACCGCGTCGGTGGTGATCCACGTTCCAGCCTTCGTTAAGGAAGCGCTTGCTCGCGAGCCGTCGGTACCATCACATCTTCCGCTCGACGCTCGCATCGAACAACTCCTAATCGAACTCTTTACACCTCACCACATGGGGACCATTGACGCGCCAGCGCAACGGCGGCGCTCACGGTGAAAACGCGTACACCGCTCATTCCCGAGCGAGCAACGATGTTGTTGCAGCGCTTCCTAACAGAGAGGGGCATTCCCTCCGCCCGCATAGAGACTCTGCTCCGCGAACGCTTGGGCGAGGGATCGCGCCGAGCCGACGCCAATTCGTCCGCTGGCGTAGTACCGAGAATGTTCGCCGTAAGGACATGGTCCGTATTCTATGGGCGGCTCGCGTAGCGGCGAACGACCCTACGCTGCGCCTCGAAGAGATCTTCAATCTCAATCCCGACGACGCAGAGAACTGGCGAGACTGACTACCGCCGTCCCTCGCTCAAGGGATGCCCAGTGCGACTTTTTTGTCACATTGACGCACAGATGGATGCATGGATACACTCAACCATCGCGATTTTCTTCCGGACTAACGGATTTGCTGACAAACGACGCACACATATACGTCAGGTGTCTCGCTCTCCATCCGCTGAAATAACGCTAACGTCCAATAAGAGACCGGTATGGAAAGGGACAACTAGGATGACGCCTCAATTCACACTCCACGCGGCTGCTTGCCGTTTACCTCGTGCGCGGAGCAGACGAGCTGCGATGCCGGCCAGGTTGGCGTTCATCGCGCTCGTGCTCTACTCATATCCACTCTCTGCGTCGGCGAGCGTTGTCGCCGATGCGAAGCCCGTTTACACCACGACTCTCGGCACGCCGTACACGACACTCTTCAAATGGGACGCCGACAGCGTGGGTGTGCTAAATCCGGTGGGCGGGAGAATCACCGTCATTCCCCTCCGAGGAAAGGGCGGGCCAACGAGAGAAATACGTCTGGCGTCCGGCTTCAAGTCTGCCGGTGGCGAAATATACCCTGATGTTGTTCAGCGCCATGCTGGGGGTGAGATTTACTGGTTGTCGCGGTCCAGCAATCGAATTGCCGTATACGACTCGTCCGGCAAATTGCTACGAATCGTCCCGCTGCATTCAGACAACTATTCGTGGTTCGAGGTTCGATCCGATCGCACGCTGATCGCCTACTACAACAGTAACAGCTCCGACCTGCTCGGCTACGAAGAGTACACCGCCGCAGGAAAACTGTACGCGCGTCATGATCCATGGCTCCGACCAAAGAAGCAACAGAATCCAATCGCCCGGATGTTCTTCTTTGAGCTTGCCGGATCGGCGCGTCTGGAAGTGCTAGCGAATTACCCATTCGTCCGATCGACAGCTCAACCTGCGCGCGCTATGGAGATCAGTTGTCCGCAGATTTCCAAGGAAGTTACCACTCTCCTTGCCACCTTGCGCCGCGATGAAGGGTTGCCACGCCCACTAGGAACTGGCTCCGGTGAAGGAGAGCTGTCGGTAATGCCATTCATCTTGTCGGCGGCTCGGGGCCATGCAAACACGTTCTATTTGCTTGCAAACGGGGGAACCGTCATTCGAATCAACGCTGTTGCGAATCTCGCATTTGAATGTTGGTCACCTCCACTACCACCGGGCCAGTTTGTCCCGTCGTCCCTTGCCGCCTCAACTACTTGGATTGCTGTCCTCACGCGGGAGCAATCCAAACAAGGACAGTTCGTACGTCTGCGCGTCTGGAATCTAGCTAGGCAGTAACCAACCACTGAACAATACGATTTCTTTTGAAGGGAGAACATCACCAAATGTCAATGTCAAATCTCAAAAAGGCCCTACTCCTGTGTCTCGTGCTTGCGCTGATTCCGTCTGGACCGGCCTCGGCGATGCCAACATGGCACGGCTGCAACAGCGGTACTGAATGCCCGTCCATGGCGCAGTGCTCCGGTGACTTCGCAAGCTTCGACAGCTGTAAAGTGCAGTGTTA
>DASYLL010000010.1:0-9534 GCA_036009605.1 Thermoanaerobaculia bacterium | reverse complement strand
GATCGCGTGAATCAACTGCTCGCTGCCGATCCCGAGGCGTTGAATCGACGAACGGCAGATGGCTATCCACCGCTCGGCCTTGCGATCTTCTTTCATCATCCCGACATCGCGCGACTGTTGATCGAGCGCGGCGCCGACGTGAACGCGCACGCAGAGAACGCAAACCGGGTAGCGCCAACGCACGCCGCCGCAGCCGCATGCGATCGCGCGACGATGCGACTCCTGCTCGAACGCGGCGCCGATCCGAACGCGCATCAGCAACTCGACTTCACGCCGATGCACGGTGCCGCGAGTCGCGGCGACGTCGAGATGGCGGAGCTGCTGCTCGAATTCGGTGCGGAGCGGAATCCGAAAGGATCGGATGGACAGACGCCGGCCGATGCGGCGCGCAGCCACGGTCATCCCGATTTTGCGGTCTGGATCGAAGGGTAGGGCGCGCGCCGAATGTCGGGGAACGATCCTCGCGCGAAGAAGATGTGCTCCACCACCCGTCGCATCCCCGGCATCCGCAACATCGCAAACGCCGCCTCCGTCATCATCGGCGTCGTCAGGGCATCGATCGCATAACGCATCCACCGCCGCGTGAGAAACCGCGCGCGGAACTGATCGCCGGTGTACTGCCGCAGTACCGCCGCATCGCCGCGCTCCAGATACTCCGCCGTCACCTCGGCAGCGAACGTCGACAGGCGCATCGCACCATCGAGCCCACCCGCGGTGAGCGGAGAGACCGCCCCCGCGGCATCGCCGACGAGCAATCCTCGCGGACTGGCAATGCGCCGCAGCATTCCGCCAACCGGAATCAATCCACCCCGTCGCTCGATCGTCTTTCCGACCGCAAACGGCAGCGATTCGCGAAACGCGCTCAGAGCCTGCGCGGGATCCCATCCGCGGCTGCGTCGTCCCGCAACGCCGACGTGCGCCTCGTGACCATCATTCGCAACCCATGCGATGTATCCGGGCGCAAGACGCGGATCGATGAAGCAATGCAGCACCGGCTCTTTCGCGATCGCCGGCACGATCTCTTCGATGCCGGTGAGCATCTCGCGATTGCGATCGAGCCCGAGCTGTTCCGCGACCGTCGAACGCGCGCCATCCGCTCCGATGACGAATCGCGTGCGCAGTCGCTCCTCGTGTCCATGACGCACGAACGTCACGCCGTCTTCATCGCAACGAAGCACGCGTGCCGACGGGATCCACCGCACGCCCGCGCTCGCGCATTGTTCGAGCAGCTGCAGATACAGCCACGCCATCCGTCCGATGCGGAACTCGTCGCGCTGCCCGCGCAGCGCGAGCGTGCGGCGCGACGGCGAGTAGAGAACGACGTCGCGGATCGGCGGCCCGAGCTGCTCGTCCGGCAGCGGAAAGTCCTCCCACGTTTTGCGGACGAAGATGCCGGTCGTATGGACCGGCGCCGCGAGTGAGGCCTTGCGATCGAGGATGACGACGCGCAGTCCGCGCGTCGCGAGCAAGCGCGCGCAACGCAATCCGGCCAGGCCGGCTCCAATGATGACGACGTCCGATGGTTGTTGCATGGCAAGAACTTTACAATGCAAAGATCACGCGTGCAACAAAGCCGTTTGGAGTGTGGCAGCCACAGCTGCCGCTTTGGTATGCCACAGGCTGTGCGCGAACATACAAAGCGGCAGCTGCGGCCGCCGCACTCCAAACTAATGCTTCGAGAAGATCAACGTCGCGTTCGTTCCGCCGAAGCCGAACGAGTTCGACAGCACGTGCGTGATCTCGGCCTGCCGCGCCTCGTTCGGCACGTAGTCGAGGTCGCACTCCGGATCGGGCGTCTCGTAGTTGATCGTCGGCGGGATGATCCCCGTCTTCACGACCATTGCCGCGAACGCTGACTCGATGCCTCCGGCTGCGCCGAGGAGGTGGCCGGTCATCGACTTGGTCGAACTGATGGCGACCTTGTAGGCCTGCTCGCCGAAGAGACGCTTGATCGCGATCGTCTCGGTCTTGTCGCCAACGGGCGTCGACGTTCCGTGCGCGTTGATGTAGTCGATGTCGGTGACCTGCAGCCCCGCATCCTTCATCGCGCGGCCCATCACGCGCATCATCCCGTCGCCGTCTTCCGAGGGAGAAGTGATGTGGTACGCGTCGCTGGTCATGCCGTAGCCGGTGATCTCGCAATAGATCGTCGCGCCGCGTGCGATCGCGTGCTCGCGTTCTTCGAGAATCACGATGCCGGCGCCTTCGCCCATCACGAAGCCGTCGCGCCCGAGATCCCACGGGCGCGATGCATGCTGCGGATCGTCATTGCGCGTCGACAGCGCGCGCATGGCCGAGAACCCGCCCACGGCGAGCGCCGAAACGACAGCCTCGCTGCCACCCGCGAACATCACGTCCGCTTCGTCGTAGCGAATGATCTTCATCGCATCGCCGATCGCGTGTGCTCCCGTCGCGCATGCAGTCGCAGGCGCGGAGCTCGGACCTTTCGCGCCGAAGCGAATGGACACCTGTCCCGCCGCGAGATTCACGATGAGGCCGGGGATGAAGAACGGCGAGATCCGTGATGGTCCGCGGTCGAGGAGTTTCTTGTGCATCTCCTCGATGAGCGGCAGGCCGCCGATGCCCGAGCCGATGATCACGCCAACGCGATCCGAGTCTTCCTTCGCCATGTCCAGTTTCGCGTCGTCGTACGCCATCTGCGACGCCGCGACCGCGTAGTGGATGAAGGTGTCGGACTTCTTGACCTCTTTCTTCTCGATGAAGTCCTCGGCATGGAAGTCGCGCACCTCACCTGCGATGCGGCACGGATACCCGCTGGCATCGAACTTTGTGATGAGGCCAACGCCGGAGCGGCCTTCGATCAAGCCCTGCCACGTGGGCTCATTGCCCACACCGAGCGGGGAGATCATGCCGATCCCGGTCACGACGACACGACGTTTCTGCAAGAGGTCTCCTCGAGAAGTGCTGAGTGCCGACCTGCGCCCGGCACCCAGCACGAAAGACGCCGCGCAGGATGCGCGCGGCCGGGAATCGCGTTCCTACTAAGCTTTGGCGCGCTTGTCGATGTATTCGACGGCGTCGCGGACTTTACGGATCTTCTCCGCATCGTCATCGGAGATTTCCACGCCGAATTCTTCTTCGAACGCCATGATCAACTCGACGGTGTCGAGCGAATCCGCGCCGAGGTCCTCGACGAACGACGCCTCCGCGGTGACTTCCTCGGCGTCCACTCCGAGCTGTTCGACGATGATGGATTTGACCCTATCCTCTACCGACATCGGTATTCCTCCCTCGTGTTTTCCGCACGAATGCAAGGCGCGTTTTAGCACAAGCGCACAAAGGCGCCAACTCGGATATATTCGCGCCGCGTGCCTAAACGAATCTTCTCCTATGAAGAGGCCATCGCGCTGCTGCCTGAAGTGCAGCGCCTCACCACCGCCGCCGTGGAGCGTGTCGACGAAATGACGTCCGACGATCCGTCGGCGTACGAAAGCGTCGTCCAGGAGTGGGCCGAGTCCATCCTCGCGCACGGCATCGAGGTCAAAGGCCTCTGGCTCATCGACTTCGACAGCGGCGCCGGCTACTACTGCTGGCAACACCCCGAGCCCGCCCTCGAGTTCTTCCACGAATACGAGGAGGGTTTCGGGGGCAGGGTGAAGCTGAACTGACTGGTCACCCCGAACGCCATGCTCAAAGCCGTCGCCTTCGACCTCTGGGAAACCCTCATCACCGACACGCCTGCGATCTCGCGACGGCAGGAGCGGCTGCGCACGTCGCGCCTGGAAGAGATTCTGCGTGACCGCGGACATGGCGCGGTGGCGGATCGCATCGAGCACGCGTATCGCGCGTTGTGGCATCGCTGTCAGGATTTGTACTGGTCGGAACATGTCGATGTGCCGTGCCGCCGTCAGATCGAGCATTTTCTCGAAGAGCTGCAGCTCGAGCCTTCGACGTTCGCGGAAGACGTGCTCGCGGAGCTCGAACATGCGTATGCGCATGCGGCGCTGGAGATTCTGCCGGAGGCGGTCACTGGTGCTGCGGAGACGCTTGCGGAGTTGAAGTCGCGCGGTTTCGGTGTCGGCTTGATCAGCAATACCGGACGCACTCCGGGCTCGGTGCTGCGATCGATTCTCGCGGAGCTCGGACTCGCGAATTCGATCGACGTGATGGTTTTCTCAAACGAACATGGCCACTGCAAGCCGCGGCCTTCGATCTTCGAAGAGCTACGTCGCGGACTCGGCGTGCGCTATGAGGAGATGATGTTCGTCGGCGACAACCTCTACGTCGACGTGCATGGAGCGCAGAGCTGCGGGATGCGCGGGGTGCATTTCGATCCGCCGGTGCGCGGTTCCGCGGTTGCGCCGCATTTCGAGCATGGACTGGAGATCGTGGCCGATGCGCGCGTGACGACGCTGTCGGAGCTGCTCGCGGTGGTCGACAAACTCGGGTAGCGTCATGCCCGAAAAAGATCAGTTCTCGCTCGTCACTCCGCACTTCACGCTCGAAGGTCGTTCCCGCGCCGGACACGAAACCTGGTTCCGCATCCGCGACCTCGGCATCGCCTTCGATATCGGACGCTGTCCCGACGCCGTCGTTTCGATGCCGAACGTCTTCATCACGCACGCGCATCTCGATCACGCGGCCGGCATCCCGTTCTACGCCGGCCAGCGCCATCTGCAGAAACTCGACGGCGGAACGATTCACGTTCCGGTCGAAGCAGCGAACGACGTGCGCGAGCTGATGAACGTGCAGTCGCGCTTAACTGGCTCAATGACGACCGGCTCGATGATGAACGTGTCGATCGTCGGCGTGGCGGCGGGGGAGGAAGTCCGCTGCGGCCGGAGGCATTTGGTTCGCGGATACGCCGCGTCGCATCGCGTGGCCGCGCGTGCGTACGAGCTGATCGAGCGACGCCGTCATCTTCGCGAAGAGTTCGCAGGAGCGACCAGCGACGAGATTGCGCGACTGCGAAACGAAGGCATCGCGATCGATGAGGAACACCTTCGTTCGGTCTTCTTTTATACCGGCGACACCGACCGCGGCCTGCTCGAATCGTGCGACGCGCTCTATCGCGCCGAGGTGCTGCTGATCGAATGTTCGTTCATCACGGATGGACATCAGGATCGCGCGGTGCAGTACCAACACCTGCACATCGACGACATCGCCGACTTCGCGGATCGCTTCGAGAATGAGTTGATCGTGTTGACGCACTTCTCGCGACGCTACACATACGAAGAGATTCGCGATGGCGTGCGACAGAGGCTTCCGCGCTCTCTGCACGCGCGCGTACGTCTTGCCCTACCCGAACCGTGGCAGCGGCTGTAGACGCAGTGGTCGGTTATCGGTTGTCGGTTGTCTGCGCCTCAGGGCGAGTGATGCAGAGAACCGACAACGGACAACTGAGAACCGTTTGGTAGCACCAACTTTGCAGTGGGGCCCGCTCGTGGAAAGGTATCCTTCGCGCTAATGACTTTTCCCGGTGCGCGCCCGGTCGCGATCCTCGTGGTTCTCCTCCTTACCCTCCTCGACGTCTCGGTCGAGGCCCAAACCAGGAAGAAAAAGAAGACGCCGCCGAAGAAAAAAGCGGCCGCCACGCGCAAAGTGGCGCCAAAGCCGGCCGTCAGCGTTCCCGTAGGAGCGACGTTCGAAGAGCGGCTTTCGTCACTCGTCAACGGCACTGTCGCGCGAAGCTCCGATGCGAGCATTCAGATCGTGGAGCTCGAAAGCGGCCGATCCGTCGCTGAGCGCAATCCGCACATGTCGCTCTCGCCCGCGTCGAACATGAAGCTGTTCACGACAGCCGCGGCGATCGACATGCTCGAGCCTTCGTTCGAAGTTGCGACCGGCGTGTACACGCGTGGTGAGATCGATGCGAGCGGCACGCTCAACGGCGACGTGAAGATCGTCGGCCGCGGCGATCCGACCATCGGCGGGCGCTTCCACGACGGCGCGGCAACCGCGGTGCTGCAGGAGTGGGCCACGGACCTCAAGCGCTCCGGCATCAGGAACGTCACCGGCAATCTCATCTTCGAGTACGGCTACATGGACACGGAGTACATCCATCCGACTTGGCCGGTCGATCAGCTCGTGAACTGGTACGAGGCGCCGATCGCCGCGTTCTCGATGCAGGAAGGCTGCGTCGAAGTGCGCGTGTTGCCGAGCCGCGTCGGGCAGCCGTGCGTCGTGCAGCTCGAGCCGCCGACGAGCTACCTCCAGGTCCAGAACACGTGCAAGACGGGCCGCGGTCTGCCGTTCATCACGCGGCATCGCGGCTCGAACACGGTGATCGTGCGAGGCGGCGTTCCCGCGCGTTCGGGTCGGACCGAAGTGTTCGTGACGGTCGAGAATCCGGTGCACTACTTCGCCACCGTCACGGGCGAAACGTTCGCGCGCGCGGGCATTCGTGTGATGGGCGAGACCACGCTCATCGCACGCGATTCGCGCACGGACTGGAAACTCGTCTCGCAGCACACGACGCCGCTCAGCACGCTCATCTACGTCATCAACAAAAAGAGCCAGAACCATTACGCGGAACAGGTTCTGAAGATGATTGGCGCCGAGGAGCGGAAGCAGGGGTCGTGGGCGGCGGGGAATGCGGAAGTGAAGGAATGGCTGACGACGAAGATCGGCGTGCCGGCAAGCGAGTTCCATCCCGTCGACGGCAGCGGCATGTCGCGCGACAACCGCGCATCCGCAAACGCGTTCATCTCACTGCTGCGGTACATGTGGAAGAGCCCGTGGCGTGAGGAGTTCGTCAGCTCGCTGCCGTACACGGGGGATCCTGATTCGAAGTTCGGCAATCGTCTTCGCCGCCCGCCGTTCGCGCGGCAGATCTACGCGAAGACCGGCTACATCTCGGGCGTGATCGGACTCTCGGGATACGTTCACGCGCAGAGCGGCAAGGTGTACGCGTTCTCGTTTCTGTTCAACCGCTATCGCGTCGGCGTGTTCGCCGTGTACAACCTGCAGGACGAGATGCTGAAAGAGATCGTCACGAGCGGCTAGCTACGCGCTCGCTGCGCGAGGTTGCTGGTTGCTGGTTGCTGGTTCGAGGTGCCTTGTCGTGATGAACGACCTTCTCGCGCGGCGCGCAGACCTTTTCCTTCGTGGCTGGAACCTCTCCGAGAATTGCTACGAGCACGCCGAGTCGCATCGCAGCGAATATACGGACGCGACGTGCTCATCCGGTGAACGGAGCGTCACGGAACGATGATTCTGAAGCAACGGCTGTGCGGGCGGTGGAAAACCGACAACCGACAACTGCGAAGCGCGCGTCAGCGCGCTAGAGCTGAAAGCCGTGACTGGCCGGCGTGAACTGCAGCGTGTAGACGCCGCTTGCCTTGCGGACCGTCGCCACGGCCTGAAAGCCGGGAAACTTCAGCACGTTGCCGATCAGCTCCGCCTGATCGTCGCTCATGTAGAGCCGCACCGCGTCGTCGATCGTCTCCGCTTCGAACGTATGAAATGCAACTGCATCCGGAGCGGTCACAGGACGGCCATCCCCATCCGTCAAATGACGCTCCTCCACCGTGAAACGAATCATCACCTGCGCACTCTCCCGGCGACCGGCTTGCAATTCCGATGCAGGGGGTCGCGGTTCTATACTCACTTCTGGAGGCGGACATGAGCGACGAGCGGGTTTTGAAAGATGTTCCGGTCATTGGCAGGGTGGAGTTTCGGGAGGTGGAACGCCCGGAGCCACTGCCGTCCGATCGCTTCGCCGATCCCATTCCGCTTGCCCTCACGTTCGACGACGTCCTGCTCAAACCCTCCCGCTCCGACCTCCATCCCAACTTCGTCGACGTCTCCACCCGCCTCACCCGCGACATCCGCCTGAACATTCCCATCATGTCCGCCGCGATGGACACGGTGACCGAAGCGCGTCTCGCCATCGCGATGGCCCAGCACGGCGGCATGGGCGTGATCCACAAGAACATGGCCATCGATCGGCAGGCCGAGGAAGTGGATAAAGTCAAACGGTCGGAGGCGGGGATGATCGTCGATCCCGTCACCATGCGGCCGTGGCAGTCGATCTCCGAAGCGCTGCAGGTCATGGAGAAGTTCAAGATCAGCGGCGTGCCGGTGACGGACGCAAACGGAAAACTCGTCGGCATCCTCACCAACCGCGATCTCCGTTTCGAAACGCGCTTCGATCTTCCGATCGCCGAGCGCATGACCAAAGACGCCCTCATCACCGTTCCGGTCGGCACGACGCTCGAGCAGGCGCGCGAAGTCCTCCACCAGCATCGCATCGAGAAACTGCTGGTCGTCGATCAGAACGGCGATCTCAAGGGTCTCATCACTGTCAAAGACATTCAGAAAGCACGTCGCTACCCCCAAGCCGCCAAGGATCCCCTCGGTCGTCTGCGCGTCGCCGCTGCAATCGGCGCGGGCAAGGACGGCATCGACCGCGCCCGTGCACTCATCGACGCGAAGGTCGACGTCATCGTTCTCGACTCCTCGCACGCGCATTCGAACGGCGTGCTCGATACCGTCCGCCAGTTCAAGAAACTCTTCCCGACCACGCCGCTGATCGTAGGGAACGTGGCCACGTACGAAGGCGCGATCGATCTCTGCGAGCTCGGCGTCGACGCCATCAAGGTCGGCATCGGACCGGGCTCGATCTGCACGACGCGCGTCGTCGCCGGCGCCGGCGTGCCGCAGGTCACGGCAGTCATCGAATGCGTCCGCGCCGCGGAACGCTTCGACATTCCGGTGATCAGCGACGGCGGCATCAAGTTCTCCGGCGACATCACGAAAGCGCTCGCCGCGGGCGCGCACTGCGTGATGATCGGCTCGCTCTTCGCCGGCACCGATGAAGCGCCGGGCGAGACGATCCTCTACCAGGGCCGCACGTTCAAGGCTTACCGCGGCATGGGCTCCCTCGGCGCAATGCAGGCCGGTTCGAAGGATCGCTACTTCCAGGAAGAGACCGACGAAGTCACGAAGCTCGTCCCCGAGGGAATCGAAGGCAAGGTTCCGTACAAAGGCTCGATCGCCGCGATGATTCCGCAGATGGTCGGCGGCCTCCGCTCCGGCATGGGCCTCAGTGGCGCGCGCGACATCGAGGAGCTGCGCACGAAGACGCAGTTCGTCCGCATCACCGCCGCAGGTCTGCGCGAGTCGCACGCGCACGACGTCACCATCACGAAGGAAGCGCCGAACTACCGCCTGGAGAACAGCGATTAGCGACGTCTCGACCATCGACGATTTCTCGGTCGTCCTCGTGGATTCCGAGGAGTGCGGCAAGCAGATCGAGTACCGCAGCGAGACGCGCGGACGGCTCGCGCATTTTCCGGCGTGGGAACACGTCGATCGCGATCTGCGTCACTTCATCGCCGACGATGTCCCGAATGGGACCGCCGCGGAGCCGTACGAAGATCGCGATGAGGAGTGGCGCATCGTGATCTTCGTAGACGACGGCTGGGTGTACGTCGCGGAGAACGATGCCGAGTTTCGCGTGAACGCCGATCGATATCGCGAGCTGTGGATGGCGCTCATCGACGAGTACAACCCCGTCGAGCCGTACGCATGATGGTTTGGAGTGCGGCAGCCGCAGCTGCCGCTTTTGTA
>DASYLL010000009.1:0-13639 GCA_036009605.1 Thermoanaerobaculia bacterium | reverse complement strand
CGGGGCCGAGCTGCTCGACTGCCTGACTCCACTGCGCCACGTTCTGCGGCGTCACATCAACGAAGCCGCTGGTCATTTCGCGGGCGTGGTCGCTGAAGGCGAAGAGGCGGAAGCGGTCGCCGGGCTTCATCACGCCGATGGTCTCGCGAACGCCCCGGGCGAGCGTCGGCAGTTTGCTCGACATGCTGCCGGAGACGTCGAGCACGAAGATGTAGTCGCCGCCCGCGGTGATCGGCGCGAGATCGATGCCCGGCGTCACGGTGAGCATGAACGTTCCGGGCTCGTTCGCCTGCGGCTTGTATGTGAGCAGTTCCACGCGGCCCGGCAGATCGTCCGCGAGGCGGTAGTAGAAAACGAAGTCTTTGGTGAGCTCGCCGGTGGCGCGCTCGAGCGATACCTTGAAGTGGCCGTCTGCGAGTTTGTCGATCTTCGCCTCGGCCTCCGCGCCAGGGACGCGCACCTCATCGACCGGCCAGCCCGACTTCAGCTCGACGTTGACCGCGAACCGCTGCTCGACTTTCGGATTGCGCGTCCAGAACGACTTCGCGGCTTCGTCGGTGCCGCCGTCGGAGAGCGGGTAGATGTAGCGGCCGATGCCGGTGTCGATCTTCAGCGGCTGGTAGTAGACGAAGCGGATCTTCGTCTCGGCATTCGCGCGCACCTTCGAGACGGAGAACTTGTACGACAGGTACTCGACCTCCTCCTTCTCGCGCGTGCAGGCGCATTCGCCGAGGCCGGCGTCATTGCCGGCGTCGCGCTCCTCCTGGTAGACCTGCTTTGCCTGCTGCGCCTCAATGACCTCGCCATTGAGGACACGGTCGCCGCTCCAGATCGTGATCTCGGAGAGACTGGCGCTGCTCGGTACGGGGAAGCCGTAAATGGCCTCGAGGTCTTTCGCGTTCGGGTTGAAAAAGATCTGCGTGACCTCGGTGCGGGCAAAGCCGTTGTCGATCACGACGTCGACCGTGTGCTCTTTGATCTGAATCATTGCGTCCGCGGAACCGACCGGCGTAAGCGTGCCGGCGGCGAAGAGCGCCGGGGCCGCGACGAGAACCAGGACCATGGTGATGAATCGCTTCATGTGAACCTCCTTCACGAAGGCCACCGTGAGCGAGTGCGCTGCCAGAACGCACTCTTAATGTTTTCAACGACTTAGGGTCATGCGCTGTTGCTTGAGTGATCATTGAATGTATACTGCTGCGCATTCCATGACCGATACCGAGCTGGCTGCCGAGATCTCCGCGCTCGTCTACGTGAATCCATTCCTCGAGAAACGCATCGAGCACGAGCGGCGAATTCTCGGCGATGCCTACATTCCGTCCCAGCCGTTCTGGAGCCTCGAGCCCGACCTCCGGCGGAAGTCGAACATTGACCTGATCGCGGAAACGTGCGCGGCCCTCGTCACGCGGCTGTGGAAGCACGACGGCCCGCCGGCAAACCGCGCTTTCGAGGACGTAGCGGTCTACTTTCTGTATGAGCGTTATCGCGACTCCATTCTCGAATTGATCCAGCACGGACAGCCGGGCCAGCGGGTCGCGTTCTACTCCGCGTTCAAGAACGACGTGATTCGCTACCTCGGTGATACGGCGGACGCCGCGCACCTTTTCGCCTGCTTCTTCCAGGTCCGCCGCGCGTTTCACCACATCTTCCGGAACATCATCGGCCGGTCGCTGCCGGCGGCGCGGCTGCGCGCGACGGTGTGGCAGTCGATCTTCACTCACGACATGCGCCGCTTCCGCCGCTCGGTGTACGCGCGCATGGGCGACGTGCCGACGTTGATCACGGGACCGACAGGAACGGGCAAGGAGCTGGTCGCGCGCGCGATCGGTCTCTCGCGATACGCGCCGTTCGACGAGCGCCGCGAGCGATTCACCGGCGATCCCGAGTCGACGTTCGTCAGCCTCAATCCCTCTGCGCTGTCGCCGACGCTGATCGAGTCGGAGCTGTTCGGCCACCGCAAAGGAGCCTTCACCGGCGCGATTGCAGATCACGAGGGGTTTCTCGAGTCGACCGGTGCTCTCGGCACGGTGTTCCTCGATGAGATCGGCGAGCTCGATTCATCAATGCAGGTGAAGCTGCTGCGCGTGCTCCAGACCCGTACGTTCCAGCGCCTCGGCGACACGACGCCGCGGCGATTCGAGGGCAAAATCGTGGCCGCGACGAATCGCGACCTCGCAGCGGAGATCCGCGCGGGGCGTTTCCGCGAGGACTTCTTCTACCGTCTTTGCGCCGACACGGTCGTGACGCCGGGACTGCACGAGCAGCTTGCTGACGACGATGAACTGACGCATCTGCTGCGCTTCATCTCCGCGCGCGTCGCGGGGGAGCAGGAGGCGGAAGAGTTGAGCGCGGAAGTCGTGAAGGCAATCGACCGCTCGCCCGGACGCGGCTACCGCTGGCCGGGCAACTTCCGCGAGCTCGAACAATGCGTGCGCAGCGTGATGCTGCGCGGTTCGTACGAGCCGTCATCCAACGCAACGACCGGCGACGCGCGGCGGCGGATTGCGGACAACGTAGTCGCGGGTGCGTTCACTGCCGACGATCTCCTGCGCAACTACTGCACGTTGCTCTACGCGAAAACGCGCAATTACTCGCAGGTGGCGGAGAAGCTCGGCGTCGACCGGAGGACGGTGCGAGCGAAGGTGGATGTGCGGCTGCTGGAAGAGTTGTGAGCAGCGCGAGGAGGTCCGCTGACGTCATTCGTGAGTGCGCTCTCGATCCTGGAGAAGCTCTCGCATTCCGCTCGGCAAAAGGTGTTGAATGTACGGCGAGGCGTCAAACCAGCAGGGATGTTGGGGTCTCAGGGTTTACCGATGATGACGTGGGTGCCGGCTGTCTTCTTTCTCGCAGTGCTCATCGATTTCACGACGAGTTCCTTGCAGGAGGTTCACATGCCCAATCTCACCAACAAACGTGGGTTTTTCTTCTCGATGTTTCGTTCAACCGGGTCGGTACTCACCAGCATCGTCAGGAGTGCCGTGCTGATTTGACGCCTCGCCCATTGGCGACTGCCAACTTTATCGACGCGCAAAAATCGGCGCCGCCGTTTGACGGCGCCCGATCTTCACGTTCGCATCAGACCAGTCGCCGCCCAGAGTCTCAGAGGGCGCGGCAAGAACATCTCTGAGACTCTGAGACTCGTTCAAAACAGGTCGGGGACGTGCTCGAAGTTCTGCATCGCGGCGACCGTCTTTGGCGAGATCGGATTCAGAAAGTATGTGAGCGCCTCGACGGTCGTCTCCGGAATCGCATAGCGCGTCACGAACTTCACGTCGACGTCGTGGTGCGCACCTTCGGTGTGTTGTCCGAAGAGATCGTCGACCGCGGATTCATTCGGATTCACGACCGTCGCGGCGATGCCGGCCTCCTCGAATGCGGCGGCGAAGATGTCTTTGCGATAACCGTAATGTGTGCAGGCGAGGCAAGCGACGACGGGTGCGCCGGTGTGCTGCGATTTGTCGATTGCAGTTGCGACCCATCCGCGAATCTCCGCGCGTGTCGTCGTTCCTTCGCGATCCTCGGAGATCGTGTCGGCCAGTCCCGGACAGGCCTGACTGACGATGCGCGATGGTTCGATTCCGCGTTCGACGAGCAGCCGCGGATACGTCCCCGCGTCGATGGTGGTCTGCGTGCCGAAAATCATCGCCACACTTCGCGGGTCCGCTTCGAGCGAGCGCAGCAGCAGGCCGGCGGCGGTTTCGACGATCCCGTTGACTGCGATAGGCGCGTTTGCGAAATACGGCGTGTCGGGCAGCAACACCGACAACGTGTTGCACGCGATGTAGATCGAGTCAGGTGCGAATCGCTCCGCGACATTGCGAAGAAAGCGGTCGAACGTCGCCAGCTTCTCGTCGCGCGAAGGCATCGAGTTGTAGCCGTAGTCGTTCGCAGGAGCAGCATTCGCGAACGTGAGCCGCACGGGCTCGTGGAAACCGTGCGTGCGAACGAAGGGCTCCGCGTACGCAACCACCGAAAGTCCGCCGACGCCCGAGTCTGTGATGAGGATGTGCATCACCGGGCCTCGAGCTCGAATCGCCCGGTCATCAGGTCGAGCAGGATCGGCACGTGCCGATCTTTCAGTGTGTACAGCGATGCGTCTTCGAGCTCGAGTGTCACGAGGTTCAGTCCTCGCTCGCCGGCCCACGTGCCCATCGAGCCCGGTGTCGGATAGCCGATCTCGGTGAGGAAGGGGAGCGTGCAGCGATCGGCGAGTTGTCGGCCGAGATGCGAAGCGCCGGAGTCATCGACGCATGCCAGCGCCGAATGGAGACTGACGACCGCGCGCGGATTCAGGCGATCGATGAGCGCGATCAACGCACGCGTCTCCGGTTCCGAGGCTGGCGCCGATCCCGGACTGAGTGCGATGTCGCGTGCATCGTTCGCGCGGCTTTTGTAGAAGACGAAATCGGGACGCCAGTTCGAGGTCGGGAAGTTGCGATTGAGATCAATGCCGCTCGCGTTGCCGCGTGTGCCGCGCAGCATCCCATCCGGATTTCCGCACAGGATCACCGCGGCTTGCAGCTCGCCCGTCGGCAGGGATCGAAGCGCTTCCGAGACCGCAACCGTGGTCTCCGATTCATCCCCGTGAATCGCGGCGAGGATGACGATCTCGGCGTTGCCCGTGTGCGGCAGATAGACGGTGAGCGGGATGCCGTCGACGGAGGTACCGTAGACGGAGTTAGGGTGGCGGATCACTCCGCGGTCGTGGCGTTGGACGAGTTGTTCTGTCGCAGAGCTCACTTGGCCTCCGGTTCCCATTGGATCACGATCGGAACCGCCGTGAGATCATCCGCGCGATGACGGAACTCTTCCGCCGCGCCTTCCGGAAGGCGGCTCGCATCACGCGGCGTGTGTTCGGCGACGCCATTCCGTTGTCGGCGGCGACGATCGATTTCGACGCGGCGGCGATCGCGACCGATCCGTTCTCCGCGTACGACCTTTTGCGCGCTTCCGGTCCGGTCCATTTTCTCGCGCGACACAGCGCGTGGATCATCGTTGGCCACGAGGAGTTGCGCGCCGCGTTTGCGATGCCGCAGCTCCTGTCGAATCAACCGTACGAAGACGTCGACGCGGTTCTGCTCGCGGCCGATCCGCCGGAGCACACCGCAATCCGGCGCATCACCTCGCGCTACTTCTCGCGGGAAGTCATCGAAGCCATCGCGCGTTCGACCGCCGAGGCCGCGCCGCGACTGCTCGAGAAGCGGAGACTCGATGCCGTTCGCGACTACGCCGAGCCGCTCAGCGAGCTCGCCGCGGCGCAGCTCATCGGTCTTGACGACGATGCACTGCAACGTGTTCGTGCCGCCGGCGCGCACTTTACGGATTTCACGCGTTTCGTCGGCGATCTGCGCGCGCTGGCCGATCGCTCCGCGATGTACGAGCGACTGCGCGGCGACGGTCTGAACGAAGCGCAGGCGCGCAGTCTCGTGGCGCTGTTCTGGGTCGCATCGACGAAAACGACCGAGCGCACGATTGCCGCGGCGATGTTCCGCCTCGTCACGCACGACGACGTTCGCCGCGAGCTCCAGCGCGACAAAGCCGCGATTGGTCGTTTCCTCGACGAGGTTCTCCGCCTCCACCAGCCCGAGCCGATGCTGCGACGGCTGGCGAAGGCGCCGGTGGAGCTCGGCGGAACGACGATCCCCGCGGGATCGGTCGTCTACCTTTGCCTCGCGGGTGCGAATCGCGATCCCGTGCGTTACGAGCGTCCGCACGAGTTGTTGCTCGATCGCGGCGGGAGCGGGCACCTCTCCTTCGGGCACGGCATCCACTACTGCATTGGCGCGGCGCTGGCGAAGACGGTTGTCGACGCCGCGGTTCGCGAGCTGCTCGCCGATGGGCGCGAGGTGCAGCTCGCCCAGCCGGCGGAAAGCATCCGCTGGCAGGCCAGCATGATGGTGCGATTCATCGACAGTCTCGACGTTTCGATCGCGCGCGATGAGATTCCGCCCCTGGATTCCTCCGAAGCCCACGCCTCCGTCATGCAACTCGCCCTCGGGCACGTCGCATCCCGCGCGGTCTACACGTTCGTCCGCTTCCGCATCGCCGATCATCTTGCCTCGGGACTGCGCACGCCCGCCGAGCTCGCGCACGTCACTCATACGAACGAGCCCGCGTTGCTGCGCCTTCTGCGCGCCGCGTCCGCGCTCCGTCTCGTGAGCGAAGACGCGAGTCTCGGCTTTGCGTTGACACCGCTGGGCGACGCGCTCCGCTCGGATGCGCCGCGCCACGCTGCATCTGCGGTACTGGCGATGGGCGGGCAAAGCATGTGGGATGCGTTCGGCGAGCTCTCGCAGAGCATCGAGACCGGCGATCCGGTGTTGGCGCGCGTCGGCGGCCCTCGGCCGTTCTCCGATGCCACCGCGGCCAGCGCCGAGCGCACCGCGCAAACGCAGATGGCGTTCTATGGCGATGAGCCAACTGCAATCGCCGCAGCGTATGACTTCTCGACGGTGCGTGTGCTGGCCGACATCGGCGGAAGCAGCGGCAATCTCATCACCACGATTCTTTCCGGACAGGCCGCCATGCGCGGCATTCTCTTCGACCTCCCGCCGGTCGCGGACGCTGCAAGGGCGATGCTCGCGCGACGAGGCGTCGCCGATCGCTGCAAGGTTGTCTCCGGCAGTTTCTTCGATTCCGTTCCGGCCGGCGCCGATCTGTACGTGCTGTCGCACGTCCTCCACGACTGGCCCGAAACGCAGGTCGAAACGATCCTGGGCAACGTGCGGCGCGCCATTCCCGCGGATGGTCGGCTGCTCGTCATTGAGCCGCTGCTCACGCCCGGCAGCGATTCGGACGTGGCGAAGTTTCTCGACGTGATCGCGCTGGCCATCACCGGCGGGAGGCATCGCACGCTCGACGAGCATCGCGAGCTGCTCGCACGCTGCGGATTTCGCATGACGCGCGTGATCGCGTGCACGGGTGTGAGCATTCTCGAGAGCGAACCCGCGTGAGCGAGGGATGACAACTGGGGCTATGGTCGTCGCGCGGTCACGAATACGTAGTGCGAGACTGAATCGGCGATCGCGCGCAGCGCTGCTTTTTCATCGCCATACACGCGGCCCATCGCGTCGCAGAACGGTTTCCACGTCACGTCCGTCACGTCGCGCGACGCGATGTCCGTGAACCCCGCGGCGCATACGCGCTCCTCGTACTCGGCGAGACCGCTGATCCGATTCGCGGGCGGTACCATCCACGGGCCGATCACGTCGGCGTCGCGGAACAGCATGTCGGCCATCGTCAGCACGCCACCCGGACGAAGCACGCGGAACGCCTCGGCGAAAAAAGCGTCGCGCGTGTCGAAGTGCAGCGCTGATTCGAGTGCCACGATGGCATCCACGGAACTGCTGCCGATGCCGAGGCGGGCGGCATCCGTTGCGATCGCGGATGGGCCGCGGCGGCGGGTTGCTCGGAGTTGCCACAACGACACGTTCGCGCCGATGACCGTCGCGCGCGGAAGGCGCTGCGCGATGCGTTGCGTTCCGGCGCCGAGCCCGCAGCCAATGTCGAGCACGACCCGCGCGTCCGGCGTGATCGCCGATGCCACCTCGTCCACCATCCGGTCGCACGCCGCGACGAGATCCGTGACGCCGCCGGTCCAGTACCCGACGTTGAAATAGCCGCTGACGCCGTAAAGCCGCTGCATCCGAGGAGAGGCGATGACGTCGTCGTAGCGCGTGCCGAAGGTTCCGGTTTGCATGGGCTGGCCATTATGTCGACCTTCTCGATCGTTCGGCGCAGGCGATCCTGTGATAGGAAAGCGGCATGCGCATTACCCGCGTTTTCGCCGCACTTCTCGTCCTTCACCTCGCGCACGCCTTCGTGGCTCAGTCGGCATCCGCGCAGCCGGCGAAGCGACTCATCACCGAAACGGATCTCTTCCGCTTTGTCTGGGTGGCCGATCCGCGGCCGTCGCCGGACGGCACGCGCGTGGCGTTCACGCGCGTCACGGTCAACGAGAAAGGGGAGGGCTACGACACCGCTCTCTGGATCGTGCCCGCCGATGGCAGCGCGCCGCCTGCGCGTCTGACCGCGGGAACGCGCGATTCGCAGCCGCGCTGGTCGCCCGATGGAAAGCGCATCGCGTTCCTCCGCGCGCCGATGCGCGACGGCAAGCCGGAGCCGCCGCAGATTCACCTTCTCTCGATCACCGGCGGCGAGGCATGGCGTCTCACCGACGTACCGCGCGGTACGTCCGCGGCAGTGTGGTCGCCGGATGGGAAACGCATCGCGTTCACCAGCGGCGCGAACGCGAAGGACCTCGAGAAGCAGCGTCGCGAGAAGGCTGCTCGCAAGACGGCGCAGGACGTCGACGTTCCGCGTGCCGTCGAAACGGCGGCGAAGCCGCCGGCAACAACGCCCGATGAGAATGATCGGGAAAGCGACGTGCGCACGATCACTCGCGCGGTGTACCGCTTCGACAATCAGGGATATATCGATTCCGAGCATCGCTCGCACATCTGGGTCGCGGACGTGCCGGCCATCGCCGACGAGCCGGTCGCAGCAAAGCAGCTCACCGACGGCAAGTACGAGGAAGATGATCCGATCTGGTCACACGACAGCGTGCGGATCTACTACACCTCGACGCGCATCGACGAGCCGTACTACGAACTGCCGCAGAGCGACATCTTCGCCGTGCCCGCGAACGGTGGCGAGTCGGAGAAGATCGCGGCGCTGGAATTCGAGATCGGACAGGCCTCACTCTCGCCCGACGGTCGCACGCTCGCATTCGTCGCCGAAGTCTCGAAACCGATCCGCTCGTTCAGCCAGCCCGATCTGTGGGTGCTCGATCTCGCGCGTGGCGCGACGCCGAAGAATCTCACGACCGATTTCGATTTCGACGTCGGAGGCGGCATCGGCGGCGATCAGCGTGCGCCGCGCGGCAATGCGGGCTCGCGAGTTCTCTGGAGCGATGACGCGAAGTCGATCGTTGCAGTGGTCGGCCGTGAGGGACGCGCGAATCTGATGCGCTTTCCCGTCGCCGGCGGCGCCCCCTCGAACGTGACCTCGGGCGATCAGACCGTGATGTCGTACAGCGCATCGCGCAGCGGCGCGCTCGCATTGATCATCTCCACGCCGACGGTGCTCGGCGATCTGTCGATTCTCGACACACCGAACGCGAAGCCGCGACGCGTGACGTCCTTCAATGACGCGCTCTTTGCGCAGCTGAGCCTCACGCAACCCGAGGAGATCTGGTACACGAGCTTTGACGGGAAGCGCGTGCATGCGTGGGCGCAGCGTCCGCCGGATTTCGATCCGTCGAAGAAATATCCGATGATCCTCAACATCCACGGCGGACCGCACTCGGCGTGGGGCTTCATCTTCACACACGAGTTTCAGTGGATGGCCGCGCGCGGCTACATCGTGCTCTATCCGAATCCGCGCGGCTCGTCGACGTACGGGCAGGAGTTCGGGAACATCATTCAGTACCGCTACCCGGGCGACGATCACAAAGATCTGATGGCCGGCGTCGACGAAGTGATCAAACGCGGTTGGGCCGACCCCAAACTCCTGGGCGTAACCGGCGGCTCCGGTGGTGGACTGCTCACCAACTGGGCGGTCACACAGACCGATCGCTTCCGCGCCGCGGTGTCGCAACGCGACATCGCCGACTGGAGCGCGTGGTGGTACACGGCGGATTTCACGCTCTTCCAGGCGAACTGGTTCCGCAAGGCGCCGTTCGAAGATCCCACTGATTTCGCGCAGCGCTCGCCGATCACGCACGTCGAGAAGATCAAAACGCCGCTCATGTTCATCCTCGGCGAAGCGGACTACCGCACGCCCGCGGCCTCCGGCGGCGAGTCGCTGTTCCGCGCGTTGAAGTATCTCCGCCGCCCGACGGCGATCGTGCGCTTCCCGAACGAGTCGCACGAGCTCTCGCGCAGCGGTCAGCCGTGGCATCGCGTCGAGCGTTTGCGCTCGATCGTGGGCTGGATGGACAAGTACATTCTCGGGAAGGATGTGGAGCAGTTCCGCGATGTGGCCGGGCAGGATGTGGGGGTGCCGCCGGAGTGATGTTGTCACGCCGACTGCGATTGCCGGATCGACTGAATCGCCGTGTCGAGCGCTTGCAGGAAACGCGAGCGGTCGCGTTTCTCGAACGGGCGGGGGCCGGAGGTGATCTCGCCGGCTCCTCGCAACTCCGAGAGAATCTCGCGCGTCGCCAGCGCGGTACCGACGTTGTCTTCGGTGAATGGTCTGCCGGTTGTGCCAATGACTCGCGCGCCGTTGTGCAGGCATCGCGCCGCGAGTGGGATGTCGGCGGTGATGACGATGTCGCCCTCGCTCGCGTGCTCTGCGATCCAGTCGTCGGCCGCGTCCATTCCTTCACGGACTACGACCAGTTGGAAGCGCGCGTCCTCCGGAATACGCTGCGGCGCATTCGCGACGAGTGTGACGTCGAGGCCGCATCGTCTGGCGACGCGGTAGACCTCTTCCTTCACCGGGCAGGCATCGGCGTCGATGTAGATGTGGAGCACGCGGTCACGGTAGTCGATCCAAGGCGCTGCATGAAGAAGGCGAGGATCTCGTCGCGTGCCGCGATCGTCGGCTCTCCTTCCGCGTCGATGAGATGCGCGGTGACGACGCTGTGCGGTGAGGTGACGATCTTCTCGAAGAACGGCGGCGTTTCGGGATTCGCTGCGCTGTCGGGGAGCACTCGCGGAACGAAGCGGTCGCCGAGGGCGGCTGCGTAGGCGCAGAATCGTTCGGCGGTGCAGATCCGATCGCCCGCAAAGCGGTAGGCGAGGACGGTCAGATCGTCGCGTTCCAAACGTTGTCGCACGGCGACGAGATCCTCCGGCGCGATTTCCAGTGCGGCGCGATCGTTCAACGGCAGCGACGGCTGCGACAGCACGGGCGCGAGCATCGAAGGCTCCAGCATCATCGTCAGCGCGAAGTTGCCGGTGAAGCACATGCCGATTGCACCGACGCCCGGTCCGCCGCATTCCTCGTGCGCCAGTCGTGCGAGCGCGCGCAGCCAGAGCGTGACGGGACTGGTCTGATTGGAAACCATCGCCCGGAACTCCGCGCTCACGCATGCGCGTTGCAGGATCGGCAGGCCTTCTTCGACGGTCGGGACGGCCCCATCGCGTCCGAACAGCGATGGCATATAGACCGTGAATCCCGCGTCGCGTACCCAGCGCGCGAATCGCGCGACGTGAGGGCTGATGCCTGGCATCTCCGTCATGACAATCACTGCCGGTCCACGACCAGCCACGTAGACCGCCTTCGTCGCGTCGTCGAGCGTGATCTCGCGGCGGATGAAGTCGTCGAGAGGATCGTCGGTCCATTGCATGCCTGCCAGTGTCGCCGCGGGATGGCTTGAACGCAATTGTCGTTTTCGACAAGATTCATGTCGGATTGGACAAATGAAACGACTGTTGATTCTTGCTCTCGACGGCGTGATGGACTCGAGCCTGGCCATCACACTCGACACGTTGCGCACAGCGCGCTCTCTCCGCGAACGCATGCGCAAGGGTGGTGGCCTGGAGTGGGCCGTGGTCAGTCATCGCAGGACGTTGCGAACGGGAGGCGGGCTGCGTCTCACGGCGGATCTCACGTTCCGCGAAGTACTGGCCGGCACCAGCAACGCGGAGTGGCTGATCATCCCCGGACTCGGTCTCACGTCGGAACGCGCGATCGCAGCACGGCTTCGCCAAACCGATGCGCTTGCGGCGATGAACCTCCTGCGCGAACGCCGCATTGCGAAGCGCATCGCCGCGTCGTGCTCGGCGGTCTTCCTGCTTGCGGAAGCGGGCCTGCTCGCGGGTCGCTCGGCGACGACGACCTGGTGGCTGTCGCAGACCTTCCGCGAATGGCATCCCGACGTGCAGCTCGACGAGTCGCGAATGCTCGTTCGCGACGGACCGTTCCTCACCGCCGGTTCCGCGTACGCGCAACTCGATCTGATTCTGGCGGTGATCACCGCGACCGTCGGTGCCGAGGTTGCGGATCTTTGTTCGCGCTACATGCTGATCGACCGGCGCGCGTCACAGGCGCGCTACATGATTCCGTCGCACGTGCGCTACGTCGACGCGACCGTGATTGCGGCCGAGCGGTGGATCGACGCGCATCTCTCGCACGCGATCACCATTACCGATCTTGCATCGGTGGTGGCCGTGTCTCCGAAGACGCTCTCGCGTCGCATTTCTGCGGCCACCGGTTTGTCGCCCGTGCGCTTTCTGCAACGCCGCCGATTGCTGGAAGCGGTGCATCAGATCGAGACGACGACATTGACGCTGGATGCGGTGGCGGCCAATGTCGGCTATCAGGACGCGACGGCGTTGCGGAAGATCATCAAGCGCGAGTTGGGCACCACGCCGTCGACCTTGCGCACGTAGCCGTGATCGTTTCCAGCCGCGCGTTCCGTTTGTCGTCAGTAGGGGAGTTTGACGATGAAAGCTCGTGCGTGCGTGGTCGGTCTGTGTCTTTCCATGTTGTTTGCTGCGGCCGCCGGTGCGGATTCCGGAACGCGGCTCGCGGCCGCACCCGGAATCCGGCACACCACGAGCGCTCTGATGCAGCAACCGCGCGCTCGATTGGCCAGCGTGCCGCACCCGCGTCCGCAGTTGTCGTTGCCGAATCATCGCGCGGAGAATTCGAGCGCAGAGGCCGGTCGCATCAGCACGCCGCGCACCGAGGCGGCGCGTCCGCGTCTCGATCCGAAGGCGCTGATCCATACCAACGACATTGCGTTCGACGGCGCGACGCTCGCCGACACGAGCACGTTTCCTCCCGACACGATGGGCGCGCCGGGGCCGACGCAGTTCGTCGTCTTCGTGAACGGACGTCTGCGCAGCTTCACCAAAGATGGTGCCGCCGATGGCGTTCTCGACCTCGATCCCGACGTCTTCTTCGCCTCGGTGATGACACCCGTGGTGGCGCCGGCCATCAACACCACCACGTTTCCGCAGGTTCGCTTCGATCGCTTCAGTGCGCGCTGGTTTCTGACGGCGGTCGATTTTCCGTGCACCACCGCCGCGTGCACGGCCACGCCCGGCAATCGTGTGTTGCTCGCGGTCAGCGATGCCGCGAGCAGCGGCACGATCTCGCCGGCGACGGTCTGGACGTTCTTCTTCTTCGACACCGAGGCCGGAGCGGCTCTTCTGCAGGAGCCTTCCCTCGGCATCGACGTCAACGCTCTCTACATCGGCGGGAACGTCCACGACGCCGATCTCGACTGGGTCGCGACGAATGGCTACGTCGTTCAGAAAACGTCCGTGCTCGGGCCGGGACCGCTGGTGGTCACGATGTTCGCGGATCTCGTGACGGGCGTGAACGCCGGGCCGCTCACGCCGCGCGGCGTCGACAACTTCGATCCCGGCGCGACCGAGGGATACTTCGTCGGATCCGATAACGCCGCGTTCAGCAGGCTGATGTTTCGGCGCGTCAGCGATCCCGGAACGCTTACGCCGTCGATCTCCGGAAACATCGTCGTCAACGTGCAGTCCACCAGCTTTCCCGATCCCGTCGACCACACCGGGAACACGGGCGGGGCCGACGGCCAGCTGAACACGCTCGACGATCGCCTCTATGCGGCCATGATCCGTAACGGTCGGATGTGGACGGCGCACAATTTCAGAGTCACTGCCGCCGGGACGTCGACGTTCAACGCACCGGAGGCGCGCAACGCCGTGCG
>DASYLL010000008.1:0-4790 GCA_036009605.1 Thermoanaerobaculia bacterium | reverse complement strand
GGCTGCCGCACTCCAAACGGTTCACAGGATCAGGTGCACATCCCCGAACTCGTGCCACAGGTACTCGCGCGCCAACGCCTCGGCATACGCATGCGCGATGACGTCACGTCCCGCGATCGCTTCGAGCATCGCCAGGTGCGTCGCGCGCGGCTCGTGCAATCCGGTCAGTAGTCCATCGATGATGCGTACGCCGCGCTCGGGCGTGATCACGAGATCGGTCCAGCCGCGTGACGCGATGACTTTACCGCTCGCGTCGACGCTGCTCTCCAGCGCGCGCACGACCGTCGTTCCGACCGCAACGACGCGGCCTCCGCGCGCATGCGTCGCACGCACGAGCTCCGCGGTGCGCAATGGCACTTCGTACCATTCCTCGTATGGCTCTTCGTGTTGTTCGAGACTGGCGACGCCGGTGTGCAGCAACAGTCGCGCGAGTTGCACGCCGCTGCGACGCAGGCACGCGAGCAGCGAGCGCGTGAACGGACGTCCCGCGGAAGGCATCTCCGCGGATCCAATGCTGCGTGCGAACACGGTCTGGTACGCGCTGAGTGGAAACGGCTGCTGCACGTAGGTGTACGTGATCGGTCGACCCCAACGCTGCAGGTAGTCGAGCGGCGGCATCGGCACATCCATCTTCGTGATCCACAACCGCTGCGATCGGCGATACCGCGCGAGCAACGTGACCTTGCCGCCACCCGGAATCGTCAGGATCTCGCCCGCACGTCCCTGCACTTTGCGCGGCTCCATCACCGCCAGTCCCGCGGGCATCGACGTCGACCAGTGCAGCGCGATCTCGTCGCCGTTCTCGCGCAACGCGGTCAATGCGGCCGGCACGGTTCCGGACGTGTTGAGCACGAGCAGATCGCCGGGGGCGAGAAAACGCGGCAGCTCGCGGAAGTGCGCGTGTACGACTTCGCCATCGCCGCTCGAGACGAGCATGCGCACGTCATCGCGTCCGCTCGCGCGCAGTTCGGCAGGCTCGCGCGCTTCGAGTTGCGGCGGAAGCGTGAAGTCGATCATCGCCGCCGCACTCATGACGCCACCAACATCTGTTGCGCTTCGACACGCGCGAATGGCGTCGTGTCGTTCAGCAATTCGATGATGCGCGGCGCGACGAATCCGGCACTCGGCAGATGGGAGAGATCGGCACCGTTGGCGGCGAGGCGATGCATCTCCGTGTTCATGTCGCCCGGATCGACGACGAGCACGCGTACGCCGCTGCCTTCGATTTCCTTCGCGAGGATGCGCGACATCAACTCCAGCGCCGCTTTGCTCGCGCCGTAGCCGCCCCATCCCGGATACGCATTCACGCCCGCGTCGGATGAGATGTTCACGATGGTCCCGCGGCCGCGCGAGCGCATCCCGGGCAGCAGCAGTTGGATGAGATGGAACGGCGCGACCGCGTTCACTTTGAAGACGCGCAACAACGCATCCCACGGGTACAACTCGAGCGGCGGCATCGGTGTCGGTCCGATGTCGGACGCGTTGTTGATGAGAATGTCGACGGGGCCGAGCGACGCGAGCTCTTCCGCAATCTCCGATACATCGCCAGCGACTGCAACGACGCGCGTGAATTGCGACAGCTCCCGTTCGACTTCGCGCAGCTCGCGTTCGCCGCGCGCGTTGATGATCAGTGGATGGCCGAGGCGCGCGAGTTGGTGCGCGAGGGCACGGCCGAGTCCTTTCGAGGCACCGGTGATGAGAACGACGTCATTGGGGTTCATGCATCCATGATCGGTTTCGGATCGGGTCCTGCCTTCGTGCGACGGGACGGGCCGGCACCTGTCCGGAAGAACAGGCCGCGTTAGATCAAACGCTGCTCGGCCGCGATTGCCACGGCCTGCGCGCGCGAGTCCGCGCCGAGCTTGTTGAAGATCGATGTCACGTGAAACTTCACCGTGCGCTCGGAGATGTTGAGCGCGGCTGCGATGTCTTTGTTCGAGCTGCCGAGGAGACGGAGGACTTCGCGCTCGCGATGGGTGAGACGGGTGCGACCGCCGCGCGAGAGCAGCTGCGCCGTCACGCGCGAATCGAGAAACGACTCACCTCGCGACACGGCAGCGATTGCGCGTTCGATGTCGTCGAGCGGCGCGCCTTTCAAGAGATAGCCCTTCGCGCCGGCAGCGAGCGCGCGTTCGATTTCATCGTCGGTGCCGTATGCAGTCAGCATCAACACCGGCGCGGAGAACTTCGCGATCGCATCGAGTCCACTCATGCCCGGAAGCTCGAGATCGAGAATGACGACATCGGGCTTCAATCGCGCCGCTGCTGCGATTCCTTCTTCGGCAGAACCAAAGCCGCCCGCGACTTCGATGTCGCCCTTGCCGTGCAACGCCGCAACGAGACCTTCGCGCACGATCGGATGGTCGTCGATGATCAACACGCGCGTCATCGCCGCACCGTTGCGATCACGCGTGTGCCGTGCTTTTTCGTCGATGTGATCCGCAGCGTTCCACCCGCGGCGCGCGCGCGTTCGCGCATGCCGACGATGCCGTGGCGACCCGCGGAGATCTTGCGCACGTCGAAGCCGATGCCGTCGTCTTCGATCGCCAGTCGTGCGCGGCGTTTCGTGCAGGTGAGTTTCACGGTCGCGGTTTTCGCGCGCGCGTGCTGCTTCACGTTTGCCAGCGCCTGTTGCGCGATCCGGAACAGCTCGTCTTCGGCGACAGCGTCGAGATCGCATGTGCCACTCGCTTCGAACGCGACGCGGATGCCGGATGCCGAGGTCATCTCGCGCGCCAGTGCGGCGAGCGCTTGCGCGAGCGGTTTGCCCGACGTCGCGCCGGCGCGCAGTGCAGTGACGGAACGGCGCGCCTCGTCGAGACTCGCACGCGCGGTGGCGAGTGCTTTCTCCATCCGTTCGCGCACGCGCTCGGGATCGCGTCCGACGTGTTGCAGCGCGGTCTCGATCTGCAACGTCAGCGCGGCCAGCCCCTGCGCGAGCGTGTCGTGAATCTCGCGCGCGAGCCGCGTTCGCTCATCCGCGCGCACGAGCATCGCGCTCTCCTCGGCGAGTCGCGCGCGCTCGATGGCGATGCTGACTTGCAACCCGATCGTCGCGAGCAAACGCAGCTCGGACTTTGTGAGCCTGCGCATCGCCGGGGCGGTGATGTTCATGATGCCGAGGGACTTGCCCTGGAACGTCAGCGGAATCGAGGCATGATGCGCAAGGCCGCTTGTGAGATCCGTCTCGCGCGCGCGGACCGCGGGACGCAGTCGGCTGCACTCCATGACATCAATGTTGCGAGCGCTCAGCGAGCCATCGCGAAACTCGTTGATGCACCAGCACGGCGCGCCCGACATGCGTACCGGTTCCTGCAGATACGGCGGCAGGTTGCGTGCGGCGGCCGCATAGATGTGATTTGTATCGGGATCGAAGAGCCACACCCAGCCCGTTTCGAGTCCGAGAAGACCGGTGACCAGTTCGAGCGTGCGCTCGAGCGCCTGCTGAACGCTGTGCGAGGTGCTGAGCGCCTCCGCGACTTCACCGACGATCTCGAGCTCGGATGGCACGGCCGCGATTGTAGGGCGTGCGGCGCGAAGGGAGTCTCAGAGTCTCAGAGGACGCGGCAGGAACGATCTCTGAGACTCTGAGACTGTGCGACTCTGAGACTACTTCAACGCATTGCTCGTCGTTGCGCCACGGTCGCGATGAACGCGAACAACACCGCCGACACACGCAACGCTTCGAGAATCGACGGTCCGACGTTCGTCGCGACCGGCGGCTGCAGCGCCCACCAGACGTCGTACATCAGCCACGCCACTTCACTCGCGGCGAGGTAGATCCAGGTGTGCATCAGCAGTCCGCCGCGCATCGCGAACGCCGACAGCGCCAGCGGCACGATCAGCGAGAGACCGACGATGTCGCCTGCAGTCGAAACGAGCAGCGTGACGTTCGGCTCCGCGCCGCTCAGTGCTTTGAAGAGCGGAAAGCCGCCGACGATCACCGCGACGGCGATGCCGAGGATCGTCGAGGTGATTTGCGCGCGTCGCGAGACTGGCGCCGTGAGACCGGTGGCCCGCCATGCGAGCACGAAGAGCAGCAGCGCGAGCGCGATGGCGATGTTCTGCGCGATCACGAGCACGTTTCCAACCGTCGGCGGCAATGCCGCGGCTGGATAGAAATACGCGGCGAGGCGCGTCCCGTGACGCAATGCGGAGATCGCGTAGCCGAGTCCGATCAGGACCCATGACTTGAGAAGGCGATCACCCGTAGAGAACTTCGATGCGGTGATGAAACCGCTGATGCCGGTGGCGATCAGCGAAATGACGAGGACGAGGCGGTGATAGCGCGCGGCCGTGTCGGGATCGAGCGCCATGCCGAGGAGCGCGAGCAGCGCACCGGCGAGAGGGATGAGAGCCAGGCGTTTCAGAGTGCGAGCTCCTTTCGAATTTCATCCGCGACCTTCTCGGCGGTTGCTCTGCCGAGGAGCGTGCGCAGCGTCGGACCGAGAGCTTCGAGGACTGCCGGAATCTGCGCACGCGTGATGCGATCGACGTCCAGGCCGGCGGTCTGTTTGGCCACCATCTGCACGGCGTTGCGTGCGGTGAACGGGCCGAGATACTGCGCGAGCTTCTCGCGCACGACCTCCGCTGGAGACTTGCTCTGCGTTTCAGTTTGCATGGTGATTGGAACCGGGCGCGAGTATACGGCCGAAATCAGTTTGCAAGTCCAACGAACAACGCCGCGAAGACGTCGATCGCGTCCCACAGATTCTGCAATCGCAGGTTCTCGTTTGCGGCGTGCTGATTGTTGTCGTGATTCGCGACCGGCAACACGATCGCGGGCGTGT
>DASYLL010000007.1:0-4749 GCA_036009605.1 Thermoanaerobaculia bacterium | reverse complement strand
CAAGATGATCCTTGCTCGGCTGACCGTGCGATGCGGTATCGCCTGCGCACGCGACATCACTTCAAGCTCGCGCCGCTCCTCAGCCTCCAACTCGATGCGTATCGGTGTCTTCACGCCCATCTCGCCCTCCCACCGAATCTGTCCCCTTCATTCTAACGGATACTCACTTCCGGGGCGCTGTACTAAGCCCCGCGTCATAATCCCCGTCGTGTCAAAAACCCGCCCCATCCTGATCCTCCTGGCCGCGTTCCTGGCGGCGGTGCTCGTCGTCGATCCGCGCGGAAACTTTCCGCTCGATGACGACTGGGGCGTTGGCTACACGACGTTCACGCTGGTGCAGACGGGGCGGATTCAATTCACGCCCTTCGCGTCGGCGACGGCCTATCTGCAGTTCGTGTGGGGGGCGTTGTGGGCGTCGGTGTTCGGTGAGACGTTCACGGTGCTGCGCATGTCGACGCTCGCGCTTTCGCTCGCGTCGACGCTTCTGACGTATCTGCTCTTGCGGCGCGCGCAGGTGCGACGCGAGTTGGCGTTGTTCGGCGCGGCGGCGTTGTTGTTCCATCCGCTGTTTTTCTGGGCGTCGTTCACGTCGATGACGCACGTGCCGTTCGTGTTCCTGTCGATCGTCGCGTTGTGGATGTTCGTGCTTGCGGCCGAGCGTGAAGGCGTATGGCTCGCGCTCGCGTTTGTTGCGACGGTGGCGTCGTTCTTCACGCGACAGTTCGCGATTCTGAATGCGCTCGTGCCATTGATCGTTGCGTTGCTGGCGCGACGAAAGAAACTCGCGGCGACGTATGCAGGTGCGTTGGTTGTGTTTGGTCTGCTTGCCGCGAGCGGTGTGCTGGTGGGATCGGCGAAAGAGCTGGCGTTGCATCGACCGACGATCGCGGGGCTCGCGATGCGCGCGGTTCACTACGTCTATTTCAATTGGCAAAGCGCGGCGTTGTTTTTCGCGGCGCCGCTGTTGCTCGTGTCGCTGACCCGGCCGCGTTTGTCGCGCGTGACGCTCGTGACCTGCGGGATCGCGTTTGCGCTCGTCGCGTGGCGGATGACGATGCGCGTCGGGATGCCGATCCCGTACATGAACTCGGGCAACGTCTTCACCGACTTCGGGCTCGGACCGCCGACGCTGCGCGATGTCTTCACGCTGCGCATGCCGCATCCGTTCGCGTTGCCGTGGAGTATCAAAGTCGCGCTGATGATCGTCACGACGATCGGCGCCGCGCTTGCGGCCTCACTCACGATCGCATCGCTGCGCGAGAACGATCTGCTCGTCCGCTACTGCGCGATCTATCTGCTCTGCGGCACGCTCATCGCGGCCGGGATGTCGATCTACTTCGATCGCTATTCGATCGACACCGCGTGGCCGCTCGTGCTGCTCCTCGTGTTGCTCGCCAATCGCGCGCAGATCACGCGACCCGCAAGCACCGTCGCCGCGATCGTGCTCTCGATCATGATCGTCTTCGCCATCAGCGGCACGGCCGAGTACCTCGCGTGGAATCGCGCGCGCTGGGATGCGTACGCGTTCCTGCGCGCGAACGGCGTGACGCTCGAAGAGATGGACGGCGGCTACGAGATCAACGCCCTCCTCGCCCTCCGCGCCGGCCGCAAAGACCTCGGCAACCGCGGCGTCGGCGTCCTCGACGATCGCTACATCCTCACCTTCAATCGCGACGTGCCGGGGTATGAAGTTCTGCGGTCGTTCCCCTATCGGCGCTGGTTCGGGCTCAGCGAGGGTGCTATTCACGCGCTGCGGCGCGCGCCCTGACAAACGAAAACCGCGGTCAGGACATCCGCACCGGCGAAGCTCGCGAGCGACCGTTCGACGAAGGCGAAACTCGCCGGCTCGATCGCAGACGGAAAGGGATTGCCGAAGTCCAGCTGCGCTCCCGGTGGCGGCAGATGCGCGAGCAGCGAAACGCGATCGAATCGCGCTGACAGGCGCTCCAGCCATTCGTGCACGTAGTAGTTCGACACGTGATACGGATTGCGGAGATTGGCCTCCATCCCCGGCGGATCCGTGATCGGCGGCACGGCCAGCAGAAACTTTCCGTCCGGCGAAAGATGAAGGAGCACCTGTGCCAACGCGCGGTCGACATTGCTCAGATGCTCGAACACGTTCGAGCTGACGATGACGTCGAACGTTCCGAAGTCCTGCGGTAACGCTTC
This sequence comes from Thermoanaerobaculia bacterium, assembly GCA_036009605.1. GTDB lineage: Bacteria > Acidobacteriota > Thermoanaerobaculia > Gp7-AA8 > Gp7-AA8 > QHVT01. The sequence continues at coordinate 2,580 of DASYLL010000007.1, read as the reverse complement.
CGCATCCCCGACCATGTATTGCAATCGCGGTGAGCCAGACCGTTTCCGCGCAAACCGTACGTTCCCCGCATGCGCATCGATCGCGGTGATGTGCTGCGCGCCACCTCGCAGCAGCATCGGCGCGCCATATCCCGTGCCGCATCCGAGCTCGAGAACGCGTTTTCCCTCGACGTAACCGGAGAAGAACGAATAGATCGACGCATGCGCCTGGAACAGATCATTCGGGACCGCCGGCGTGACGTTCTCGCCGAACAGCGAAACGCCGGAACGCACTTTCCATTGCGCATTCAGGAATCGCTGAAAGAGGCGTCTCACCGCGTCGACCCGCAGTTGATCGCGTCCCGAATCCGCGTCGCTTCCGGACAACTTTTCTGCGCGTACCAGCCCAGCGTGACCGCGATCGCGAGCACCGCGAGAAAGATCCACACCGTCGCGTTGAACACCGACCCGCCCCACCCTGCCGCCTCGAGTTTCTTTGCGCGGCGCGCGAGTGCAGCGGCGAGCAGGACTTCGAACACGGCTTCGCCGAGAATCGCGGGAGCGGCGTAGATCAGATAGCCGCCGGCGATCAGCAGCGCGCCGACGAGCACCGCGAGCAGGATCACGACGAAACAACCCTCGTCACCGCCGATGTCGAATGAGAGACAGCCGCTCTTGTCGGAGCCGCCTGTGCTCGCGAGCTTCGCAGGCGCGGTCGAGATCTCGACGTCGACCGGCACACCGTCCGGCGTGTCCCACGTTCCGCTCGCGCCGCCGCCACCAAACTCTCCGCCGCCGATCTCCACCCGCTCGCCCTTGTCCATGGCACGCACGAAGAGATCGATGCCGTCGGCAGCATCCAGATCGACGCCACGTCCGCAGACGTACCAGATCCAGAGACGGACCAGCACGAGGAACACGAGGTACGCACCGCACACCGCGAGCGCGTAGCGGAGCCAGAGCGTATCGACGCCGAGCTCCATCAGCAGCTTCGTCGCGAGGAGTCCGGCGAGGAACGTCGCCGTGACGAGGAAAAACATGTGCAGGCGCACCCAATGGCGGCGCTGCAGCCACGCGATGACTTCTGCTCTGGTCAGAACCCGCTTCTGACGTTTCTTCACGCGACTACGATTTGCGCACGGTTCGCTGTTCGATGCGCTTCTCGCGCTTCGCGACGATCATGCGATGCACGAAGATCCCGGGCGTGTGGATGCAATCCGGATCCAGTTCCCCCGGCTCCACCAGCTCCTCCACCTCGGCGATACAAACGCGACCCGCGGTCGCCGCCATCGGATTGAAGTTGCGTGCGCTCTTGCGATAGACGAGGTTGCCGAGACGGTCACCTTTCCAGGCGGCGACGAGGGAGAAGTCGCCGACGATGCCGCGCTCCATGACGTACATGCGGCCGTCGAACTCGCGCGTTTCCTTGTGCTCCGCGACGAGCGTGCCGAAGCCGGCGGGCGTGTAAAACGCCGGGATGCCGGCGCCGCCTGCGCGCATGCGCTCCGCGAGGGTGCCTTGCGGAGTAAACTCCACTTCGAGCTCGCCGCCGAGGTATTGCCGTTCGAACTCCGCGTTCTCGCCGACGTACGACGAGACCATCTTGCGGATCCGCTTCGCCTTCAGAAGGATGCCGAGGCCCCAGTCGTCGACGCCGGCGTTGTTCGAGACGCAGGTCAGATCCTTCACGCCCGATCTCACCAGCGCGTTGACGAGATTCTCGGGAACGCCGGAAAGGCCGAACCCGCCAACGACCAGTGTCGCGCCGTCCGGCACATCGCGTACGGCTTCGTCGGCGGAGGAAATGACCTTGTTGATCATGCGCGCCGGAAGATACCAGAGGTGCAACCAGACGCGCGTCCCGCCGTATCCTTCCTCATGAAAAAGATCCCGCTGTTCGCACTGGCGCTCTTGCTGTTCGCAGGAGTCGCGTCCGCTGAATCGAATCTCTCGATCTCGCTGAGCTCGGAAGACGAGCTGGCGACGGTGGGTCCGCGGCGCGATGTGCGTGACGCACGCCTCGCGATCCGCACGCGCGACCGCTCGACGATGCTGTTGTTGATGAACGACGTCGTGGCCGTCCAGCTGAGCGATGCCGCGATGGCGAAGATCGAATCCGAGTCGGACAAGAAGGACGCGGGATTCTTCGAAGAGCTGATCCTCTCCGGTGTGCGCCTCGCCCTCGGCAAGTCGGTCGAGTATCCGATCGCGAGCATCCGCAACGTCGAGTATCGCGACGGCGTGCTGCGCATGGTCAACACGAAGAACGCGCCGGTATTTGCGGAGATGAAAGTGAACGGCACGGACGTGCTGCGCGACTTTTCGAGCGCGGACGCGGCGCGATTCGTGGCCGCGTTCAGGGCTCGGAAGCGCTGAACTGTCATCCCGAACGTGAGTGAGGGACCTGGGTGGGTGGGGCGACAGGCACGTTCTTCGCGCCCCACCCGCCCAGGTCCCTCGCTCACGCTTCTAATGAACCTCCTGAATGGGGACGAGAGAGAAGCCGAGGTTGGCGGCGTTACGGGTCAGCGATTTGAGAAGAGTTTCTCGGTATCTCTGTTCGTAGTAGTTGACGCCCGGATCGCGGTACTCGGTCTGGTT
>DASYLL010000006.1:0-2356 GCA_036009605.1 Thermoanaerobaculia bacterium | reverse complement strand
TGTCGTGACGAAGCTTCGTCAGGACCTCAATCACGGCGGTTCCTCCTTCTGCACCGACTGTCCGCTGAAACTGCCGCTGGCGAAAGATGCCACTCCGGTCGTGCGGCCGCTCGAGGCGGGCCGCCTGCCCTCGCGGATGTTCATCGAGTGCACGGCGGCGTGCAACATTTCCTGCACCGAGGCCGTCTGCGCCCCGGAAACCGGGATTACCCGCACCCGGCAGGCCGGGATGCTGGACTTCGCGCTCTTTCAGCGGGTCATCGACGAGGTCGGCCCTTCGCTCGTGCGGATCGACTTCTTCAACTACGGCGAAGCCTTCCTCCACAAACGGGCGATCGAGATGTGCGAATACATCAAGAGTCGCTTTCCGCATATTTACGTCTACACGAGCACCAATGGTCTGGCCTTCACCGAGGCCCAGGCGCGTCGCCTGGTGCACTCCGGGATCGACGAGGTGACGTTTTCCATCGACGGCGCGACCCAGGAGAGCTACGCGCGATACCGGCAACGCGGCAAACTCGATGTCGCGCTCGCCAACCTGCGGTCGATGGTTGACGAAAAACGGCGCTCGGGACGCGACCTCCCATTTCTGAACTGGCGGTACATCCTGTTCAAGTGGAACGACAGCGACGAGGAGATGAATCTGGCGCGGACCATGGCTGCCGAGATCGGCGTGGATCGTTTCTGCTGGGAGTTCACCGACCATCCGGAAAGCGCCTACTCGCGCCGGTTTGCCGCTGGACCGGAGCGCGAGGCGATTCGGCGTGAAACCTGGGACGACAGCAATCTCGGCAGCGCCATTCCCGGTGCGACGCCGCGGGCGCGGATCGAGGTGCGGCCGCTGATTCCCGGCCTGCCGCTGATTGCGCGGGCCGGACGACCGCTTCGCGTGCGCACGCGCGTGCAGAATCTCTCGACGCGGCCGTTCCCGGCCGACGCCACCTACGGACGCCGGCTCGTCCGGCTCGGGGCGCAGTTATGCGCCGAAGACGGAACGCTCCTCGAGCTCGATTTTGCCCGCGCGAGACTCCCACACGCTCTCGTTGGCGGGGCCGAGGAGAAGATTGCCATCGAGCTGCCGCCGCTCCCTCGATCCGGCCGATACTCCATCAAGTTCGATCTGGTCATGGAGGGCGTGGACTGGTTCGAGAAGTGCGGGTCGGAAACGACGCTGACGAAACTGTGGGTCCTGTAGATCAGAGACTCGCACCGGCACGCTGCGCCAGGATCCTTGCCAAGGCCGCCTCGTCGGCAGGCTTCGTGAGGTGCGCATCGAATCCGGCGCGCGTCGCCTTTTCCTTGTCCTGTTCCTGGCCGAACCCGGTTAACGCCACCAGCAGGACCTCGTTGCCCAGAACACCACGAATCCGCTGACAGGTCTCGTAGCCGTCGAGTCCTCGCATCCCGATGTCGAGGAGAATCACTTCTGGTTGGTACTCCTGGAGCATCGCGAGCGCGCTTTCGCCGTCATAGGCGACTCTCGCGTCTCCGCCTATTTCCGTGATCAGCATGGCCGTGGCATTCGCCGCATCCTGGTTATCGTCGACGACCAGAATCCGCCGGTCGAGCCGTTGTTCATCGGGGCGCCTCCCGATGGCAGAGAGCACCTGGTTCGTCGCCAGTGGCAATTGGATGACGAACTCGCTGCCTCGCCCAGGTCCGTCGCTGCGGACGTCGAGTCGTCCGGCATGAAGTTCGACCAATCGGCGCGCAAGCGCGAGGCCAATGCCCAGTCCGGGTTGCGATGAGCGGGTTTCTCCCTGCGTGAAGAGATCGAACACACGGGGCAGGAGCTCCGGCGAAATCCCGATTCCTGAATCGAGCACCGAAATCGACACCTGCCGATTGACACCGCCCGTTGGCGGCGTGATCGTTGCGGAGACGCGCACCGAGCCGTCGGTGTTCGTGAATTTCGCGGCGTTGTGAAGCAGGTTTGAGACGATTTGAACGAACCGTGTCGGATCCACATCGATGACGCAATCGTCAGCTGGAAGCTCGACGCGCAATTCGATTCGCTTGGCAGTCATCGCTCCAAGATTGGCTTCCACGGCGCTGTGAACCAGACTCGCCAGAAGCGTCGGTTCGCGCTGGAGCGTAATCTTGCCTGACGTGATTCTCGACACGTCCAGAAGGTCGTCGATCAAGCGAACCATGTGACCGACTTGACGCTCCATCATCCCGCGTACTCGCTCGACCGCCACCGCAGTGTCTCCGCCACGCCGAATCAGTTCGAGGCCCGTTCGTATCGGGGCGAGCGGATTTCTCAGTTCGTGCGCCAGCGTGGCCAGGAACTCGTCTTTCCTGGCATTGGCTTCCCGCAACTGTTCCTCGGCGCGCGCGCGTTCGATGGCCTCCC
>DASYLL010000005.1:0-8984 GCA_036009605.1 Thermoanaerobaculia bacterium | reverse complement strand
TGCACGAGGTCGAGCGAGGAGAGCTTGCGTGTGATGTTGCGGCCGAGCAGGAAGCCGCCGAGGATTTCGCGGGTGTGCTGGATGTACTCGGGCTCGTCCTGCTTGCGCGTGACCGCGCGCGGCTCCTGCAGCACGATCTCTTCGAGCGTGTCGAAGATCGAGAGCGGCACTTCGTTGCGCAACGAAAGTGTGCGCAGGCGCATCAATCGCGCGCGAGCGGACGAGTCGATGGTCGTGCCGGCGCAGGAGGCGAGGATGCGTTTGTATTCGTCGATGAGCTGCTGATTGTCGGGATGGCGATAGATGACGTCGATCGCGATCCGCTCGCGCTGGTACGGCTCGATCGAGAGATCGACGAGCGCGTTCGAAACGTCGGTCACGGTTTTCGTCGGCGCGTACGCTTCCTGACAGACCTCGGAGAGTCGCTGCGCCGCACGATTCACGACGCGTACGATCACGAGCGTCGAATCGGGCTCGCCGAGCGCTTCGAGCAATTCATGTGCGAGCGCGAGGAATTGTCCCGAGCCGACGCGGCGCGAGCGTTTCAGGATGCGTCCCGCGCTCTTGAGCGTCGCTTCCTGTCGATCGCCGATGTCGGAGTAGCGCTTGCGGTCATCGACGAAGAAAAAGTAATTCGCGACGGCGTTGCCCTGCAGGAAGAGGTTGTCCCACTTCTCGAATCCCTGCGTGTTTTCGGTGAAGCGCAGCTCGTGCGTTCTCGCGTCGACCGTCGTGCCGTAGAGCACGAGCCGGTTCACGACCTCTTCGTTCAGCAGATCGCCGACGGGGAGGTGTCCGCCGAACATGTACTCGCCGAAGATCCCGCCGTTCCCGCGAAACCGCGCGCCTTCGGGATTGAGCACGATCTCGGAGTTGCCGCCGAAGTAGCGGACGACATCACCGCGCGGCGCCGTGATCTGCTCGAAGAAGAATCGCCGATCGACGTCCGGGCCAACCACGACCGCGAAGTACTCGATGGCTTCACCGACGAAGCCGTGGTGGACGATGGCGCGGATCACGGGCGGGATTGTAGGGGAGCGTTACGCCCGCGGATGTGCCTTCTTGTAAACGGCGATCAGCTGCCAGTCGTTGAGGTGCGTGTATTTCTGCGTCGTCGAGAGCGAGGCGTGGCCGAGAAGCTCCTGGATGCCGCGGAGGTCGGCGCCGGCGTTGAGGAGGTGCGTGGCGAACGAATGGCGCATCGTGTGCGGCGAGATGCCGGCGCGCAGTGCGGCCTGTTTCAGGTACGTATCGAACAGACGTCGCACGCTGCGCGTCGTGATGCGCTTGCCGCGATAGTTCACGAATACTGCCTGCTCTTCGACGTCGGTAACGAGCTCATCGCGTACCGCCATCCATGCGCGCAATGCCTCCTCGGCTTTCGTGCCGAACGGCACGATGCGTTCCTTCGAGCCCTTGCCGTGCACCTTCACGAGCCGCGCGCGCAACTCGAGATCGTCGATGTCGATGCCGACCAGCTCACTGATGCGCAGTCCGGACGCGTACAGCAATTCGAGATATGCGGCGTCGCGGAGGCCGAGCGTTTCATTGCGATCCGGCTGTTCGATCAATAGCGCGACATCGGACGGTTGCATCACGGTCGGCAAATGCTTCTCGCGTTTCGGCGTCGCGACGGTACGTGCGGGATTCGCCTCGACCGCCCCCTCGCGCACGAGGAACTTGAAAAACGAGCGCAGCGCGGAAAGATGTCGCGCGACGCTCGCGCGTGCGAGTTTGCGCCGTGAGAGATGAGCGAGATAGGAACGAACGGTGAGATGGTCGACGCGCGCGAGCTCGATCTGATCGCGCCCCATCGTGAAGTAGTCGTTGCAGAGGAAGCCGGTGAACGACTCGAGGTCGTCGCGATAGGCGGAGATCGTGTTCGGCGAGACGTTCCGTTCGTACGTCAGGTAGTCGAGAAAATCACCGATCTCGTTCTTCACACGCCACGCGCTCCCGAGAAAGAGCGTAGCACGGGGATCGGGCGTCCGCGACACAGGAGCCCAACGGCAGCCGTACGTGGCCCAGCGCAGCAATCCGCGCGGCCGGCCGTGCCGGCTGTGTTAGCGTACGGTTCCCTCGGAGGGTGCATGTCTGAATCCACGGAACCGCTGAAGAAAACCCCGCTCAACGAAGTCGAAAAAGCCCTCGGTGGCAAGATGGTCGACTTCGGCGGCTGGGAGCTTCCGGTGCAGTTCAGCGGGATCCTCGAAGAGCACGACGCGGTGCGCAATGACGTCGGCGTGTTCGACGTCTCGCACATGGGCGAGCTCACGGTGCGCGGTCCGCAGGCGCTGGAGCTGCTGCAGAAAACGACGTGCAACGACGTCGCCAAGCTCGCCGACAAACGTGCGCACTACAACGGTCTGCTCTATCCGAACGGCGGCTTCGTCGACGACATCCTCATCTACCAGATTGCGTCCGATGATTTCTTCGTCGTCGTGAACGCTTCCAACGCCGATAAGGACTTCGAGTGGCTGCAGCAGGCCGCCGAGGGGATGGATGTCGACGTGCAGAATGTCAGCGCGGATTTCGCGCAGCTGGCGATTCAGGGACCGCGTGCGGAGAGCGTGTTGCAGACGATGACTGACGTGCCGCTCGCCGACATCAAGTACTACCGCTTCGATCGCGGCGACGTCGACGGCGCGCCCGCGATCATCTCGCGCACCGGCTACACGGGCGAGGACGGATTCGAGATCTACATCGCGCCCGAGCACGCGCCGCGCATCCTGCAGAAGCTCGTCGACGCCGGCGTGAAGCCGTGCGGTCTTGGCGCGCGCGACACGCTGCGCCTCGAAGCGAAGATGGCGCTTTACGGCAACGACATCGACCACACCACGACGCCGATCGAAGCCGATCTTTCGTGGATCGTAAAGGTCGAAAAAGGCGACTTCGCCGGACGCGACGTGCTCGAGCGCGAGAAGCAGGAAGGCCCGCAGCGCAAGCTCGTCGGCTTCGAAATGATCGACCGCGGCATCGCCCGTCACGGCTATCCGATCGTCGAAGGCGGCCAGGAGATCGGCGTCGTCACCTCCGGCACGCATTCGCCGACGTTGAAAAAGGCGATCGGACTCGCTTATCTTCCGCTCGACAAATCGGCGCAGGGCACCGAGTTCGCGGTATTGATCCGCGGCAAAGAGACCCGGGCGCGTGTCGTCCCGACCCCGTTCTACAAACGCGCCAAGTGAGGAGAAATCATGGCCAATCCTGAAGACAACCGGTACGCCAAAAGCCACGAGTACGTTCACATGGAAGGCTCCACCGGCACGATCGGCATCACCGACTACGCACAGAAAGAGCTGGGCGACGTCGTCTTTGTCGAGCTGCCGCAGGTCGGCACCGAGCTCGAAGCGGGCGACGAGCTCGGAAGCATCGAATCGGTGAAAGCCGTCTCCGAGCTCTTCTCCCCGGTCTCGGGCGAAGTGATCGAAGTCAACGAAGCCCTGACCGACAACCCCGCCCTCGTCAACACCGACCCGTGGGGCGACGGCTGGATGGTCCGCATCAGGCTCAAAGACCCGACGGAAGTCGACGAGCTCATGACCGCCGAAGAGTACGACGAGTACATCGAGAAGGAAGCGGGACACTAGTTGGAAATTGAAAATTGAGAATTGAAAAGATCGAGAATTACCAAGCGTAATTCTCGACAGTCATTTTCATTCTCATAATTTTCAATTTTCAATTTTCAATTCAGCCATGTCTCTACCAGACCCTACCGCCCCCTCCTCCTCCCACCGCTACATTTCCAACGCCGGTGAAGACATCCGGGAGATGCTGGCGGTCATCGGTGTCGATTCGATCGACGAGCTGTTCGAGACCATCCCTGACGACGTGAAGTTGAAGGGGCTGCTCGACATCCCGGGGCCGTGGTCGGAGATCGAGACGCGGCGCTGGTTTCGCGGTCTGGCGGCGCGCAACGTCACGACCGGCGATCACGTTTCGTTTCTCGGCGGCGGCGCGTACGCGCACTATCAGCCGGCGTGCATCGATCAGCTGCTCCTGCGCTCCGAGTTCCTCACCGCGTACACGCCGTATCAGCCGGAAGTCTCGCAGGGCACGCTGCAGTCGATCTTCGAATACCAGACGCACCAGTGCCTGCTGACGGGACTCGACGTCGCCAACGCGTCGCTCTACGACGGGTCGACCGCGCTGTGCGAAGCGGTGTTGATGGCGGAGCGGCTGACGAAGGGGAAGACGAAGGTCGTTCTCGCGAGGTCGATTCACCCGCACTACCGCGACACCGTCCGCACCTACATCCAGAACCTCGGCATCGAGATCGTGGAAGTGGGCTGGGGCGCGGACGGACGCATCGACCTCGACGAGTTGCGCGCGGCAACCGACGGCGCATTTGCGATCGCCGTGCAGTCGCCGAACTTCCTCGGTGTGATCGAGGACTACGACGCGGTCACGAAGGCTGTGCCCGATCTCACAAAGATTGCCGTGGTAGCCGAGGCAACTTCGTTCGGGATTCTGGCTCCGCCGGGACAGCATGGATTCGACATCTGCGTCGGCGAAGGCCAGGCGTGGGGCATCCCGACGCAGTTCGGCGGGCCGTACGTCGGATTCATGGTCGTCCGCGAGGCGCTCAAGCGGCACATGCCGGGACGCCTCGTCGGCGAGACCGTCGACGTCGATGGCAAACGCGCCTACGTGCTGACGCTGGCGACGCGTGAGCAACATATCCGCAGAGGCAAAGCGACCTCGAACATCTGCACGAACGAAGCACTCATCGCTCTGGCTGCAAACATCTATCTCTCGCTGATGGGTAAAGTAGGCCTGCGCGAGGTGGCGACGCAGTGTGTGCAGAAAACTGCATATCTGCGACAGGCGGTGCAGAAAATTGCATCTGTCGAGTTGCCCTTCAGCGGCCCTGTCTACAACGAGCTGGTGGTTCGGACGCCGTATCCGGCCGTCGAGATCCTCAAAGATCTGGAGCATGAGAAGATCCTCGGCGGCATCCCGCTGGGCGAGTTCTTCGAAGGCTCGGAGCGCGATTTCCTCGTCGCCGTGACCGAGCTCCACACGCGCGAGCAGCTCGATCAGTTTGCCGTCGCCCTCAGCGCGGCCATTTCCCGGGAGCGCCGATGACAGCGCTGACGCCGTTGTCGGTTGTCGGTTGTCGGTTCTCTTCGACTGGTCGCAGAACCGAGCATCCACGGACGACGGACAACCGACAACCGACAACCGACAACCGAGGTCAGGCGATGACTGTGATGGAAGAAGAAAAGGTGCCGACCTCGCTCGAAGCGCTGATTTTCGAGCGCTCGCGCCCAGGCCGCCGTGGCTATCAGCTGCCCGATCTCGATGTGCCCGAGCAGTCGCTCGACGACCTGCTGCCTGCGGAATTGCGACGCAGTGAGATCGCAGACGAAGTCGAAGTCTCCGAAGTGGATGTGATTCGGCACTTCACCCGGCTGTCGAAATTGAATCTGTCAATCGATGCAGGGTTGTACCCACTGGGCTCGTGCACGATGAAGCACAACCCGCGCATCAATGAAGAGATCGCGCGCACGCCCGGATTTGCGCACTCGCATCCGATGCAGGCCGAGCATCAGGTACAGGGAAACCTCGAGCTGCTCTGGTATCTGGAGCAGACGCTCAAGGAAATCTTCGGACTGCCGCGCGTAACGCTGCAGCCTGTAGCGGGCGCACACGGCGAGCTCACCGGAATCCTGATGGTGCACAAGGCGCTCGCGAAAAGTGGCAACGCGCGCAAGTACATCCTCATCCCCGATTCCGCGCACGGCACGAACCCCGCGTCGGCCGCGTTTGCCGGCTACGAGATCAAAGAACTGAAGTCGAACAGCCGCGGAACCGTCGATCTCAACGTGCTCGCGCAAGCGGTCACGGAAGACGTCGCGGCATTGATGGTCACGGTGCCGAACACGCTCGGCGTGTTCGAGTCCGAGATCAAGCAGATGGCGGACATCCTTCACGCGAAGGGTGCGTACCTGTACTGCGACGGCGCGAATCTCAACTCGTTCGTCGGCATCGCACGCCCGGGCGACATGGGCATCGACGTCATCCACTCGAACCTGCACAAGACCTTTTCGACGCCGCACGGCGGCGGTGGTCCCGGCGCGGGTCCGGTGGGTGTGAGCGAACGTCTGCTGCCGTACCTTCCGACGCCGACCGTCGAGCGCCGTGAAGACGGGACGTTCTATCTCGACTACGACCATCCCGACTCGATCGGCCGCATGCGCGCGTTCAACGGCAACTTCAACGTGCTCGTGCGCGCGCTGACGTACATGCGCTCGATGGGACCGACCGGCCTGCGCCGCATCGCGCAGCTCGCGGTGCTGAACGCGAACTACATTCGCGCGCGTCTGAAGGCGCACTACCACCTGCCTTACGACGCTCCGTCGATGCACGAAGTGGTCTTCAGCGACAAGAACCAGACGCCCAAAGACGTGCACACACTCGACATCGCCAAGCGGCTGATGGATTTCGGATTTCATCCGCCGACGATCTACTTCCCGCTGATCGTTTCCGGCGCGCTCATGATCGAGCCGACGGAGAGCGAGCCGAAGGAAGAGCTGGACGCGTTCTGCGAAGCGATGATTGCCATCGCGCGCGAAAGTCAGGAACGCCCCGAGCTCGTCCGCAGCGCGCCGCATACGACTCCGGTCCGTCGACTCGACGAAGCCCGCGCAGCGCGGCAACCCGTGTTGCGTTGGAAGCCGTAGCGCTTCCGCGGTTGTCGGTTCTCAGTTGTCTGTACGTTTGGGCGAAAAGTTTCAGACAACCGATAACCGATAACTGACAACCGCACCGCGCAGCGGTGCGCTAGACTCCCGTCCGCGTGCCAATTTACGACGACGACGATACCGATCGGTTCGACAAAACACTCTCGGTGCGTCGGATGCCTTCGCGTCCGCAACCCGAGCAGTCGTCGGACAAACGCGCCGCGGATCGCCGTCAGTCGAACGCACGCATTCTCTTCGGGACCGTCATCGTCATCGCGGTTCTGCACCTCGCGAAGCCGGTCGTCGTTCCGGTTGCGCTCGCAGTGTTGTTCGCGTTTCTGCTTACGCCGATCGTCGTTCGTCTGGAGCGCACGTTCCTGCGTCGCACCGGCGCCATCGTGTTGTCGCTTGGGCTCACGAGTGTCGCGCTCGGCTTCGGCGGCTGGTGGATTTATCAGCAGTTCAACGCCGTCGCGCAGGAGTTGTCGACCGCGGTCACGAGCGAGAACGTCGAACAGAAACTGAAGTTTCTTCGCCGCAGCAGCGGCGGCACGCTCGAGCGGCTCGAGCGCACGCTGCAGCAGGTCGCGGCCGTGCGCGATGTGGTCGAGACCGCCGATCTCAAAGTGCGCGTCATCGAGAGAAAGACGCTCGGCGAGCGCTACGAAGAAGTCGCGCCGACGGTGGAAGGCATTGCCGCGACGTTCCTCGTCGTGGTCGTCGTCTTCTTCCTGCTGCGCGATCGGGAACCATTGCGCGACAAACTGCTGCGCATCGCCGGCCGCGCACATCTCACCGTCACGACGCAGGCGATCGGCGAGACCTCGCAACGCATCAGTCGCTATCTATTGACGATCGCATTACTCAACGTTGGATTTGGTCTGCTCATCGGATTGGGACTGTGGATGCTGCGCGTGCCGCACGCCGCGTTGTGGGGCGTGCTCGCGGGACTGCTGCGCTTCGTCCCGTACATCGGCGCGGTACTGAGCGCCGCGGCGCCGACGTTTCTCGCATTCGCCGTCTTTCCGAACTGGTACACCGCGCTCGCCGTCCTCGGACTCTTCGTCTTCAGCGACCAGATGATCGGCGGCTTCATCGAGCCGATCGTCGTCGGACATCGAGTCGGCGTTTCTCCTGTGGCCTTACTGCTCGCCGCGATTTTCTGGGGTTGGCTGTGGGGACCGGTCGGCCTGCTGCTCGCGACGCCGATCACGGTGTGCCTCACCGTCGGCGGCGAGTTCATCCCCGCGCTGCGCATCTTCTCGATCATGTTCGGCAGCGAGGATCCGCTCGAGGGCTACCTCAGCTTTTACAACCGCCTGCTGCTGCGCGATCGCACCGGTGCGATTGCCATCGCCGATCGTTACTCCGAAGCCACGACGATGGAGGAGATGTTCAACGATCTCTTCATCCCGACGCTGTCGTTCGCGCAGGAAGAGCTCGACCGCAAACGCATCACGCAGGCGCACGATCACTTCATCAAAGACGTCGTGCGCGAGCTGATCATCCGCTTCGGCGACCGCAACTCCGGCACGCCCGATCCGACGAAACATATCGTCGGAGTCTCCGTCGCCGGCGAACGCCTCTCCCTCGGCACACTCATGCTCACGCAGCTCCTGCGCAGCGAAGGCTACACGGCGGATTACTTCACCGACCTTCCCGAGCAGGAGCTCGTCGCGTTCATCAATGAAGTGAAGCCCGAGGCGGTGTTCGTTTCGTGCGCGAACCAGGATCACCTCGAACAGGGATACGCGCTCCTGCAGCTTCTCTCCGCGAGCTTCCCCGACCTCGCGATCATCGGCGGCGGCTCCGCGTTCTCGCGCGATCGCCCTCGCACGATCGCGGCCGGTGCGACGTACGTCCCGGCCACGCTCAAAGATGCAAAGGACGACTTCATCGGCCAACGTCGCGGCGCGCGCAAGAAGAGCGCGCGGCTCTCGGCGACGTTTTCGGGAACGCGTTTCCGCGTGCCCCCGCCGTCGTGATCTCGGTTGCTGCAGCCGACGCGGCGCGTGTTCGCACGTTACGTATCTCGACAAATGGGCAGGTCTCAAGCCGTTCAGCGTGATTGCGTAACGCCGCGCAGCTGAGCATCAGCGCGAACTTCCGCGTCGCGCCGACGATAGATGAGGATGTCACCGCGAGTGACCGACGGATCTAGTGGAGTGTATTCGCTGAATTGGGACCACCTGGCTTGGTATCGACGCCGCGAGCTTCGCCGGGCCGACTCGACGTAGTCACCGCTAGGCCTGCGTCGGCGCGTCTCGCTCACGACGCCGATACCGGCGCCATCTGGTC
>DASYLL010000004.1:0-7609 GCA_036009605.1 Thermoanaerobaculia bacterium | reverse complement strand
TCCATCGCCTCAGATACTCTGCGGCCTTGGTGATGAGGGCGGGGAGCCTATCTTCTCCACTAGCTCCAGGCTTCAGGTGCCGACGGCTTCCCCACGTCTTCCTCTTCAACATACAAGGTGCCGAAGGCGGATGAGGGGAGCACGCCTTCAGCCCAGCTCGCGCAACCTCTCGAACGTCCAGATCCCGTAGGTGTGCCCATCCGCCCAGTTCGGCTGCAACGCGTAGTTCCCGATCGGCTCCACACTTTGGAGAACGAACGACTCCGGCCGATAGCGCTGTGGCTGGCCGCCGTACATCCGGCCGAACAGGTCAGGCTCACCCGAACACACGGCGCAGGGACACGCGCGGCGGAACTGTTCGAGCGGGTAGTATGATTCGTGGCCGTCGTCCCAGATGACGACGAAGAATTCTCCGAGAACCTGATATGACTGTGGGCGCATGCCGACTTACAAACTGACGATCGAGTACGAGGGCACTCGCTATTCCGGTTGGCAGGCGCAGGGTAACACGCAGAAGACGATCCAGGGTCACCTGCTCCGCGCCGCCCATGACGTCCTCGGCGACGTCGATATCGGAGGCGCCGGACGCACGGATGCGGGCGTACACGCATCGGCGCAGGTCGCGCATTTGCGCTCGCACAAAGCGCACGATCCGCTGCAGCTCACGCGCAAACTCAACGACCTTCTGCCGCACGACATCAGCGTGCTCGACACCGTCCGCGTGAACGACAACTTTCACGCGCGTCACGATGCTCGTTCGCGCGTCTACCTCTATCAGATCGCGACGCGTCGCACCGCGTTCGCGAAGCCGTTCGTCTGGTGGATCAAGGACCGCCTCGATCTCGACGCGATGCAAAAGGCAGCGTCCGCGATCGCGGGACGCCACGACTTCAGCGCGTTCACCGACAAGCGATTGAAGGAAGAAGACTCGCGCCTCGTCGTCGTCGAGCGATGTGAGCTCGAGCGTGCCGGCGATCTGATTCTGCTGCGTATCGCGGCGTCGCATTTTCTCTGGAAGATGGTGCGCAAGCTGACGTCTTTTCTTGTCGAGGTGGGCCGCGGCAACGAGCGCTCGCTCACCAGCCGCCTCGGACCGAAAGGCGAGCCATGGCAGCCGACCGCGCCGCCGTCCGGACTCTTTCTCGACGCGATCCTGTATGACGGCGAAACGTTCGATCGCCCGCTCGAGCCGCTCGTGCCGGTGCAGGCGTTTCGCCGGAGCCGCAAATGAATGAGGCGCAGCTCGTCGCACGCGTGCGCGAGCTGTTCTCACCGCGCATCGGCGATGACGCGGCGGTGATCGACAATCAGGTCTACACGACCGACCTGCTGATCGAAGACGTCGACTTCACCCGCGCGATGTCACTGCGTTTGATCGCGCGAAAGAGTCTCGCGGTGAATCTCTCCGATCTCGCTGCGATGGGCGCCGCGCCCGCGTACGCACTGCTCTCGCTCGGCTTGCCGGAGTGGGCGCGCGAGAACGCGGACGAGATGCTCGTCGCATACGCGGAAGCATCGCAGCAATACGGCATCGAGATCATCGGCGGTGATTTCTCGCGCGCGGAGAAGCTCACGATCTCCGTCACCGCGATCGGCCGCATCGTCACGCGTCCGCTGTTGCGCACAGGCGCGCGGCCTGGCGATCGCGTGTACGTCTCGCGTCCGATCGGCGGAAGCGCGGCAGGATTCGCGCTCATGGACAAGGATCCGAAAGCGTACGTGCATCGTGAGTTCGTCGAGTCCGCGATCCGCCGTCACGTCGATCCGGAACCGGAGCTCGCACTCGGCGTCGCGCTCGCGCGCATTGATGAAGTCACATCGTGCATCGACGTCTCGGACGGACTCTCGTCCGATCTGCATCATCTCTGCGACGCGTCGAATGTTGGCGCTGAGATCGAGAAGGAACGCATCCCGGTGTTTCCCGATCTGCTCTCGTTCGGCGCGCGATTCGGCATCAATGTGAAAGACGCGGTGCTGCACGGCGGTGAGGAGTACGCGCTGCTCTTCACCTCATCGCTGCGCGAAGCCGACTTGAGCACCCGCCTCGGCCGGCCGGTGTACATGATCGGCCGCATCACGAAAGCGCGGGATGTGATTCTGAAAGAGGATGGAGTGCCACGCCCGCTCGAAGCGCGCGGCTGGGATCACTTCGCGTGACGCGCGATGTTCGACGCGGCGACTGCGCAAACGAATGCGCCGATGCCGAGGGATGTGCGGACGGCGTGGGCGCGTCCCCAGTTCTTCACGAGTGACTGTGAGCGATCGCTCGGATAGTCGCTCGCCGGCTGCGCTTCGAGCTCTTTGTTGATCGGCACCGTGACCATGATCGTCGCCGCGAGCACGCCCGCGAGCGCAACGGCGGATGCGGAATCGAGCAGACGACGCGCAGGGACGCCGCGCGGTGCTGCAATCGCCAACGTCACCGCGGTGCCGAGGGCGACGGGTCCGATCGCGTCGAACCATCCTGCGGTCTTGAGCGGATCGAAGGGCCGGGTCTCATCGCGCGGCAGCTCGTCCTTCCAACCGGGAACGAGTGCGGCCTCACCGAAACCGAGAGAGCCGGCCAGGAGTCCGGCCGACGTGAGATTCACAAAACGAAGCGCTGATTCGATCGTGCGGTTCACCGACGCAGTATACGAAAGGTTTGGAGTGCGGCAAGCCGCACTCCAAACTTCACCCTATTTCTGCAACCGCTTTTCGAGATCTTTCAGGCGTGCTTCCAGGTCTTTGATGCGTGCCTGCAGCGTTCCGCAATCGCTGAGCGTTTCGATGCGCGCCTTCCACTCCGGATTGTCGAAAATGCGGCCGAGGTTTCCGAGCTCACCGGAGGCGAACAACGACGGCATGCCCTCGCGCTCGACGACCGTCGCGACGAACGTCTGTCGCGCGCGGCCGCGCAGCGCTTCGAGGCGGACCGAATCGCCGTCCTTCTTGTCGGTGAGCACGCGACGCAACGCGACGGGCGAAGCGACGTCGCGGCCATCGGCGGACACGATGATGTCGCCGACTCTGATGCCGGCTTTGTCGGCAGGGCTGTTCTCTTCGACCGACGCGACGAGCACGCCGCTGTCTTTCGGCGCGCCGTAGTGCTCGCGCAGCTCGGTGCTGAGGTCCGTCAGACGGACGCCGAGGTGCGCGCGTTTGCCGGTCAGCAACTCGCCGTCGAGTCGCAGGACGTCAAAGTTGCCGTCGGACTTGTCGGAGACGACCTTGCCGTCTTTGATGATGAGCGTGCGGCGCGTGGGACCTTCTGCGAACAGCGCAGTGGAAGTGAGAAGCAGTGCAATGGTCAGGTAGCGGATCTTCATGGGGATTCCTCTCAATCGTAGTTGGTGCGATGGGAAGCAGGTTGGATGGCGGAGTCGAGATCCATGATCACGCGGGTCCCACGGTCGTTCTCGAGCACGACGATCGGTTCCGCCTCACGGGCAATCTCTTTTACCGCCTGCAGCTCCGCCTCGATCTTCTGTTGTTCCACGCGCAGCTCTGCCATCTGTTCGCGACGCGTGTGCTGCAGCATGGCGATGTGCACGACCGCCACGATGCAGACACTCATCGCGAGTCCCGCGGCGAGACGCCAGATCATCGGCGCACGGCGCGGAGATTCCTGAAGACGGATCTGCCGCAGAACGTCAGAAGTGAATGCGGGCGATGCCTTCGCGCGAGGCAGGACTCGCATCCAGCCGCGCAGCTCGGTTTCGTTCATGTTGGTTCTCTCCCTTCCACCACGGCGCGAGATGCCGCCGCAGCAGGTCACGCGCACGCGAGATTCGCGATTTCACAGTACCGGAGCGGATGTCCAGCACGCGCGAGATCTCCTCGTACGACCATTCTTCGATTTCGAACAGCACCAGCGGCGCGCGGTACTTGACCGGCAACCGCTCCAGCGCGGCGTTCACCTGGCGCTGGATTTCATCCGTGAGCACCGACGTATCCGCGGGCGGAGCGCTCTGTCGCGTGCTTGCGTGCAGTCGCGGCAACAGCAGGTTCCACCGCTTCTGCCTCCGCGCCTCGGTCACGACGAGATTCGTCGCGATGCGGAACAGATACGGTCCGAGCCGCTCCTGTTCCTTGTAGCGATCGGCGTTCCTGTACAAACGGACGAACGCATCCTGCGCAACTTCTTCCGCACGTTCCCGTGAGCGCACGAGATGCGTCAGGTAGTTGATCAGCGAGTCTTTGTACTTGTCGACGATCAGGCCGAAGGCGTCTTCCTCGCCCTCGCGAACCCGCGCCATCAGCTCGTCGTCCGTGTGCATTCCATGTGATGAACGCATGGGCGGAAGAAAGGTTCCGTTACGGCGCTGGACTCCTCCGATTCGGCGTGGCAGGATCGCGCCCGGTGACGACCACGGAAGCGCAGCACCTGCGTGACCTCGCGCAGTTGCGCCGCGTTCGCGACCGGATCGACCGCGAGTACGCGGAACCGCTCGACGTCGAGGCGCTCGCGCGCGACGTGAACATGTCGGCCGGGCACCTCAGCCGCGAGTTCCGTCGTGCCTACGGCGAGCCACCCTACAGTTACTTGATGACGCGGCGCATCGAGCGGGCCATGGCGCTCTTGCGACGCGGCGATCTCAGTGTCACCGAAGTCTGCTTCGAGGTCGGCTGCTCGTCGCTCGGTACCTTCAGCAGTCGCTTCACCGAACTGGTCGGCGTGCCGCCCAGAGTCTATCGTCGCGAGGCGTCGCAAGCGACCGCGGGGATGCCTTCCTGCGTCGCGAAACAGGTGACGAGACCGATCAGGAATCGAGAAGCGCCGGCCTCAGACCCGAACCTAGAATGACCGTCATGGACATCACCATTCAAGCAAGCTTCCTCCCGCAGAACGACCCCGACGCCGCGCTCGCGTTCTACCGCGACACCCTCGGCTTCGAGGTCAGCAACGACGTCGGATATCAGGGCATGCGCTGGATCACGGTCGGCCCTGCCAGCCAGCCGGCATCGATCGTCCTGTATCCACCGTTCGCCACGCCCGGCATCACCGAGGACGAGCGTCGCACGATCGCCGAGATGATGGCCAAGGGCACCTTCGCCTCCATCCTCCTCGCCAGCGCCGATCTCGACGGCACGTTCGAGCGCGTGCAGGCCAGCGGCGCCGAGGTCGTTCAGGAGCCGACGGAGCAGCCGTATGGCGTTCGCGACTGCGCCTTCCGCGATCCCGCGGGCAACATGATCCGCATCCAGGAGCGGGCCTGAGCACGATGAGCAAAGCAAAGAAGGCGGATGCGCCGCACGTTGCGGACAGCCACGGTCTGATCCGCGTGCAGGGCGCACGCGTGAACAACCTCAGGGACGTCAGCATCGAGATCCCGAAACGCCGGCTGACGGTGTTCACCGGCGTCTCGGGATCGGGCAAGTCGTCGCTGGTGTTCGGCACGATCGCCGCGGAGTCGCAGCGGATGATCAACGAGACCTACAGCGCGTTCGTGCAGGGCTTCATGCCGACGCTGGCACGGCCGGATGTCGACGTGCTCGACGGACTGACGACGGCGATCATCGTCGATCAGGAGCGGATGGGCGCCAACGCGCGCTCCACCGTCGGCACTGCCACGGACGCCAACGCGATGCTGCGCATCCTCTTCAGCCGCCTCGGGAAGCCGCACATCGGCTCGGCTCAGGCGTTCTCCTTCAATGTCGCCTCGGCACACGGTGCCGGGGCAGTCACCGTCGAGCGCGGATCCAAAACGACGGTGAAACAGAGCTTCTCCATCACCGGAGGCATGTGCCCGCGTTGCGAGGGCATGGGCCACGTGAACGACATCGACCTGACCGCGCTGTACGACGACAGCAAGTCGCTCAACGAAGGCGCGCTCACGATCCCCGGCTACAGCATGGAGGGTTGGTCCGGACGTATCTTCCGCGGCTGCGGCTTCTTCGATCCCGACAAGCCGATCCGCAAGTTCAACAAGAAGGAACTGAACGATCTGCTCTACAAGGAACCGACGAAGATCAAGGTCGACAGCATCAATCTGACGTACGCGGGCCTGATCCCGCAGATCCAGAAGTCGTTCCTGTCGAAGGATGTCGATGCGATGCAGCCGCACATCCGTGCGTTCGTGGAGCGCGCGGTCACGTTCACGACCTGTCCCGAGTGCGACGGCACGCGGCTCAACGAAGCCGCGCGCTCCTCCAAAATCAAGAAGATCAACATCGCCGACGCCTGCGCGATGCAGATCAGCGATCTGGCCGAGTGGGCGCGCGGGCTGAAAGAGCCGTCCGTCGCGCCGTTGCTGACGACGCTGCAGGGAGCCCTCGATTCGTTCGTGGAGATCGGGCTCGGCTATCTCTCGCTCGACCGGCCGACCGGCACGCTGTCGGGCGGCGAAGCACAGCGCACCAAGATGATCCGCCACCTCGGATCCTCGCTCACCGACGTCACGTACGTCTTCGACGAGCCGACGGTCGGGCTGCATCCGCACGACATTCAGCGGATGAACGAACTGCTGCTGCGGCTGCGCGACAAGGGCAACACCGTGCTGGTCGTCGAGCACAAACCGGAAGCGATCGAGATTGCCGATCACGTCGTCGATCTCGGTCCTGGCGCTGGCTCCGGCGGTGGTGAGGTGGTCTTCGAGGGCACCGTCGATGGGCTGCGGGCCAGCGGCACGTTGACCGGCCGGCATCTCGATGACCGCGCCTCTCTGAAGCCGTCGTTGCGGACATCGTCCAAAGTGCTGAAAGTGCGCGGCGCGAGCGCTCACAACCTGCAGGACGTCGATGTCGACATCCCGCTCGGCGTGCTCGTCGTCGTAACCGGCGTGGCCGGTTCGGGCAAGAGCTCACTGATCCACGGTTCTGTCTCAGGGCGCGATGGTGTGGTGTCGATCGACCAGGCCGCGATCCGCGGCTCGCGACGGAGCAACCCGGCGACATACACCGGACTGCTCGATCCGATCCGCAGCGCGTTCGCGAAAGCCAACGGTGTGAAGCCGGCGCTGTTCAGCGCCAATTCCGAGGGTGCTTGCCCCGCCTGCAATGGCGCCGGCGTCATCTACACCGACCTGGCGATGATGGCCGGCGTCGCCACGATCTGCGAAGAGTGCGAGGGAAAGCGATTCCAGGCTTCAGTGCTGAACTACCACCTCGGCGGCCGCAACATCAGCGAGGTGCTGGCGATGTCGGTGACGGAGGCCGAGAAGTTCTTCGGCGCCGGCAAAGCGCATACTCCAGCCGCGCACGCCATCCTCGAACGGCTCGCCGACGTCGGACTCGGTTACATCAGCCTCGGCCAGCCGCTCACGACGCTGTCCGGCGGCGAGCGTCAGCGGCTCAAGCTGGCCACACACATGGCCGAGAAGGGTGGCGTCTACGTTCTCGATGAGCCGACCAGCGGCCTGCATCTCGCCGATGTCGAACAGTTGCTCGGCCTGCTCGATCGGCTCGTCGACTCCGGCAAGTCCGTCATCGTGATCGAGCACCATCAGGCAGTCATGGCGCACGCCGACTGGATCATCGACCTCGGACCGGGCGCCGGACATGACGGTGGCCGGATCGTGTTTGAGGGGACGCCCGCGGAGCTTGTCGCCGCGCGTTCGACTCTGACCGGGACGCACCTCGCGGCGTACGTCGGCGGCTGACCCCGAGGGCCCGGTTCAGCGGAAGTACA
>DASYLL010000003.1:0-15317 GCA_036009605.1 Thermoanaerobaculia bacterium | reverse complement strand
GTTGTCCCCGCCGCGCGCCGTCCAGAGCAGCTCACAACTGCCGTCCGGTTCAGGATCGACGCAGATCGGGTCCTCGTACTCGTCCCACATGTTTCCGGTGTACCGAAGAACGAAGCTGTACGAGAGTCCCTCGCCCACAGGATAGGCGTCTCCCAGCGGGATCGCCGCAGAGAGGTTTCCGTTGACCGTGTTGATGGTGTCGAAGCCGTTCAGGTCATAGACGAACTCCGGCTTGAAACCACGTTCCTTCGCGGGGTGGTTCTGCCCGAACGCAGCGATAGCGACGAACAGAGTGATTGCAGTGACTACGGTTCTCGAAGCGAACGGATGCATGGATTCCTCAGCGAATCTCGACGACGGTCAGGTCCAGCACATTCACCGCGAACAGCACATCTCCGGGTTCCAGTTGCCGGGGCGGGGAGGGCGACTTGCCGACGGGAGTCATCCGCTCCACGTCGATCGCCAGCTTGTCGTCGGGGGTCGGATCGTCGTCGTACCGGCCGCTGTCTTCTGCTTTCAGCGTCCACGCACCGACTTTCGGACGAACCCACAGGTAGGCGACGAGCTGCCCGGACCGCGTGACTTTCCGCGACAGTTCGGGATTGAGGCGCGTCGTCTCCACCGCCGCCCCTTCCGCGCGCGGCGTCGCCGTCGCTGAGGCTCCCGTGGTGGCATCGACGGCGATCCAGATCGAGTTCAGTGGAACGCGTTTGCCTTCGCGCATCGTGATCACGCCGGACTTCGACGTATCCTCGACATGATCCGCTTCGGCCGAAATCACCCGCCGGTATCCACGAGCCTCGCGCGTCACGATCAGCTGGTAGGCGCCTGCTCCCTCGGTCATGCCCGAAACTACGGCGCTCTCACCAGTGAACTTGATTGACGGTTGAGCGTGGACACACACTCCCGACATTACGGACAGAAGCGTTGCCGCCCCGACTGCGATCCTCATGGATTGATTGCCTGCCTTTGGTGTTGGTGGCCAAAGTGTAGGCGTTATCGGAAGGTTGTCAATTGGTTATTTTGACAATTCTTTGTTACGGAATTCGGCAACCGCCTTTTCTCGCAACGCCACCCACCGCCAACGCGCATTCGGCTTGATCTTTACCGCCTGATCGAACGCCGCAAGCGCGTCCTTCGATTTGCCTCGCGCGAGCAGCAACTCGCCGCACAATCCATACGCTTCGCTCTTCGCCGGATCCACGGCGATCGACTTCTCGACCGCTTCGATCGCGCGCGCAAGATCCCCGCGCAAACGATAGAGATCCGCGGCCGTATAGAGCGTATCCGCATCGGACGGGTTTTCCTTCAACGCACGCGCGATCAGCGCGTCCGCCGCGGCCAGCGGCGCAGCCGCGGATTTCCGTTGCGCAATCGCATACCGCGCGGCTTCCACTTCGATCGCGGCCGCGAACTGTAAGAACTCCGCGCTCTCAGAATCGATGGCATCGCCACGGCTCACGTTCGCGCGCGCTTCCCCCAGCAGCGCCGTCGGATCCCCGCCGATGCGCGCCACGTGTTGCGCGGCGAGCAAGTTCATCGCGCCGGTGTACGCGTACGAGTTCGCGTGATTCGGATTGATCTCCAGCGCCCGCGCGTACGCGGCCTTTCCGCGCTCGACCCACGGTCGCGGATCCTCGCCGACGTCGAGCGCGTACTGCGCGCCCAGCAGATTCGCGAGGCCGGCGTTCGAATGCGCGAACGCCATCTTCGAATTGAGCTTAGACGCCGCCGCGAACACATCCGTCGCCTGCAGCAACGCGCCGCGCGGATCGGTGCCGCGCTTGATCAGGAAATTGGCGCGGTCGACGTGCACGCTGCCGAGGTTCATCATCGCGACGGACAGCTTCGGGTTGATGGCGATGGCGCGCTCGAGACTCTTCGCCGACTCCGCGAACGACGCGATCGGGTCAATCCCGTTCTCCATCTCCCACTCGCCGCGCGTCATGAACGCCAGGCCGCGATCGTTGAAACTGTTCGCCCACTCGGGATCGGCCGCGGTGGCGCGGTCGTAGTACTGGATCGATTCGTTCAGCAGCGCAACGGGATTACTGCCCTTCGACGCTACTGCTTCGGCTTTGCGGCGAATCGAATTCGCGAGACTGATCAGCGCCTGCGCGCTGCGCGGATCGAGCGTCGCCGACTGCCGCAAACTCACGACCGACGCGTCGTACAGCGGCACCGGATCCTCGCCGTGCTGATGTGCGTACCGCGCCTTCGCGAACAGCGCCGTGCCGAGCGCGCGGTGCGCATCCGCATTCTTCGGCGCAACAGCGACCGAGCGACGTGCGATCGCAATCGCGCGATCGACGATCGCTACCGGCGACTGTCCCTGCGACAGCTGCCATTCGCCGTAGCGCTGCAGCAGCTGCGATTGCGTGATGTACGTCTGATCGAGATTCGCGTTCGTGACCGCGGCGCGTTCCGCGGCCTCAATTCCGCGCTGCATGCTCTCGGTCGGATCCTCGCCGCGATTCATCGCCACGAGCATCATGCGAAACGCCTGCGCTGCTTCGCCGAGGAGGACGCTTTCGTCGCTCGATCCGATGGCTTGCGCTTCGCGATAGGCCTCCCCCGCGCGGGCGTAACTCACAACCGCTTTGTCGATGTCGCCGCTGCTGTACTGATCGATCCCGCGCGCGATCCAGATGTCGGCTTCGAGCTTCTTCGCCTCGTGCATCCACGGCACATCGCGAAACGCTTCGCGCGCGCGCTCGAGCGCCGCGTCATAGCGCTTCTCGAACAGCGCGATCAATCCGACCGCATACGCGGGCGACTCACTCCCCATCTCCGCGCTCTGCCGCAACCATGCGAGCGCCGGATCGCGATACAGCTTCTCCGTCTGCTTCTTCCGCGCCGCGCGCGCGTCCGCATTCGCGATGCGCTCCGCTTCTTCGACCTCGTTCTGATACTGCGCGCCGATCACCCGCCCCAGCGCATACGCAACCTCGGCCGTCCGATAGTCGTCGTTCCACGCCGCTTCGAGCGCGCGGCGGCTGGGCTCCCACTCGCGCAGCGCGAGATACCCGCGTCCGATCGCATACTGCGCCGGTCCCGCCGCCGTCCGCCCCATCGTCTTCGCCTCGGATTCGACTCGCGCGATGCGATCGCGAATCATCCGTCGCTCGCGTCGCACGTCGTGCAACGGAAGCATGCTCGCGTAGCGCGAGATCGCCTCCATCCGCTCGATCTCCTGTCCGAATCGTTGCGCGGCGCGTTGCTGTTCGGCGGAACGAAGCGACGTCGCGACGACCCACGCCGTGGACGCGAGCACGGCCACCATCGCGATTGCGAGCAGCGTCGCGATCGTCGGATGCTTTCGCGCATGTCGCGCCCAGCGATGCGCGAACGTCAAACGCTTCGCCTGAATCGGCTCGCCGTCGAGATAGCGACGAAGATCCTCGACGAGCGCGCGCGCCGAGTCGTAGCGCCGCTGCGGATCTTTCTCCAGGCACTTGTGTACGATCGTGTCGAGCTCCATCGGAATCGACGGATCGATCGTGCGCAGCGAGGGCGCTTCCTCGCTCACCACCTGCATGATCACGGCGACGCTGGAGTCGCCGACGAACGGCGGACGTCCGCCGAGAATGTCGAAGAGCGTGGCGCCGAGTCCGTAGACGTCGGTGCGGCGATCGATGCGCGAGCGTTCGCCGCGCGCCTGTTCCGGCGCCATGTACGGCGGCGTTCCCGCGATCGTGCCGATGGTCGTCATCGTGTCCATCGACGAATCGCGCGCCAGTCCGAAATCGAGGACCCACGGATGCCATCCGCCGTCCGGCTTCGCCTCGACCATGATGTTGTTCGGCTTGAGATCGCGATGCACAAGTCCGGTGCGATGCGCGGCGTACACAGCCTCCGCGACGTCAACCATCACCGCAACCTTCTCGTCGATCGACATCCGCAACGCCGCTTCCGCGAGCGTCACGCCGTCGATGCAGCGCATGGCGATGAACGGACGGCCGTCGACGACGCCTGCTTCGTAGACGTCGCAGATGTTCGCGTGGCCGATCTGCGCTTGCGCGCGCGCCTCACGCAGAAAACGCGCGAGATGATCGCGATCGGTCTCGCGCAGAAACTTCAACGCGACCGCACGCTTCAGCGTCGGATCGAACGCGCGATACACCTCGGCCATCCCACCTTCGCCAAGCAGCGGCCCGATCTCGTAGCGGCCGATCGTGACGGGGATGGGCGGCGGCGACGACTGTTCGAGCGAGCGCGAGAGGCCCTCGGTGAGGCGTTCCGTGTAGTCGTTATTCATGCGCTGTGGGGGTTGTCCACAAGTATGAACCACTGCGATCGGGTCCGCTTCTTGCCTTGCACCGCTCTCGTTGTCGTATTTGCGTTGGATTCTTTGTGCCGCAGTCATGCTCCTCGCAGTGAAAGGGTGGGCGCAGCGGCAGCTTTCGCTCGAAGACGCGCTCGCGCTCGCCACCGGGACGAGTGAGCAGGTCGAGGTCGCGCGCGCCGGCGCGCGTCGCGCGGAAGCAAATGTGCGACAGACGGAATCGCAGGGACTGCCGCAGATCGGCGGTTCCGCGTCGTATTCGCGCGCGCTCGCCAGTCAATTCGAAGGGGTCACCGAAAGCGAACCCGCGCCGGTCATTCCGCCGGAATGCACCGGCCCGTTCGATCCCGATCCAACGTTGCCGCTCGAAGAACGCGTGCGACTGCTCGAGCAGCGTCTCGCGTGTCCTCAATCAAGTCCGTTCGGCGGCCTCGATTTCTCGCAGCTCGGATTCGGCGCGCCGAACACCTGGAACGTCGGCCTCTCGTTCAACTGGCTGCTCTACACGGGCGGCCGCGTCGAAGAGCAGGTGCGTGCGTCGGAGGCAGTCCGCGACATCGCGCGCACGACCGTCACGTCGACGAACGCGCAGGTGCGACTCGACGTGACATCGGCGTACTTCAACGCGCAACTCGCGAGTGAGCTCGTGCTCATCTCCGAGGCGAGTCTTGCGAACAGCGAGGAGACGTTACGTCTGACGCAGGTGCGCGAAGCAGCGGGCGCGCAGGCGGAGTTCGATGTGCTGCAAGCGCGAGTGAGTCGCGATAATCAGCGTCCGCTGTTGATTCGGCGTCAATCGCAGCGCGATCTCGCATTCGAACGTTTGCGCACGCTGCTCGATCTGCCATCGCGCGAGCCGCTCGTGCTCACCACACCGGTACACGAAGCCGCGGACCGCGCGGTCGACATGAACATCGACGTCATCGAGCGGATCCCTGTGCAACAGGCGAGCGACCGTGTGACCGCGGCGCGTCATCAACTCAATGCTGCACGCGCGCAACGGATGCCGACCATCACCGCGACGTCGCAATACGGCCTCGTCGCCTTCAGCGACAACCTCATCCCCTCCCTCGGCGCATTCCGCGACAACTGGACCGTCGGCGCTGCGCTGCAGATCCCGATCTACACGGGCGGTCGCATCACCGCGGAGATCGATTCCGCGCGTGCGGACGTACAGGAGGCGGAGGCGCAGCTCGAACAGATGATCGAATCGGCGCGGCTCGATGCGGAGAGCGCACTCGCGGATCTGCGCGCAGCGCGCGCGACTTGGGAAGCGACGCAAGGCACGGTGACGCAGGCCGAGCGTGGATACGACATCGCGCGGTTGCGCTATCGCGAAGGCGTGTCGATTCCGCTCGAAGTCGACAACGCGCGACTGCAGCTCGAACAGGCGCGCGTGAATCGTGCGCAGGCGGCGCGCGATCTCTGGGTCGCGCAGACGCGCGTCGAGCTGCTGCCGTTCCTGCCGATCAGCGGCGTGCCCCAGCAAGGAATCATTCAATGAAACGCCTTTCTGCTCTTCTGTTGCTTCTTTGCCTCGCGTGCAAACGCGAGCCGCCGCCGAAACCGGCGCCGCCCGCGGTGAAGGTTGAAGCCGCGAGCATGGCTGTCGTGCGCCAAGCGCGCGTCGCATCGGGACCGCGGATCTCGGGAACGCTGCAGCCGCAGGAGAGCGCGACGATCATCGCTGAAGTCGGCGGAACGGTGAGCTCGGTGAATGTGTCCGAGGGGACGAGCGTGACGCGCGGCAGCGTGCTCGCGGTGATCGCGGATGAAACCGCGGCGGCCGCGGCTCGCAACGCGCAGACGGCGGTGCAATCTGCGCAGACCGCGGTTGCGGTCGCGCGACGCGATCTCGATCGCAACTCGACGCTCGCCGCCGCAGGCGCGTTGCCGCGACGCGACATCGATGTCGCGCGCTCTCAGCTTGCGTTGGCCGAGACGCAGCTCGCGCAGGCGCGGACGCAGGCGACGCAGGCGCAGGAACGACTCGGCAATCAACGCGTCGTCGCGTCGACGAACGGCACGATCAGCGAGAAGAACGTCAGCAGCGGCGACATCGTCACACCCGGAGCGCCGCTCTTCACGATCGTCGACCTCGGCACGCTGCAACTCGAGGCGAGCGTGCCGACGGATTCACTGGTTGCATTGCAGCCGGGAGCGGCGGTCGATGTCGAAGTGCGCGGATACACTGGCGAGCGATTCCGCGGAACTGTTTCGCGCATCGCGCCGACTGTCGATCCGGGCACGGGCCAGGTGCGCGTGTACATCGTCATCTCGAATGAAGGACGTCGACTCGTCGGCGGACTCTTCGCCGAAGGAACCGTGACAACTGTCGCACGCATGGGTCTCGTGATTCCGCTTGCCGCGCTCGACGAGACCGGCTCGCAGCCCGCTGTCACGCGCGTGCGCAATGGCGTCGCCGAGCGCGTCGGCGTGCAGCTCGGCGTGCGCAATGAAACGGAGGGCGTCGTCGAGATCGTGTCGGGGCTCAATGAAGGAGATCGCGTGTTGACCGGACCGGCGCGGACGATTGCGCCGGGGACGAAGATCGCAGCGTCCGCGCTGTCACAGGGATAGACACGATGTGGATCTCCAACTTCGCGATCGAGCGTCCCGTCGTCACCGTCGTGCTGATGCTGGCACTGGTGGTCTTCGGCGTCTTCGCGATTTTCCAGCTCGAGACGGATGAGTTTCCGGAGATCGATGCACCGGTCGTCGCGGTAGCCGTGCTCTATCCCGGCGCGTCGCCGGAAGTCGTCGAACAGGAAGTCGTGAAGCCGCTCGAAGACGCGATCGCATCGATCAGCGGCGTCGATCGGATCACGTCGTCATCGCTCGACGGCTTTGGCCAGATCATCATCGAGTTCACGTTCGATAAAGACACCGATCAGGCCACCCAGGATGTGCGCGACGCGTTCTCGCGCATCCGCGGCGAGCTGCCGCTGGAGATGGAAGAGCCGATCCTGACGCGCTTCGATCCCGCGGATCTGCCGATCGTTTCACTCACGCTTTCCTCGCCGTCGATGACCGTGCCGCAGCTGACGGCGATCGCCGACGATCTCGTCGAGCCGCAACTCCGCGGACTCGCGGGCGTCGCCGATGTGCTCATTCGCGGAGGACTGGAACGGCAGGTCGTCATCGAAGTGAATCCCGTCGCGATGCAGGCGGCCGGCATCTCGATCGATCGCGTCGTGCAGGCCGTGCAGGCGCAGAACATCGCCGCGCCCGTCGGCCGCATCGAGAAGGATTTTCTCGAACAGTCGATCCGATTGCGCGGACGCATCGAGCGCCCCGAAGAGTTCGCGGAGATCGTGGTGAGCTCGCAGAGCGGACGACTGCTGCGGATCAGCGACATCGCCACCGTCCGCGACGCGACC
The DNA here is from genome assembly GCA_036009605.1 of Thermoanaerobaculia bacterium. Lineage (GTDB taxonomy): Bacteria > Acidobacteriota > Thermoanaerobaculia > Gp7-AA8 > Gp7-AA8 > QHVT01. The sequence continues at coordinate 7,652 of DASYLL010000003.1, read as the reverse complement.
GAAGAACAACGCACGCTCGCGCTCTACAACGGCCAGGAAGCGGTCGGCATCGACATCAAGAAAGCGCAGGGCAACAGCACGACCGCTGTCGCGAAGAAAGTGCTGCAGCGCATCGAGCTGCTCAATCAACGACTGCCCGCGAACGTGAAGTTGAACGTGATCCAGAACTCCGGCGACCGCGTGCAGGAGTCGGTCAACAGCGTCACGGAATCGCTGGTCGAAGGACTGCTGCTCACGATCATCGTCGTGTTCGTGTTCCTCAATTCATGGCGCTCGACCGTGATCACCGGCGTCGCGCTGCCGGTCTCGCTGCTCTCCGCATTCATCGTCGTCTGGATCTTCGGATTCACTCTGAACACGATGTCGCTGCTGGGCCTCGCGCTCGCTGTAGGCATCCTCATCGACGACGCGATCGTCGTACGCGAGAACATCGTCCGCCACGTCGAGATGGGCAAGGACCATGTCACCGCGGCGAAGGAAGGAACCGCCGAGATCGGACTCGCCGTCGCCGCGACGACGTTCTCGATCGTCGTCGTCTTCGTTCCGATCGGCCTGATCAGCGGCGTTGCAGGACAGTGGTTCCGTCCGTTCGCATTGACGATCGCATGCGCAGTGCTCGTTTCGCTGCTCGTGTCGTTCTCACTCGATCCGATGCTGTCTGCATACTGGCCCGAGCCGCACGGCGGCAAGAAGCGCTGGCTCACGCGCAAGCTCGATCAGTTCAACGCCTGGTTCGATCGACAGGCCGTGCGCTATCAGGGCGTGATCGGATGGACGCTCGATCATCCCTGGGTCACGATCGGCATCGCCTTTCTGACGATGATCGCCGCGCTGGCGATGCCCGCGATGGGTCTCGTCGGATCGGCTTTCTTCCCTGTCCAGGACATCTCCGAGTTCAACCTCATCATCGACACCCCACCCGGCTCGAGCCTCGCCTACACGCGCCTGAAATCGGAGGAAGCCGCCGCGATGGCGCGCTCGCTCAACGGTGTCGCGTACACGTACACGACGATCGGCGGCGAGAGCGGCGCAGTCGATGAAGCCAACGTCTACGTACGATTGAAACCGCGCGATCAACGCGATGTGCACCAGACGGAGATCGAGCGCGATGTGCGACAGGTCGTACAGAAAATCGGTGGAGCGCGCGTCGCCATCGGCGGCAGCAACATGGGCGGCGGCGCGCAGATCCAGATGCAGCTGAAAGGTCCCGACTACGATCGCCTGATGTTGCTCTCCGAACGCGTCGCCGCGGAGATGCGTCAGGTTCCCGGCGCGGCTGACGTCGCGATCTCGACGAAAGGTCGCCGTCCCGAAGTCGAAGTCGAGATCGACCGCGCCCTCGCCGGCTCCCTCGGCGTCAACATGTTCCAGGTCGCAAGCGTCCTGCGTCCCGCATTCGCAGGCGTCGATGCCGGCGACTGGCTCACACCCGAGGGCGATGCGTACGACGTGTACGTGCGCCTGAATCCCGAATCACGCCGCACGATCGCCGATCTGCGGTCACTCCCCATCGGCACTGGAATGACGTCCACGCCGCCCGTCGCGTCTTCTTCTCCACAGATGATCCCCCTCGGCCAGGTCGCGACGATCAAACAGGGCGTTGGCCCCGGCGAGATCCAACGCCTCGATCGCGATCGCGTCGTCACCGTCGGCGCGAATGCCGAGGGCCGTGCACTCTCCGAAGTCATCGCCGACATCCAGAAGCGCCTCGTGAACGTGCAGATGCCGGCGGGCTACACCATCGGCCAGGGCGGCGAAGGCGAAGAACAGCAGGAAGTGTTCAGCGACATGCTCGCCGCGATGGGCATGGCCGTGCTGCTGATGTACTTCGTGCTCGTGCTGCAGTTCGAGAGCTTCCTCGATCCATTCGCGATCATGCTCTCGCTGCCGCTCTCGCTCATCGGCGTGATGATCGCGCTCGCAATCACCGGCGGCACGCTGAACATCATGAGCCTCATCGGCGTGCTGTTGTTGATGGGCATCGTCGCCAAGAACGCCATTCTCTTGATCGATTTCGCGAAGTGGCGCCACGAAGACGGCATGCCGCTGCGCGAGTCGCTCATCGAAGCAGGACGCATCCGCCTGCGGCCAATCCTCATGACCACGTTCGCGCTCGTAGCCGGCATGATTCCGGTGGCGATGGGTATCGGCGAAGGCGCGGAATTCCGCGCGCCGATGGGCCGCGCCGTCATCGGCGGCGTCATCACGTCAACCATCCTGACGCTCCTGGTGATCCCGACGATCTACGAGCTGGTGGATCGGATGCGCGACCGCACCAGACGCATGTTCAAGCGCAAGCCGCACGACGCCGAACCTGCAACTTGACGCGCCACAAAATCGCGGCGCGCGTGTCTTCCTGTCATGGAGGAGCGACCGTCGCGGAATTTACGAATCCGCGTCCGTCCAATAGAAGGTGCCGAGCTTTGCCGAATCGGGAGCGGAACTGCAGCTCGACGTCTTTGTCGTCGGCTCGCAGGATGGTCAGCGTCTGATCGAGGTCGTGGCGACGCTCGCGAATCGGAGCTCCGTCCGGCGTCCGTATCGCAACTTTCGCGTCATCGTGCGTTACCTGCTTCCGACCGATCGGATCGAAGACGGCGATGCCGCGCTCCAGCATCAGCTCGAGTTCCCGCACTCGATCGACTCGCGTATTGCAGATGGCGAGCGCACGTTCGCGAATGCGGAGTCGATCGATCCCGGCGTGACGTCGCGGCACAGCTACATCACGTTCGTGCCTGCCGAAGCTACGTTTCTGATGGTGCAGTGCAGCGTTGAATTTCCGTTGACGTCGCAGGGAAAAGCGGCGAAGCGAAGCATTCAACGACTGGTGCGGATCGTTTAGAACTTGCCGCGGATCTGGAACGAAAAGATCGGTCCGATCTGCCGATCGCGCTCTTCGATGAAATCGACCGGGTCCGTGCGCCGGCCGCTGTGTACGGTGCGATCCCACATGCTGTCCGCGGCGACGAGGTTGTACACACCCGCGCGAATCGTGAGTCCGCGCACATCCTTGTTCTCGAGATAGACCTCGCCCCACACCGGACCTTCCCACAGACGTTCGACTTCCGTGAGTCGATAGTTTTTCGCGTTGAGCTGGTACGAATACGCCGTGCCCCAGGCCCAGTCGGTGCTCGGGATGTCATGCCGCAACGCGAGGCTCGCGAGCTCCTGAAGGCTGTTGCTGATCGGTCGCTGCTCGCCCGTCAGCGGATCCTCGACCTCACTATCCTGCCACTGCACCTCGCCATCGAGACGCGCACCGCGCCAGTGAAAGCGATCGAGATTCAGCGTGCTGCGCAGCTGGATGCCGTACATCGTCGCGTTGTCGAGATTGCCGGGAGCCTGTCCTGTCGCGCCGATCGGGATGTAGTCGATGATGTCGTCGATCAGGCGACCGTACACACGCAGCGTCGTCGATCCGAGCGCGCCGAGGTTGCGAACGCCTTCGACTTCGAAATCCCAGCTTTGTTCGGGGACGAGATCGGGATTCGCGGCCGTCTCGATGTCCGCGGCGACGTCGACCGATGCGAGGAAGTCGAAGAAGTTCAGCTGGCCAACGCGGCGTGCGAGCTTGAAGTTGACATCGGTGCGCGGCGATGCTTTCCATGCAACCGTCAACTCGCCCTTGGGTCGATAGAACGTACGCGTTGTGCCACCAGCGCCGGCTTGCGCGAGCTGCGAGTACTCGCCACCGGCGGCGAGCTTCATCGTGAGATTTTTGGCGAGCGGGCGGCCGTAGCTGCCCATCACTTCATAGCGATCTTCTTCGACCTTCGCGATGCCGCCGGGCAGCGGAACCTCGTCGAAACTTCCGTCGGCCTTCATTTCGAAGAGACGCGAGATGTTGTCGAGACTGTTGAACGCTGCTTCGGCGGAAAGCTGCCATTCCGCGCCGCGATTCGTCCAGCGATATTCGGTGCGGCCGATCATTTCGCGATCGTCGCCGATCTGCGTGAAGCGATTGCCGATCGACGGCGAGCCATCGGTGGAGCCGTTGATGACGGTCGTTTCGTTCGGATAGCGCGAGCCGCGGCCGACGCCGATCAGCTTGAGACGTCCGATGCCGAGGGCGAATTCGTAGTCGCCGCCGATCTCGTAGTTGTGGCCGTGCTCGTCGACCGTCACGTTGCGCGACCGCTCGCCCGCGGCACTCGTGCGGCTGCCGTTCTCGAGATAGTCGTGATAGAGCCGGCCGTAGAGAAGATTGAGATTGCCCTTCGACGTGCCGGGTCCGTCGAATACGAATCGGCTGCTGAGTCGCGGTTGCTCGGTGTTGCCGCGCCATTCCTCGTCGCGCTCTTCGCGCAGACTTCCATCGGGCGCGTAGATCCACGTGGGACCGCCGGCGCCGCTGCGATTGCCACGATTGTCGAGGCCGATCGTGTACTGGACCGGCCCGTTCGTTCCGCTGACCGAGACTTCGAAGCGCGTGAAGAGCGGATCGGTGTAGTACGAACGGAACTCGGGGCGATACGCCCACTGACCGCTGATGCCGGTCGAGCGCACGATCACGTTCGCGACCTGGCCGGAGAGTCCGGTGATGCCGAGCGTTGCGCCATCGACGATCTCGATGCGCTCGACATCGGCGGCGGGGATGCGGCTCAGTTCCGTGACGACGTCATTCGATTTGCCGGAGAGGCGCTGGCCGTTGATCACAACGTTGCCGGTCGCGTCGCCGAGGCCGCGCTCTTCTTCGTCTTCTTCTTTGATGCCGAAGCCGGGGACGCGATTGAGCATGTCGAGCGCGTTGCGCGGCGCGAACTGCTCGAAGTCCGCTGGGAGGTAGACGCGCGGGCTGTCGGCGGCGGTCTGCGCGAAGACGGGCGCGGCGAGGATGACAATCGAGACGATCACGAGGACACGCATACGACATCATTCGTAGAATTCAACGAAAGGTTTCGTATTGTCATCCCGAGCGTAGCGAGGGACCTGTGCGGGCGGGGCGCCAAGCACATCCCTCGCGCCCCACCCACCCAGGTCCCTCACTCACGTTCGGGATGACTCAGGGTTGGACAACCCGCAATTCAACAAAACTAGCCTGCTCCGGCGCGAACCAGATCCGCTGCGTTGCCGCCTTGTAGTCGCCCGCCTGCGCCTTGCCGATGTTCTCGACGAACGTTTGCGGGTTGCGGTCGTAGAGCGGGAACCAGCTCGACTGCACCTGCACCATCAACCGGTGCCCCGGCAGAAACGTGTGATTCGCCTCGGGCATCCGCACGCGATATGGCGCGACGGCTCCGGGCTGAATCGCTTTCGGCGTTTCGGAGCTTTCGCGATAACGACCGCGCAGGATCTCGCCCGACACCATCAATTGATAGCCGCCGAGGGTCGGATTCGCACGCACTTCCGGTGGGAAGACATCGATCAGCTTCACCACCCAGTCGCTGTCGGTGCCGGTGCTCGACGCGAAGAGCGTCGCTGCGACTTCACCGCTGATCGTCAGCGGCGCTGTGAGCGGTTCACTGACGAAGGTCAACACGTCGGTGCGATCGGCGAATGGGCGTTGATCGTCGACGAGCCACTGACGCCATGTCGACTCGGGGTTGTACATCGCGAGCACAGGACGGACGCGATACGGGACCGGTTTGGCAGGATCGGAAACGTACTCGGCGTACTTTGTTTCGCTTGACGCAGGTGCGTTGAAGGCGAGTTTGCCGGCCGGCTGGAGATAGAGCTTCTGCGACGCGGATCCCGTCGCGGGCCAGCTCTGCCACGTGTGCCATTCATGCGCGCCGGTGTCGAAAGCGACGACGGGCGGCGTCGGCTGTGCGGGAGCTTTTCCTTTGAGATGTTGATCCCAGAACGGCTGCAGCACTTTCTCGCGAAACCAGAGACTGGTGTCGGAATCCCATTTCACGGCGCCGAGGGAGGAGCCTTCGTTCTGGGATTGGCCGTGGTTCCAGGGGCCGACGGCGAGATGCACCATGTTGTTCGCCGTGTCCTTCGCTTCGAGCGCGCGATAGACGGCGATGCCGCCGAAGTTGTCCTCCTGATCGAAGAGACCGTGCACGACGAGCACGGGAATCCTGAGCGGCTTCGCCGCGAGCAGATCCTGCACGGCCTGACCGCGCCAGAACGCGTTGTACGTCGGGTTGTCGACGAGCTTGCGCCACGTCGGCAGCGTGTCCGCTTTGTAGCGACGCGCAACCGCATCGGCTGAACCCGCGGAGAGAAAGGCCTCGTACATGTCGCGATAGCCGAACGGCGTCGCGTAGTCGCTCTTCTTGTGCGACCCCATGTTGTAGATCCACTCGAGCATGGTCTGGCGGAACGCGCCGTTATGGTAGAAATCGTCGCCGATCCAGCCATCGACCATCGGATACATCGGAACCGCGGCCTTGAGTGCCGGATGCGGCTCGACAATACCCATCAGCGCGAGCCATCCCGGGTAGGAAACGCCGGTGATGCCGACTCGCCCGTTGTTGCGCTCCACGTTCTTGATGAGCCACTCGATCGTGTCGTACGTATCGGTGGTCTGATCGACGGGCCAGCGATTGAGCGGCCCGCGCACTGGCAGCGTCATGACGTAATCGCCCTCGCTGTCATAGCGCCCGCGCACGTCCTGATACACGCGGATGTACCCCGCGCGCAGCAACGGCTCGTCCGCGACCGGCAGCGTCATGATCCCGTGCGGACTGCTCATCTGCGTCGTTGGCTTGTCCGCGCCATACGGCGTGCGCGTGAGGATGATCGGCGCCGGCTCTGTTCCGCCCTTGGGGATGATGATGACGGTGTGCAGCTTCACGCCATCGCGCATCGGGATCATCACCTCGCGGCGCTCGTGATCGAAGGCCTCGGTAACGGGAGAAAAGTCTGCGGGAATCTCGCTCTGGGCGGCGAGAGGGAGGGTGGCGAGGAGGAGCAGTGAGAGCAGAGCGATCCAGCGGGCGGGGCTCAACGGCATTCGGGGTCTCCTTTTCTGGCGGGGATGATACAGGTGGCGGCTGGAGGATCTCTTCGCCCCTTGTCAAACGAGGCCAACCACAATGACATGCCATTTTCCTGTCATTCCGCCCGACGTGAGCGATAACATCAATTGAAACAGTCAGGCTGCACGCCCCGGCGCCGCAGACGCTCGACACTCAAATCGATCGGAGAGCATGACATGAGCAGTACCTTCGCACGCGCGCGCTTCACATTCCTGGTGGCATCTGCAGGCGCAACGTTCGCCGCACTCGCGGGACTTGCCGCGCTCGCAGCACCCCGGCGCGTCGAGGCGCTGGACGTTCCAGCGATCGCGCCGGGATCGGCATACATCCAGACGAACCTTGCCTCCGACGTCCCCGGCCTTGCGTCGCTGGTCGATCCGCAACTCATCAATCCCTGGGGCGTCGCGGTCCGCGGCATCAGCCCGTTCTGGACCGCCAACAACGGGACCAGCACCTCCTCGCTGCTGCTGGTCGTCCCGGCCACCGATGCCACCACGCTCAACCCGTCGCTACCCCACGTGAACATCCCTGGTGGACTGCCGACCGGCGTCGTCGGCAACGCCACCTCCGACTTCCAGATCGGAGGCCCGCCTGCCGCAGCGTCCTTCCTCTTCGCTTCGATCACAGGCAACATCACCGCCTGGAGCTCGGCCAGCGGCACGACCGCGCAGAACGCCGTCTCGCTGCCGGGCCACGTCTGGACCGGTCTCGCGCTCGCGAACA
>DASYLL010000002.1:0-2266 GCA_036009605.1 Thermoanaerobaculia bacterium | reverse complement strand
CCGACCACGAATGCGCGAGCTCGTGCGCGATGAGACTAACAGCGAACGATCGCCCGCGAGGATCGTCGGCGTTGCGAACGTGAGCCGCGGGTCTTCCATCCCGCCGAACGGAAACTCGGCGGCCGAATCAGCACGTCGTAGCGTCCCCACCGATACGGTCCGTACGGCTTTTCCGCCCAGACGCCGCTGTTCTCGCTGAACGCGCGCAATTCGAACGCTCCCACCGCGAGCGCGAGCAGATACGGCGAATCGCCTGCGGCATGCGGAACGTGTACACGCCGTCCGCGCGCAGCTCCGTCGAATTTTCCGCGCTCATCACCGCCATCAATCCCGGCGGAACGCGTACCGTCGCGTCGTACGTCATCCGCACGCCGGGCGTGTCCTGAATCGGCACCCACGATCGCGCCAGAATCCACTGCGATTGCGTGAAGAAGAACGGATGTGCTTGCCGGCGGTCTGTTCGGGCGAGAGCCACTGCATCGCCGCCGCATCGAGCGACGTCGCGTACTCGATCTTCACCAACTTCGTCTCGGGACGAATCGCAATCGTCAGCGCGCTGCCAAGAACGAACGTCGTTTCGTCGCCGTCGTCGAGCGTGACGCGATTGATCACGAGCTCATTCGTATCGAGGACGAGCTTACGCGCATCGCCGAACGTCTCGATCGAGCGTCGCCGAGCCTGACAAACGGCGCTGCGCGAAATCAACGTCGAGGTCGAGCGTCAGATGCCGCTCGATCGCCTCCTGCGGACACGCAAAGGAATGGATGTCGTTCATCAGTGACGTATCCTACGCGCCGTATGGCGTGCGACCACAAAGGCGGCCCCGAGCTCATCGAAATGGCGGAAACCGATCTCGCGTCACGCGGCGTCGACGCCGTGCAATGGCCGGGACTGCGCTTCCGCTGGTCCGAGAACCTCGACGGCGGCATGTGGGCATCCGTCATCGTCGAGATCGAACGTCGCGGTGAACAATGGATCATCACGCGCATCGACCGCCGCGCGGAGGCGCTGACCGAAACGGGATATCAGGCGCTATGAACACGCGCCTCGTGATGATCGCAAGCGCGGTCGTGATGTTCATCGCCGGCGCGGTGGCGACGTTTTTCCCACAAGAGATCCTGCGGTACCTCGGCGCACCCGTCGAAGGCACGCTGCCACTGATCGTCCAGCTCGTCGGCGCGCTGTACCTGTCCATTCGCCATGCTGAACTGGACCGCGAAAGGCAGCCTGATCGGCGGCATCTACAACCGGCCGGTGTCCATTGGCAACCTTCTGCACTTCACCATGGGCGCGCTCGCACTTGGCAAGGCCGCGGTCGCGGGACCGTTCGAGATCGTTTGTGCCGCGATCGTCTATACGATCTTCGCGATCGCGTTCGCGATGATTTTCTCCACGAGTCCGGTGCGCCCGACCTGACCGGCAGACCTGCGTATCAACATTGACCCACTGTCGATGTGCCGATCCTCGCCCCTGACCCACGATCGCGCTCATCACGCCATTCCCGACACCGCGTGGCGCCGCGGAAGGTCACGCCACTGTTACAGCCGGCGCGTTCTGTCCCCGACCGAGGGCTACGTTTGATTCAATGAGCTGCATCGGTACTGCTTGTTACTCGGTCCGAGTAACTTTTACTGCGTTGCAGCTAATTTTTGCTCGATGCAGCCAAAGCGCCCCGGCGAACGGCGAAGCCCTGCTTCCTTCGATCCAATGTGAACGCGAGCTCTGGGTGGCCCGTCGTTAGTGGCGCATCGCCGGACACAGATCTCTTCCGATGAAACAAGCGAGATATGCGATCCCCGGTCGCAACCCACCGCGCCGCGTTACGCTGCAACCTGCGCGATGGGACATCCCACGAAAAGCGACATTCCCGAAGGAACATCGTCGCTATGCAACTTCCTACAGTTGTCAATTGCGAGCGGTACTCGCGGAATCAACTGAACGCGCGTGAGAGAGCGTTCGGCTACGCAGACCTGGCTACCTACAAGTTGGGCGGGCCCGCTCACGAATAGCACAAGAGCGGGAAGCTGCCGGTTCAATTCAGCTTACCGCGAACATCACGACTGTGGCGGCAAGCCGCACGCTAAAGCGTTGTTGAGCGCTTTCTATGAGGTAGGTTCAACGACTGTTTTCGAGTGGTTGGGAAGGCGACGCCTGCGGCACGCTAAAGCGTCGGCCACCTTTCTGGCGCCGAGAGTGGCACCTCTTCGCGGCCTGTCCTATCCACGAGAACGAATCGCTGTGAGTTCCCCTCCCTCGGCCAAGGTCG
>DASYLL010000001.1:0-12193 GCA_036009605.1 Thermoanaerobaculia bacterium | reverse complement strand
CCGCTCCGGAAACGAAGAGTCCGAAAAAGCCGCGGATGAGGTTCCCTAATCTTGTGAACATGCGGGCTCCTTTGTGCGGGGAGAGTGTATCCCGAGAGATGTGTACGAACGGTCTTTACACAGGTTTTACGCGTCGTTTGCGGTCGGCGGTGCAAGGATCAGCGCCATGGCGACAAGCATTCGCACGCTTTACAAATGGGACGACGGAAAGTTGCAGCCGGCCGGCTCGATCTCGGAAGCGAGACTGTGGGCGTGGGAGTACCGCGAGGTGGCGGAGGCGGGGTGGGAGTTCGACGCGGATGACTTTCACGACACCGTACGCGTCTGGACCACAGCGCGACCGGACCTCGGGCCGGAGCAGCTCTACATCGGAGCCGCGCTCGCGCCTCCGGTGAGGCGCTTCTCTACTTCGCCCTGAATTTCATCATCACGGTTTGCGGTCCGGCAGGACTGCGACAGTGATGGGTCCGGTCGGCTTCGGCCAGTCGGGATTGCGCTCGTCTGATTTTTTCAGCAGCGGCAAGGATGTCGTATTGCCCCGGCGGCATGCGCGGGAACGCGATGCGTCCCGCCGCGTCGCGGAAGAGCGCAAGTCCCTGAACCTGCGCCATGCGCGAGACGACGTCGCCGGGGATCACGGTGCCGTTGATGCGCATGCGCATCGGCCGCACGCGGGATGGGCTCGCCCGTCGGTGCTCTCCGTGCGTGCTTCGAGCGATGCGTTGTCGAGGATGCGTTACCGAGGCGACGTCGTTTTCTTCAGGGGAGAGGCGCACGAAGCCGAGCGAGCCGGAGCGCGGGATGATGAAGATCATCGTGCTCGCGTCGCCGGATGCGAAATGGACAGTCGCGCGTCCCTGCGCGTCAGTGTTCGCGATCCATTGCCATTCGTTCGCAGGCCAATCGAGACCGCCATCGCCGACTGCCTCATAACAATGATTGCAGCCGTAGGGGTCGGTGCCGCATCGTGCGCACGCCTGCGCATCCAACGAGAAGCACAACAGCATGGCGATGCCGAGGGCGAGAATCGCTTTGCGCATTTCCGGCATGCTATCGGGATGGATGTGTCTACAAGACAACGAAACGCTCCCTTGACACCGCCTTCGCTCGCTCCTACACTCCCGGCCATCGCCACAAACCGACCGGTCGGCCGGTAATCCGGAGGACAAATATGAACTCACGTTGCCTCGTCGTGCTTTGTCTCGTTGCACTGATGGCCGTGCCCGCCTTTGCCCAGATCGACAAAGGCTCGATCGAAGCGCTTGCACTCGATCAGTCCCGTTCCCCGCTCCCCGGCGTGACCGTCACTGTCACCCGACCAGAGACGGGATTTCAGACCGTCGCCGTGACCGACACGGCAGGCTCGGCGCGATTCCAGTCGCTCACGCCGGGCAGCTACGAGATCGCGTTCGCGCTCGAAGGCTTTGCGCCGATCGCGGCGCAGAAACTCGTTCTGCGCGTCGGCCAGGAGGCGAAGCTGAGCGCGGTCATGCAGGCCGCCGCCAGCGAAGCCATCACGGTCACCGCCGACATTCCGGTCGTCGACGTACACAAGACCGACTCCTCGACGAACATCGTCCCGGAGCAGATCGCGGCGCTGCCGGTTCCCGATCGTGACTTCCAGCGCCTCGCGTTCATCGCGCCCGGCGTGCAGCGCGAGCGCGGCGGCTTCCGCTTCATCAACGGCGGCCCGGTCGTCGGCGCAGGCGGCAACGCCTCCTCGGCCACGATCTTCGTCGACGGCGTCGACCTCACCGACCAGGTGAACGGTCTCGCCCGCGCGCGGTTCAGCCAGGACGCGGTGCGCGAGTTCCGCGTCATCACCAATCGCTTCGACACGGAGATCGGCGGCTCGTCCGGCGGCGCGCTCTCGATCGTCACGAAGTCCGGCACCAACACCACGCACGGCAGCGTCCTCGGCTTCTTCCGCGACGCCGCCCTGCGTGAGAAAGGCGCCCTCGATCTCAAGAAGAACGACGACTACACGCGACGCCAGCTCGGCTTCACGATCGGCGGACCGGTGGTTCGCGATCGCTCGTTCTACTTTGCGTCGCTCGAACAGATCAATGAAGAGAACATCACGCTCTTCCGTCCGGGCGGCGCGTTTACGGCGCAGGCCGCGGACGTCGACAAGCCGATCGATCAGACGCTGCTCTTCGGCAGCTTCGACATCAATTTCAACTCGCAGATGACCGGCGGTCTCCGCGCGGTCTACGAGAACTACGAGGAAGAGAACTTCCGCGTCGGCGGCGTTTCCGCGGAGGAGTACGGTCAGCTGCTCGAGCGCCGCAACTGGAACGTGACGGGTGAGCACAACTGGGCGCTTTCCTCGACGTCATCCAACGAGCTGCGCGTGCAGTACGGAACGCGCCGTTTCTTCGAGCCGACGAACTCCGACGCGGTCGGCGAATGGTTCTCCAGCGGCAATACGCTGCAGAGCGGCGGCAATATCCTCGGCGATCTTCTCGGCGACGGCTCGACGTACGAGCTCCGCGACACGTTCCACCATCACATCGCGACGGGCCGTGGCTCGCACGATCTGAAGGCCGGCTTCTCGCTGCAGCACATCGACGAGCGCTTCATCCTCGACACATACGAGCGCGGCCTCTTCATCTATCTGACGGACAATCGCACGTTGCCGCTCGCGTATGCATACGGCGTCGGCTCCTCGGATGTCTCGAGCGACACCGACGTCTACGGCTTCTTCCTCGAAGACTCCTGGCGTCCGAACGCGAAGCTCACCCTGAACCTCGGCCTGCGCTACGACGTCGACACGAACGGCAACAACGAAGGCTTCACGCATCCGCTCATCCCGGACGCGCGCGAGACCGACTCGAACAACTATCAGCCGCGCTTCTCGTTCAGCTATGACCTGCGCGGCGACGGCACGAACGTCCTCCGCGGTGGCGCCGGCAAGTTCACCGGCCGCATGCTGCTCGTGCCCGCGCTCACGGAACTGCAGCAGAACGGCGTCACCGGCCGCGTGACGTTCACGCGCGTCAACGGCGCGCTGCTCGGCTTCCCGGCCCTCGCGCTCGACGTGAACAATCCGACCACAACCGGCATCGTCTCCAAGCCCGCGATCGCACTCCTCAGCGCCGACTATCACAACCCCGAAGCGACGCAGGCTTCGCTCGGATACACGGTGAAGCTCGGATCGTCACGCGTGTACCTCGATACCGAAGGAGTGTACGTGAAGGGCAAAGACGAGATCGTGATCCGCGACATCAACTGGAGCGGCAACGCGACGCGCACGCGTCCGATCACCGCCTACGACCAGGTCAACATGTACACGAATGAAGGTCATTCGAAGTACAAGGCGCTGGTCCTGTCGCTCAACGGCAACATCCGCGAGCGTGATCTCCTCACGGCGTCGATCACCTTCGCCGACAAGAAGAACATCAGCGACGACTTCAGCCCCGACTTCCCGACGGGCTATCCGAATGATCCCGCGAACATCGAGGCCGAGTACGGCCGCGCTCGCGGACAGGAGGCGTATCGCGTCGTTCTCAGCGGCGTGTTCCATGCGCCGTGGGGCATTCAGGTCGCGCCGATCTACGAATACGGATCCGGCCAGCCCTGGACCTACCGCCTCGGCTACGATTTCAATGGCGACGGCAAGAACTCCGATCGTCCGGCCGGCATCGGCCGCAATGAAGAAAATGGTCCGGCGTTCCGCCAGCTCTCGCTCCGCCTGACGAAGTCCTTCGGCTTCGCGTTCGGCCAGATCGAGGCGATCGCGGAAGCGTTCAACATCACCAACGCCGTCAACTACGATGTGCAGTCGATCGTGGCCGGCCAGTACCTGAGCGGTCCGACGGCGGCGAATCCCGCGCTGGCCGCGGTGCCGAACCCGCGCTTCGGTCAGTACAACGCGACGCTCGCGCCGCGAGAGTTCCAGCTCGGCGTGCGGTGGCTCTTCTAATCCATGGACCTCAATCTCAAAGATAAAGTCGTCATCGTGACGGGTGGCGCGGCCGGCATCGGTCGCGCCACTGTCGAAGCATTCGAGCGTGAAGGCGCGAAGGTCGTGGTGTGGGACGTGCCGGACGTCGATGTGACGAAACCGGACGTCGTCAACGCCGCGGTTCTCAATGTGATCGCAGAGCATGGCCGCATCGACGTGCTGGTCAACAACGCCGGCATCGTGCGCGACGCGCAACTCGTCAAATGGAAAGACGGCGAGGTGCTCTCGCAGATGGACGACGCGACGTTCGACGCCGTCATCAACGTGAACCTCAAAGGTGTGTTCGCCTGCACGCGCGCGGTCGCGCCGCACATGATCAAAGGAGGCGGCGGCGTCGTGCTCAACGCGTCGTCGATCGTCGGTCTCTACGGCAACTTCGGCCAGACGAATTACGCCGCGACGAAAGCAGGCGTGATCAGTTTCACGAAGACCTGGGCGCGCGAGCTCGGCCGCTACAACATCCGCGTCAACTGCGTCGCGCCCGGTTTCATCGCTACCGAAATGGTGAAAGCGATGCCGCAGAAAGTGCTCGACGGAATGGCCGCGCGAACGCCGCTCGGCAAAATGGGCGAGCCGGCCGACATCGCGAACGCATACGTATGGCTCGCGAGCGATGCCGCGAAGTTCGTGCACGGCGCGGTGCTATCGGTAGATGGCGGGCTGGTGATGGGAACGTGATTGGTTGTCGGTTGTCAGTTGTCTGCAACTGACCGCACGAGCGAACAGCACAGAGAACCGACAACCGACAACCGACAACTGCGAATGCACATGACCTACGCGACCATAGTCAGCACCGGTTCCTACCTCCCGGAGATCGAAGTCACCAACGACCACCTGCGCGCGAAGTTCAACGGCGCGGCGCCGGAATTCGTCGACAAGATGGAAGCGTCGACCGGCATCCGCAGCCGCTGGTATGCGCCGCACGATTGGGCCGCCTCGGATCTCGCGCTGCGTGCCGCGCAACAGGCACTCGATCGCGCCGGCAAAACTGCCGAAGAAGTCGATCTGATCATCCTTGGCACCGACTCGCCGGACTACATCACGCCCGCGACATCGGTCGTGCTGCAGGCGAAGCTCGGCGCGAAGAACGCGGGCACGTTCGATGTCGCGTGTGCATGCGCGTCGTTTCCCACTGCGATCTCGAACGCCGCAGGTTTGATGGCGACGAATCCGGGATTGAAGACCGTGCTCGTCGTGGCTGTCTATCAGATGCACAAGCTCAGCGCGGACAACGATCCGATGCTGTTCTTCTACGGCGATGGTGCAGGCGCCGCGGTGCTCGAGCGCAGTGAAGAAAAGGGATTCATCTCCGCCGCGTTTCAGGCCGACGGCACTTACGCGAACAAGTGGCTCATCCAGGCCGGCGGCACAGTCGAGCCGGCGACAGAAGACGCAGTACGCGAAGGCCGCACCACCGTGAAGATGCTCGAACGCTATCCGCCCGAGATCAACAACGACGGTTGGCCGAAACTCGTGCGAAAAGTCGCTGAAAACGGCGGATTCGCATTGAGCGACATCGATTTCCTGATCTTCACGCAGGTGCGCAAACCGACGATCGAGCTGGTGATGAAATCGCTCGACCTGCCGATGGAAAAGACGCACATGATCATGGAGCAGTGGGGCTACACCGGCTCCGCCTGCATCCCGATGGCACTCGACGACGCGCTGGCCAAGAAGAAGATCAAGCCGGGCGATCTCGTCGTGATGGTGGGCTCTGGTGTCGGCTACAACCAGGCCGCCGCCGCGTTCCGCATGCCGCTGCAGGAGACGCGTCTGTTTGGAGATTAAATCGTCCGCCGATTTCGTGCGCATGACCCGCACGGCGCTCGCCGCTACGGGATTCGTGCGACGGGAGGTGGGCGAGATGGTCTATTGGACCAACGCTGTCATCCCTCGCTCCGCTCGGGATGACAGCCCCATCGTTCTCATCCACGGTGTCAACGACCAGGCCGGAACGTGGTGCACAGTCGCCCCCGCCCTCGCACGTACACATCGCGTGATCGTTCCGGATCTTCTCGGCCACGGCGAGAGCGCTCCCAAAGAAGGTCCAATCCCGCTCTCGCTGATCCTCACGCAGCTCGAAACGATCATCGACAACGCCGCACCCAATGAGCCCATCACCCTCATCGGCAACTCCCTCGGCGGCTGGCTGGCGCTCCTCTACGCACTGAAGCATCCAACGCAAATCGCGCGTCTCGTGTTAGAGGCCTCCGGCGGTCTGGCGCGACCGCTTTCTTCGCCGATCGTTGCCAACACACGGGAAGAAGCGATTCCGATTCTTCGCGCGGTGCACGGTCCGAACTATCAGCCGCAGGAGTGGGTCATCGAAGCGCTGCTGCAACGCGCGCAGGGCTCCCCGATGCTGCGCCTCACCGAGATCGCAGAGCACGAAATCGAATCGCGTCTCGGCGAGATCGACATCCCGACGACGCTCGTCTGGGGCGCGGATGACGGCGTTCTGCCACTCTCCTATGCAGAAGCGCTGCGCGACGCGATTCCGAACGCGGAGCTGCACGTGATCGAAGGCGCCGCACACATCCCGCACATGCAACAGCCGGAGCGATTCCTTCAATGTTTGACGGCGATCTGCTGAGCGAACGCGCCCGCGTCACTCCTGACAAGCTCGCGCTGGTGTCGGTCGAAACAGGCGAGCGCCTGACCTATGCAGAACTGAACACACGCGCCGAACGCGCAGCAGCAACACTTCGCACGCTCCTCGAACCCGGCGACCGCTTCGGCCTCCTCGCCTACAACTGCATCGAATTCCTCGAGCTCTTCTTTGCAGCCGGCAAAGCCGGCGTAATCGTCGTGCCTCTCTCGACGCGCGCAACCGAACACGAGCTGCGCGTCATCGCAAACGATTGCGACATGAAGTTACTCTTCCACGGAGACGAGTTCGCGCAGTTCTCCGTTGTCCGTTCTCAGTTCTCTGTCCGCCATCGCGTAAACCCACAGACAACCGACAACCGAGAACCGACAACCGCCGAGGGCATTTACGCGCTGCTCTACACATCCGGCACCACAGGCAAGCCCAAAGGCGTAATGATCCCCAAACGCCAGCTCTATTGGAACGGCTACAACACCGCGATCAACTGGGCTCTGCGCGACGACGACGTTTCACCCGTCTTCACGCCGATGTATCACGCGGGCGGACTGGCCGCGTTTCTCATCCCGATCTTCTGCGCCGGCGGAACGGTCGTCATTCACAAATCGTTCAACACGACCGAAATCTGGAACACGATCGAGCGCGAACGTTGTACGGTCGTCCTCGGCGTCCCAACCATCTGGAAGCTATTAATGGATGCGCCCGAATTTGCGACCGCTGATCTTTCGCACGTGCGATGGTTCATCTCGGGTGGTGCGCCGTTGCCGCAGTTCGTCATCGACGCGTATCAGAAGCGCGGCGTCGTGTTCAAACAGGGTTACGGCATGACCGAAGTGGGCGTGAACTGCTTCACGATGACGGTCGATGACTCGTTCCGCAAACCGGGCTCGATCGGACGCCCGATGCTGTTCACCGAAGTGAAGCTCGAGAATCTCGATGGCGACGTGGGGGAGATGTGGATCCGCGGCCCGCACGTCTCGAAGGGCTACTGGAACAACGAAGCAGCGACGCGCGAAGCCTACGCCGACGACGGTTGGTTTCGCACCGGCGATCTCGCGCGCCGCGATGAAGACGGCTTCTTCTACATCGCCGGACGTCGCAAAGAGATGTTCATCAGCGGCGGCGTCAACGTCTATCCCGCGGAGATCGAAGCCGAGCTCCTCGCCCATCCCTCGGTATCGGACGCCGCAGTCGTCGCCATTCCGGATGACACGTGGGGCGAGGTGGCGATCGCGTTCGTCGTCGGATCGGTATCCGAGGGGGAGCTCACGGAGTGGCTGGCGTCGCGGATTGCGAAGTACAAGATCCCGAAGCGCTTTCTCTTCATCGACGCGTTGCCGCGCACGCCTTACGGCAAAGTTGTCAAGGCCGAGCTTGTTACCGTGCTCAGTCGTACGGGATAAACTGCCGCGCAATGGGCCAGGTCGAACGTTCCGAAAAATCGCGCACGCAGATCCTCGATTCCGCGCTGAAGCTCTTCTCCCACAAGGGTTACGGCGCGACGAGCGTCCGCGACATCAGCGAAGAAGCCGGGCTCTCGAAGGGAAACGTCTACCATCACTTTCCCGACAAAGAGGCCATCTTCCGGGCGCTGATCGATCGCTACTTCGAGGCCATGTCGCAGCCCGAGTTTCCCTTCAATCGCGCGCTTGCGACCGGGTCGTTCCCCGACAACCTCGAAGCGATCGGCCACGCCATCCGTGAGATCACCCACGACTATCGCGAGTACATCGCCCTCATCTACGTCGACGTCGTCGAGTTCGACGGCACCCACGTCCGCAAGTTCTACCAGAACATGGCCGATCGCTTCGACTCTTTCATGAAGGCCACCGGCATGGAGAAAGAGCTCACGACGAAACTCTCCGACGGCCTGTCGCCCGTCTCCGCCGTCATGCTCGCCACGCGCATCTTCTACAACTACTTCACGATTGAGATCCTGTTCGGCGTGAAGGACCACTTCGGCAAGGGCACGGATGAAGCGGTGAAGGACATCTCGCGGATTCTGCGGCACGGGATGTTGCGGCAAAGCTGAGTCAGGGCAGGAAATTCAACTCCAGCGACACACCCGCCGGATCTTCCAGAAACAACTGCGCGCGTTTGCCCTCACGCGCGGGATCGAGCTCGAACGCGATGTCGTGCTCGCGCAGACGCGCCATCATTTCGTCGAGACCTTCGCAGGTGAACGCGAAGTGATCGAGCGCGGACGTGCCGGTTGTTTCGCGATCTCTTTCCGAAAGATGCACGACGGGTTGATCGCCCGCGTAGAGCCAGAAGCCGCGGCTGCGGAATCGCGGGCGTGGGCCGTCGGTCATGCCGAGGATCTCGACGTAGAAATCGCGGCAGCGTTCGAGGAGGATGAGCGGGCCGGCGATGTTGACGTGATTGAGTCCGAGCACGCGCATCAAGCGATTGTAGCTGTCAGAGGATCAACATCGGGATGAGGATGCGCTTCCCTCATCCCGACGGTCCGTCAGTGCTTATCCTTGTGCTTCCAGAAGTGCTTTTCGTGGTTCTCGAGACCGGCCGTGAGTTTCTCCCAGCGCGGGTCGTTGTGCAGCGAATCGAGGTCTTCGTCGTCGTGCACGTAGTCGTCGAGGTCGAACTTCGCGGCCTTCGCGCGCTCCAGCCATTCGAATGCCGCGTCCTCGTTGTCCTGCAGCGCGTAGGCGCAGGCCATGTTGTACGACGACGTGCCGGGGCGATAGCCGAGCTGCAGCGTCCGCCGATAAGCCGCGATGGCCGTATCGAAATCGCGGTCCTGCAGCGCCGCGTATCCGAGGTTGAACCAGGCGCGGCCGGAGTTGGGGTATTTCTTGGTCATATCGCGGTGATGATCGACCGCGTCATCCCACGTATTCAGAACCTTCAGCAGCTGATTGACGCCGCCCCAGCTGGTGCCCCAGCTGCGCTGCTGGAGATCCTTCGCCTTCTGTTTCAGCGCGGCGAAACCGGGTTGCTGGCGGAGCAGCACGATGTCCGGATCGTTCTCGAACTTGTCCCCGCTCGAGTACCCCTCTTCGATCGCCTGATTGAGTGCGGCCATCCCGTTCGGAATATCGCCGCGCAGTGAATACGCGCAGGCGATGTTGTATCGCGACGCGCCCGGCTTGCTGCCGCGCGCGATGGCTTGCTCGAAAGCGTAGATCGAGTCGTCGATCTTGCGCAGACGCAGCAGATCGAGACCGACTTCGTACCAGTCGTCGTCATCGCCGCCGCGCGTGCGCAGATCGTTGTAGCTCTCCATCGTTTCGGTCAGACGACGGTTGACGACCTCGCCGCGGCTGTCCTTGATCGCACGTGCGAAACGCGGATCGGAACGGATCGGATCGAAGTCCGAATCGTCGGCGATCTTCTCGATGTCGTCCCAGCCCGCGTCGATCGCATCGATCAGCGTCGGGATGGCGCGGTTCGCATCGCCCATCAGCGCGTACGAACAGGCTGCGTTGTACAGCGCGGTGTCCTTGTTGTGGCCTTTTTCGGCGGCGCGGAGGAACGCAGCCGCGGCTTCTTCATAACGATCGGCTCTGTAGAGATCGTAGGCGCGCGCATACCAGTCCGAGCCGTTGCGCGGCGTGCGCGTCCAGCGATCGGCGCGCTTGTCGTACTTGCCGAGCTTCGTGAGGAAGTAGTCCTCGAGCGAATCGACGTTCGACGTCACCTCGACTTCGGAACCCGCGGTCTTCTTCTCTGCCGGTTTCTGCGTCGTGGCGTTCTGCGCGGTGAGCGCCTGTTCCTGCGGCGGCGCGGCGATGAGACGCAGCGCGGAGATCGGCACGATCACCGCGATCGCGAGTGCGCATGCGATTGCGACACGGCGTCCGCTGAACACGCGACGTGCGACGTGCGGCTGCAGGATCGAAAGCAGACGCCCTTCGAGCTGCGACTTGCGCGACATCGCCAGCGTGACGGAGCGGAACGGATCGAATGTCGGCATCGAGCGCGCGATCGCGAGCAGGTGATCCGCGTACTCGGACGGCTTCGTACCGCCGGCGAGAACGAGATCGTCACACGCGCGCTCGCATTCGCTGCGACCCGCGCGCTCGAGCGACCACGCGATCGGATGGAACCAGAACAGCGACACGGCGATGCGCGTGAGGATCAGCGAGATGCCGTCGAAGCGTTTGAGATGCGCGAGCTCGTGCAGAAGAACGACGCGCAGACGCTCGGTCGGCCAGGTCACGACATCCGGCGGGAGCAGCAGCACGGGATTCCGCACGCCCCAGAGCACCGGCACGCTGATGCGCGACGAGCGCAGCAGGCGCACGTTCACGCCGAGCTGCAGTTGATCGCGCGCCTGATCGAGCGCGAGAAGCGCCGAGTCCTGCGTCAGCTCTTCGGCCTTCCGCGCGACGTACCAGACGCCGATCACGCCGAGGGACATGTGGATGAGGAGCAGGAAGGCGATGAAGCTGAAGGTGAGGACGATGAGACCTTTCCAGGTGCCGCGGGCCACGGTCGAGGCGCGCTCGAGCGCGCTGAGCGGCTCGGGTGCGACGGCTTTCACGACGGCGACGGCGGTGGAGAACGACGACTCATCGGTGTCGCGAACGCCGATCGTGCGCGGCTCGTTGCCCGGCGCGAGGCTGCGCTGCGCGTTCGCCGTGTCCTGCGCGGACTGATCCGCGATGGGCGAGGGCTGCACGCGCGGCTGCACTGCAATCGTCCATGCAGGGACCACGACGGAAAACAGCGGCATCAGCCCGACCGCGACGAGCGCGGCGGTCGCGATGACATGCTTCGTGGCGGCGGAGGCACGAGGGATGGCGGCCAGCAGCAGGCGCGCGATCAGAAGGATCAGCGTTGCCTTCAGCAGCATCAACAGCATCTCTTCCGCGGCGTTCGCAGCCTGGAGGCGTGCGGCGAGCTCGAAGATCGTGGACATGTCAGCGCCCCTCTTTCCTGGCCTCGGCGATCAGCTCGCCAAGACGTTGCAATTCGTGGTCGGACATCGTTCCCTTCTGCCGCTCGATCAGCGTCGCCACGACATTGGCGGCCGAGCCCTCGAAGAAGGTCGTCAGCAGCTGATCGAGCGCCGAAAGACGCACCCGCTCGCGGTTGACGGTAGGGAGGTATACGTAGCGAGTGCCATCATGTTGATGCTTGAGATGACCTTTTTGTTCGAGGATGCGCAGCGTGGCCCGAACGGCCGAATAGCTCGGCGGCTCCGCCATCCCTTCCATCACCTCGGTCGCCGTGGCCTTCCCACGGGAAAAGATGATGTCCATGATCTCGCGCTCTCGTCGAGAGAACTGCTGATTTTTTAGCATGTGGTGGGAATTTAGCACCTGAAGTGAAGATCGGCAAGGGGTGGACACAGAAATGTTGCTGGTTGAAGTGCGTTCGTCGCGAGACACACTTCTCGCTTCGAGCGTTGCTGGTTCAAGGTGGCCCGGCGTGGGACGCATCGTTCCTGCTCCGAGCGTTGCTGGTGCAAGCGTGGCGCTGCGCGAGACGCACTTCTCGCTTCGAGCGTTGCTGGTTCAAGGTGGCCCGGCGTGGGACGCATCGTTCTTGCTCCGAGCGTTGCTGGTTCAAGCGTGGCGCTGCGCGAGACGCACTTCTCGCTTCGAGCGTTGCTGGTTCAATGTGCCTCAGCGCGTAGCGCCTCGCTCTTGCCCTGC